>NZ_JBEPAL010000018.1:0-139991 GCF_040298625.1 Streptomyces sp. NPDC001532
AGCGTGAGGGAAACGCCCGGTTACATTCCGAACCCGGAAGCTAAGCCTCACAGCGCCGATGGTACTGCAGGGGGGACCCTGTGGGAGAGTAGGACACCGCCGAACTCCTCTTGATAAAGCTCCGGTTCTTGGGCAGACAGCCCGAGAACCGGAGCTTTTTTGCGTTGCGGTAAGGTCAGGGGGCATCGTCGGTACGTTTCCCACAGGAGGCCCCCGGGTGGAGGTCCAAGAGACCCGTGTTCAGACAGACCGGGTACTCACCATCCCGAACATCCTCAGCATGGCGCGGCTCGTCGGCGTGCCCGTCTTCCTGGGGCTGATCCTCTGGCCCGAGTTCGGCGGTCCGAAGAGTGACGGCTGGGCGCTGCTGGTGCTGGCTCTCAGCGGGGTCAGTGACTATCTGGACGGCAAGCTGGCGCGGCGCTGGAACCAGATCAGCAGCCTTGGCCGGCTTCTGGATCCCGCGGCGGACCGGCTCTACATTCTCTCGACACTGGTCGGTCTCACCTGGCGGGAGATCCTGCCGCTGTGGTTGACCGCTGTACTGCTGGCGCGGGAACTGGTCCTGCTGGTGATGGTGGGCATCCTCCGCCGACACGGCTATCCGCCGCCCCAGGTGAACTTCCTCGGCAAGGCCGCCACCTTCAACCTGATGTACGCCTTCCCCTTGCTGTTGCTCAGTGACGGAACTGGATGGATCTCGTCACTCGCTGCTATTTTCGGATGGGCGTTCGCCGGATGGGGTACAACGCTGTACTGGTGGGCAGGAGTTCTCTACGTGGTCCAAGTCCGCCGTCTCGTTCGCGCGGACGTCAAGGCCGATTGAGCTCACTGATTGCTGCGGTCGCAACGGTGCGATGGCCCGCCGGGGGAAAGTGCGGGACAATTCGGGTGGGTGAAGTCGGCTAGACCGTCGTCTCTTCGAGGAGGACGCTTCCGACATGAAGGCCGTCGTGATGGCCGGAGGCGAAGGCACGCGCCTTCGTCCTATGACCTCAAGCATGCCCAAGCCGCTCCTGCCGGTGGCCAACCGGCCGATCATGGAGCACGTTCTGCGGCTGCTCAAAAGGCATGGGCTCAACGAGACCGTCGTCACCGTGCAGTTCCTCGCCTCACTGGTGAAGAACTACTTCGGTGACGGCGAGGAGCTCGGAATGGAGCTCACCTATGCCAACGAGGAGAAGCCACTCGGTACCGCGGGAAGCGTGAAGAACGCCGAGGAGGCGCTGAAGGACGACACCTTCCTCGTCATCTCCGGTGACGCTCTCACCGACTTCGACCTCACGGACCTGATCAACTTCCACAAGGAAAAGGGCGCGCTCGTCACGGTCTGCCTGACGCGCGTGCCGAATCCTCTGGAATTCGGCATCACCATCGTCGACGAAGAGGGCCGGGTCGAGCGTTTCCTGGAGAAGCCGACCTGGGGTCAGGTCTTCTCGGACACGGTGAACACCGGCATCTACGTGATGGAGCCCGAGGTCTTCAACTACGTCGAGCCCGATGTGCCGGTCGACTGGTCGGGCGATGTCTTCCCCCAGTTGATGAAGGAAGGCAAGCCGATCTACGGCTATGTCGCCGAGGGCTACTGGGAGGACGTCGGCACCCACGAGAGCTATGTGAAGGCGCAGGCCGACGTCCTTGAGGGCAAGGTCGACGTCGAGCTCGACGGCTTCGAGATCTCTCCCGGCGTGTGGGTGGCCGAGGGTGCCGAGGTGCATCCCGACGCCGTTCTGCGAGGGCCGCTCTACGTCGGTGACTACGCCAAGGTGGAGGCCGGCGCGGAGATCCGCGAGCACACCGTGGTGGGCTCGAACGTCGTCGTCAAGAGCGGTGCGTTCCTCCACAAGGCCGTGGTGCACGACAACGTGTACGTCGGGCAGCACAGCAATCTGCGGGGCTGCGTGGTCGGTAAGAACACCGACATCATGCGGGCCGCGCGGATCGAGGACGGCGCCGTCATCGGCGACGAGTGCCTCATCGGCGAAGAATCGATCGTGCAGGGGAACGTCCGGGTCTACCCGTTCAAGACGATCGAGGCCGGCGCCTTCGTCAACACCTCGGTCATATGGGAATCGCGGGGACAGGCGCATCTCTTCGGTGCCCGCGGCGTCTCCGGCATCCTGAACGTCGAGATCACCCCCGAGCTGGCGGTCCGGCTGGCCGGTGCCTACGCCACCACGCTGAAGAAGGGCTCGACCGTCACCACGGCCCGTGACCACTCCCGAGGCGCCCGAGCACTGAAGCGGGCGGTCATCTCCGCGCTCCAGGCCAGCGCCATCGACGTACGGGACCTGGAGAACGTGCCGCTGCCGGTCGCCCGGCAGCAGACGGCGCGAGGGAGCGCCGGCGGCATCATGATCCGGACCACGCCCGGAGTGCCGGACTCCGTGGACATCATGTTCTTCGACGGCCAGGGCGCGGACCTCTCGCAGGGCAGTCAGCGCAAGCTCGACCGGGTGTTCGCGCGGCAGGAGTACCGGCGTGCGTTCCCGGGTGAGATCGGCGATCTGCACTTCCCGGCGAGCGTCTTCGACTCGTACACCGGATCCCTGCTGCGGAACGTCGACACGACCGGGATCGCCGAGTCCGGGCTGAAGGTCGTCGTCGACGCGTCGAACGGCAGCGCGGGACTGGTGCTGCCGAGCCTGCTGGGCAAGCTCGGTGTGGACTCGCTGACCATCAACCCCGGTCTCGACGAGTCGAGGCCCACCGAGTCCGCGGAGACGCGGCGCAAGGGCCTGGTGCGGCTCGGAGAGATCGTCGCGTCCGCGCGAGCGGCGTTCGGCGTGCGTTTCGACCCGGTCGGCGAGCGGCTGTCGCTGGTCGACGAGAAGGGGCGGATCGTCGAGGACGACCGCGCGCTGCTGGTGATGCTGGACCTGGTGGCCGCCGAGCGGCGCAGTGGGCGGGTGGCCCTGCCGGTGACCACGACTCGGATCGCCGAGCAGGTGGCGGCCTATCACGGGACCCAGGTGGAGTGGACCACGACCTCGCCCGACGATCTGACGCGGGTCGGGGCCGAGGAGTCGACCATCTTCGGCGGTGACGGCAAGGGCGGATTCATCGTCCCGGAGTTCAGCAGCGTCTTCGACGGCACGGCCGCCTTCGTACGGCTGATCGGGCTGGTGGCGCGGACCCAGCTCACGCTGAGCCAGATCGACGCCCGGATCCCGCGGGCGCACGTCCTCAAGCGGGACCTGGCGACTCCGTGGGCCGTCAAGGGCCTGGTCATGCGGCGGGTCGTCGAGGCGGCCGGAGACCGCTTCGTGGACACCACCGACGGCGTCCGCGTGGTGGAGGCCGACGGGCGCTGGGTCATGGTGCTGCCCGACCCGGCCGAGGCCGTCACCCATCTGTGGGCCGAAGGGCCGGACGACGCCTCTGCGCAGGCACTGCTCGACGAGTGGTCGGCCGTCGTGGACAGCGCCGGACGGTAGGAACACCCGCACACGCGTAATCCCGGACAGGCCTCCCAGCGGGGGCCTGTCCGGCACGTGGGCAGGGCCATTCGGAGGTAGTGGGCGCGACGTGCGACGATGTGCGGCATGCCGCAGCAGCCCCCCGTTCGGAGCACGTCCACGCGCCCACCCTCGCGTCCGGACGCTTCCATGTCGCTGCTCAACAACGTCATGGATCACAGCCTCGACGACGGGTACGCCGAGGCGGCGGCCCGCAAGAAGGCCGCGGGTGACGGGGGCATGCCCAAGACGCTCCGGGCGCGGCTCGGTCTCGCCGCCGGCCTGGTGCTGGCGGCGCTCGTCGTCACCGTGGGGGCCGCCCAGGCCCGGGTGGCCGCTCCCGCTCTGGCCAAGGAGCGCGAGGAGCTGATCGACCGCATCGACCGCGAGACCGAGGCCGCCGACGAGCTGGAGACCGCCGTCGACAAATTGCGCGACGAGGTCGGCGCGCGGCAGCGGGAGGCGCTGAAGGAGAGCGGCGGCGGGGACCGGACGGAGCTGATGGGCATCCTGTCGGGTGCCGCCGAGGTGCACGGCCCCGGCGTACAGCTGGTCGTGAACGACGCGAAGGAGGCCGGCACCGACAGTGACGGCAATCCTCGCGGGGCCTCGGGTTTCTCCGACACCGGACGGGTGCGCGACCGGGACATGCAGCGGGTGGTCAACGGGCTGTGGGAGTCCGGTGCCGAGGCCGTCTCGATCAACGGCCAGCGGCTGACCGCGCTGTCGGCGATCAGGGCCGCGGGCGACGCCATACTGGTCGACAACCGGCCGCTCGTGCCGCCGTACACGGTCCTCGCGGTGGGGGACGGCGAAGAGCTGAGCAACCGCTTCCAGAACAGTGCGGACGGGCTCTATCTGCATGCCCTCCAGGAGAACTTCGGCATCCGTACCGGAATCTCCGTGGAGGACGACCTCCGGCTGCCGGCCGCGCCGAGCGTGACCGTGCGCACCGCACAGCCGAGATCCGAGTCAGCAAAGCCGACAAGTGAGAAGGGCACATCGTGATCGCCGTACTGGGCCTCGTCGTGGGAGTCGTGGCCGGCCTCTTGGTCCGGCCCGAGGTTCCGGCGGTCGTCGAGCCTTACCTGCCGATCGCCGTCGTCGCGGCACTCGACGCCGTCTTCGGCGGCCTGCGGGCCATGCTCGACGGCATCTTCGACGACAAGGTCTTCGTGGTGTCGTTCCTGTCGAACGTGGTCGTCGCCGCGCTGATCGTGTTCCTGGGCGACAAGTTGGGC
Source organism: Streptomyces sp. NPDC001532 (assembly GCF_040298625.1). Taxonomy (NCBI): domain Bacteria; kingdom Bacillati; phylum Actinomycetota; class Actinomycetes; order Kitasatosporales; family Streptomycetaceae; genus Streptomyces; species Streptomyces sp. NPDC001532. The sequence continues at coordinate 4,700 of NZ_JBEPAL010000018.1, forward strand.
GTCGGTGCCCAGCTGTCGACGGGTGTCGTGGTCGTGCTCGGCATCCGTATCTTCTCCAACGCCGCGGCGATCCGCCGGCACGTGTTCCGGGCGTGAGGCCGATGAGCACCCAGGACGAGACGGGCGAGAACCGGCTGCGCAAGGAACTGCCCGAGGAGGCGCCGGCGGCGGCGCCGCAGGCCGAAGCACCCCGGCCGACGGCCGAGCCCGGACTGACCGGCCGGCAGCGGCTGGTGAAGGGGCTGTGGCCGCCGCGCGTCACGCGGGCCCAACTCATCGTGGCCCTGCTGCTGTTCGGGCTGGGCTTCGGTCTGGCCGTCCAGGTCGCCTCGAACAGCGACGGTGACAGTGCTCTGCGCGGAGCGCGCCAGGAGGATCTGGTCCGCATCCTCGATGAACTCGACGACCGTACTCAGCGTCTTGAAGACGAGAAGCGAGGGCTCGAGGAGCAGCGGGACGAGCTGGAGAACAGCTCGAACCAGGCCGAGGAGGCCCGCAGGCAGACGATCGAGAAGGAACGGCAACTGGGCATCCTCGCGGGCACCGTGGCGGCGGAGGGCCCCGGCATCACCATCACCATCGAGGACACGAAGGGAACGGTCGAATCGGACATGCTGCTCGACGCGATCCAGGAGCTGCGCGCCGCCGGCGCGGAGGCGATCCAGGTGAACGGCGTGCGGGTGGTCGCGAGCACCTTCCTGACGGATTCCGGCAAAAGCGTGAGTGTCGACGGGAACAAGATCAACGCGCCCTATCGTTTCAAGGTCATCGGCAAGCCGCAGGACCTCGAACCGGCCCTCAACATCCCTGGAGGCGTGGTGCAGACGCTGGAGAAGGAGCAGGCCACCGTGACGGTGCAGCGGTCGAGCAAGATCGTCGTGGACGCCTTGCGAGCCGCGGAGCGACCTGACTACGCTCGGTCGTCCTCCCAGTGAACCGGCGGTGCATGCCGACCGTCCGGCGAGGGCATGAGGTTGCGGGGGGGTCGCCGCACCGATTGGGTGGTGCGTGGTGGAAACTGTCTGGTGGACACGGACGTTGTGAGGATGTCCGGCTCGGCCAGTGTGTGCAATCAGGGTTCGTCCTGCCCCACGGGCGGGTCTGTTTCGGTCAAGGGGAATCGCCCGTGAAGTTGTTTGCGAAGTTGTTCGGCAAGAGCGCGCGAGAGGGTAGCGACAGCAACGCGACCGCTCGGCATCGCGCGCAGCCTGACGCGGAGGGCCAGCGCCCGCTGTTCCGGGACCAGGTGGCTGGTCCGGGCGGTGACATTTCGGGAGGTCAGGGCGCGCCGTCTGTTGACCCTGCCCAGTCCGGCGGCATAGGTTTCGGGCAACCGTCAACCTCAAGTACGGGTGGAGGGTTCTCCTCTGGTCCGTACGCGTCCAATGCCCCGGCGGGGCAGCCGCGGCAGGAGGATCCGTCCATGTCGGTCCTGGTGTGTACGAGGTGCGGTAACCGCAACGCGGAGAGCAGCCGCTTCTGTTCCAACTGTGGCGCGCCGCTGCGGGCGGGCGCGACGCCGGAGCGTCCGTCGGAGACGACCTCCACAATCTCGATCAGCGGTCTGGAGGCCTACGACGCCGAGGCCACCGGCCAGACGCCGATGCCCACCCTCTCCCCGGAGGCGCAGGCCGCCGTCGACGCGCTGCCGCTGGGCTCCGCGCTGCTGGTGGTGCGCCGGGGGCCGAACTCGGGCAGTCGCTTCCTGCTGGACAGCGACCTGACCACGGCCGGGCGGCACCCGCAGAGCGACATCTTCCTGGACGACGTGACGGTCTCCAGGCGGCACGTGGAGTTCCGGCGCAGCCCGGACGGGTCGTTCACGGTGGCCGACGTGGGCAGCCTCAACGGCACGTACGTCAACCGCGAGCGGATCGACCAGGTCGCCCTGTCCAACGGTGACGAGGTGCAGATCGGCAAGTACCGGCTGGTCTTCTACGCGAGCCGGCAGGGCATCTGACCCTCCCCCAGACGCAGTCCGGGGGGAAACCCCAGGGAAGGTCCATGCTTCAAACACCGAGCGGCGGTGCCGGGAGCGGTACCGCCGCCGCGGACAGTGGGCTGATGAGCATCGGCACGGTGCTGAACACGCTGCGCGAGGAGTTCCCCGAAGTCACCATCTCCAAGATCCGTTTCCTGGAGTCGGAGGGGCTGATCGAGCCGCAGCGGACCCCCTCGGGGTATCGCAAGTTCAGCCCCGGTGACGTCGAGCGTCTCGGCCATGTCCTGAGGATGCAGCGGGACCACTATCTGCCGCTCAAGGTGATTCGTGAGCACCTGGACGCGGTGGAGCGCGGCGAGGAGGTACGCCTGCCCACGGTCGGCCGGCAGCGCGACGGGGAAGCGGGACCGGAGCCGGCCGAGGCGCCCACGGCGGCGAGGATCGGGCGGGCGGAGTTGCTCGCCGCCGCCGGGATCGACGACCGGCAACTGGCCGAGTGGGAGTCGTACGGGCTGATCACGGCGCTGGCGGAGGGCGTGTACGACGCCGAGACGGTCACCGTGGCCGGGCTGGTGGCCGAACTGGGGCGGTTCGGGATCGAGCCGCGGCATCTGCGGTCGATGAAGGCCGCCGCCGACCGTGAGGCCGGGCTGGTGGACCAGGTGGTGGCCCCGCTGAAGCGTCACCGCAATCCGCAGACCAGGACGCTCGCGGAGGCCCGCACGAAGGAGCTGGCGGGGCTCGCGGTGAAGCTGCACGCGGCCTTGGTGCAGATCGCGCTCGGAGTGCGGCTGCCCTGACCTGGGGCGCACCGCGCGGTGGGATGGATCGGGCGCTGTCGCGGGAGGCGACAGGGGCCTACGGGCGGATGTGCCGGGAGGCTCGGACGGCCGGATCGGGAGCCTGATACCGGCCCGACTACCCAAACATCCCGAGCACGGCCTAGGGTTGCTGTGTGAACGAGCTCGATGTCGTAGGTGTCCGGGTCGAGATGCCCTCCAACCAACCGATCGTGCTCCTGCGTGAAGTGGGAGGCGACCGCTACCTCCCCATCTGGATCGGGCCGGGGGAGGCGACGGCGATCGCCTTCGCCCAGCAGGGCATGGCCCCCGCACGACCGCTGACCCACGACCTGTTCAAGGACGTGCTGGAGGCCGTCGGCCAGGAGCTCACCGAAGTGCGCATCACCGATCTGCGTGAGGGCGTCTTCTATGCCGAGCTGGTGTTCGCCAGCGGCGTCGAGGTGAGCGCCCGCCCATCCGATGCCATAGCGCTGGCCCTGCGCACCGGAACGCCGATCTACGGCAGTGACGGGGTGCTCGACGACGCCGGTATCGCGATCCCGGACGAGCAGGAGGACGAGGTGGAGAAATTCCGCGAGTTCCTGGACCAGATCTCGCCCGAGGACTTCGGCAGCAGCAGCCAGTGAAATGGGGGCGGCCCGGCGGACTTTCGGTCGGCCGGGCCGCACTCCGCCCTGTGCCGACGTCGGCAATTGCCAGCGGCGAGTGAGAGCGTCCTGCGGCTCCGGCCGAGAGCATTCGGCTAGCCTTTCCCCGCGGTGGGGTGCGGGAAACCACTCCTAGGGTGATTATCACTCGGCGTGCCGAGTGTGGCGATCGTTGACGCACCCTTGGTGACTGCCTACCGTCGAGAAGGCAGGTCAAGGACGGAGGTCGGCGTGAGAAGCAGCGGCGACGGTACGGCTGGGGGTGCCCCCGGACGCAGTCTCGGGGAGAGCGGTCCGTACCCTCCCCCCGGTTCTCAGCTGCGGTCGGGCAGGGGGTATCCGCAACCCGGCAGGGCGACCGACCGCGTTCCCCAGCGGCCCACGGTGGTGCCCGGCGGTGAGGGCGCGGCGTCCGAGGAGCCCGAGGAGGTCGGCTACCGAGGTCCGACGGCCTGTGCGGCCGCCGGAATCACCTATCGGCAACTGGACTACTGGGCGCGCACCGGACTGGTCGAGCCGAGCGTACGACCCGCCTACGGGTCGGGGACCCAGCGGCTGTACAGCTTCCGGGACGTCGTGGTCCTGAAGATCGTGAAGCGGTTTCTCGACACGGGGGTGTCGCTCCAGAACATTCGCACCGCCGTGCAGCATCTCAGAGAACGCGGTTTCCGTGATCTCGAGCGTATGACCCTGATGAGCGACGGTGCGACGGTGTACGAGTGCACCTCGCCCGACGAGGTCCACGCGCTGCTCCAGGGCGGGCAGGGGATCTTCGGGATCGCGGTCGGCGTCGTGTGGCGGGACGTCGAGAGCGCCTTGTCGCAGCTGCACGGGGAGCGCATCGACACCGGAGAGACGCTGGTCGGGCACAACCCGGCCGACGAACTGGCCCGGCGTCGCAACCGGGCGGTCTGAGGGGCCGCCGGAGCCCCACGCGGGTCCGGGACGCGCTGCACGGGGCGCGAGAGGCCTGGTGAGGGCCCCGGCGTGCGGTGGGTCAGCGGTGTACCGCCGCATTGTCAGTGGCGTGGTGCAGCATCGGAGATGTGAGAACCGCGCCCACGATCCTGCATCTCGACATGGATGCCTTCTTCGCCTCGGTGGAGCAGGCGTCGAAGCCGAGCCTGCGCGGGAAGGCCGTCGTCGTGGGCGGGCTGGGACCGCGCGGAGTGGTCGCCACCGCGTCCTACGAGGCCCGGGTCTTCGGGGTGCATTCGGCGATGCCGATGGGGCAGGCGCGGCGGCTGGCGCCGAACGCCGCGTATCTGGTGCCGCGCTTCGGGTTCTACCGGTCGATCAGCGAGCAGGTGATGGCGCTGCTGCGGTCGCTGTCGCCGCTGGTGGAGCCGCTGAGTCTCGATGAGGCTTTCGTGGATCTGGAGGCCGGGGGAGCGGCCTGGGACGAGATGTCGGCGCGGCTGGCGGGGACGAAGCTGCGCGCGGACATCCGGGAGGTCACCGGGTTGACCGGGTCGGTCGGGCTGGCCGCCTCCAAGATGCTCGCGAAGATCGCCTCGGAGGAGGCCAAGCCGGACGGGCTGCTCGTGATCGAACCGGGAACGGAGCGGGCACTGCTCGGGCCGATGTCGGTGCGGACGCTGCCGGGGGTGGGGCCGGCGACGGGAGACCATCTGCGGCGGGCCGGGATCACCACGGTCGAGGAGCTCGCCGAGGCGGGTGAGGACGAGCTGGTGCGCCTGGTGGGCAAGGCGCATGGGCATGCCCTGTACGCGATGGCGCTGGCGCGGGACGAGCGGCCGGTGGTCGCCGAGCGCGAGACGAAGTCGGTGTCGGTCGAGGACACCTACGACGTGGACATCCACGACCGGCTCCGGGTGGGGCTCGAGGTGCAGCGGCTCGCGGACCGGTGCGTGCGGCGGCTGCGGGGGGCGGGGCTGTCCGGGCGGACCATCGTGCTGAAGGTGCGCCGATACGACTTCTCGACGCTGACGCGCTCCGAGACGCTGCGCGGGCCCACGGACGACCCGGCGGTGGTCCGTGAGGCCGCGGCGCGGCTGCTGGAGGCCGTGGACACGACGGGCGGCGTCCGGCTGCTCGGGGTCGGCGTCAGCGGACTCGCGGACTACACGCAGGAAGACCTGTTCGCCCAGGCCGCGGGGGAACGGGAGGATGGGCCCGCGGAGGAGGCGGCGGCCGAGGAGCACGCGCCCGGGGAGGTGGAGCCGGTCGAGCGGCGCTGGTCGGCGGGGCACGATGTGCGGCACGCCGAGTACGGGCACGGCTGGGTGCAGGGCAGCGGGCTCGGGAGGGTGACCGTGCGGTTCGAGACGCCCTGGTCGGAGCCGGGGCGGGTGCGGACGTTCCGGGTGGACGATCCGGCGCTGGAGCCGGCGGAGCCGTTGCCGCTGGTGCCGGTGAGGCCTGAGCGGGGTGGTGTGGTGCCGGGGGACGGCGCGAGGGTGGTGCCGGGAGTGCGTGAGTGAGTGGCTAAGCGGCTGTGGAGCGTGGTCGAGCGGGCTGGGTGGGTGCGGTCGGGGTGTGCGGCTCGGTGGGGCTGAGTAGGGGGACGGCGGGGTGCGGGGCAGTGGGCCGGGGAGGGTGCCTGTGCGGTGCTCGGCGGCCTCGTCCGGGCCGGGGCGGGTCGGGTCGGATGCGGACGTTCCGGGTGGGCGATTCGGTGCTGGAGTCGGCGGAGCCGTTGTCGCTGGTGCCGGTGAGGATCGAGCGAGGTGAGGTGGTGCCGGGGGCGGCGCGACGGTGGTGCCGGGAGTGAGTGGGTGAAGTCGGGGTGTGCGGCTCGGCCGGGCCGAGTAGGGGTACGGCCGGGGAGGGTGCGCCTGTGCGGTTCTCGGTGCCCTCCGGGCCGGGTCGGTGCGGACGTTTCGGGTGGGCGATTCGGTGTTGGAGTCGGCGGAGCCGTTGTCGCTGGGGCTGCTGAGGCCTGAGCGTGGTGAGGCAGGCGGTGCCGGGTGTGCATTGCTGAGGGACTGGGGAGGCCGAGCGGGCTGGGTGGGTGAAGTCGGGGTGCGCGGCTCGGCCGGGCTGGTGGCTCTCCTTCGGTCGGGTCAGGGCTCGTCCGTGCCCGCCAGCTTGCCGAAATCGTGGTCCGGCAGGGCGGGTGGGGCCGCGATGTCCAGACCGTAGTGGTGGTAGAGCTGCAGTTCCTGCTCCGGGGAGAGATGACGGCCCACGCCGAAGTCCGGGGCGTCCTTGATCAGGGCGCGGTCGAAAGGCACGTGGAGGCTGCCCTCGATCATTTCGCTGGGTTCCAGCGGGACGAAGGCATCCCTGCTGAACAGGCCGGTCCGTATGGCGGCCCACTCCGGCACGCCGGTCGCGTCGTCGAGATAGACCTCGTCGATGGTGCCGATCTTGGTGCCGTTGCGGTCGAACGCCTTGCGGCCGATCAGGTTGCGCGGATCGATATCGGTCAGCACGGGCCCTCCACGTCGTCGCAACTCATCCGTAAGCACTACGAAAGAGCACAATGGTGAACCCGGCCACTCGAACGCCTGGGCGTTGACCTCGCTGGTAGGCTGACAACGGCTGCTGACCCCGTGCGGGAGAGTCCTCCGGAGATCACCGGAGGCGCCGAAGGAGCAAATCCTCCCCGGAATCTCTCAGGCCCATGTACCGCACGGACGAGGTCACTCTGGAAAGCAGGGCGGGTGTCGACGGCTTCCGCTCTCACCGACGGTGAAAGCCGGATCCCCCTAGGGCGGGTCCGGTGAAACTCTCAGGTTGAGATGACAGAGGGGGAGGCCGTCCGGGCACCCGCGCCGTGGTGCCCCTCGCAGGTCGCGTCAGACCAGGAGGCCTCCGCAATGACCGAGCATCGCATTCCGCTCTCCGAGCTCGAACAGGGCACACCGTTCGAGCAGCGCCACATCGGACCCGACCACGAGGCTCGGGCGAAGATGCTCGCGCAGGTCGGTTACGGCTCGCTGGACGAGCTCACCGCCGCCGCGGTCCCGGATGTGATCAAGAACGCCGACGCCCTGGACCTGCCGGGTGCGCGGACCGAGGCCGAGGTGCTGGCCGAGCTGCGAGGGCTGGCCGACCGCAACCAGGTCCTCGACTCCATGATCGGACTCGGGTACTACGGCACCTTCACGCCGCCCGTGATCCTGCGCAATGTGATGGAGAACCCGGCCTGGTACACGGCCTACACGCCGTACCAGCCCGAGATCTCCCAGGGGCGCCTGGAGGCGCTGCTGAACTTCCAGACCGTGGTCGCCGACCTCACCGGCCTGCCGACCTCCGGCGCCTCGCTGCTCGACGAGGGCACGGCCGCGGCCGAGGCGATGGCGCTGTCCCGGCGCATGGGCAAGAACAAGAAGGGCCTGTTCCTGGTCGACGCGGACGCGCTGCCGCAGACCATCGCCGTGATCCAGACCCGCGCCGAGCCGACCGGCGTCGAGGTCGTCGTCGCCGACCTCGACGAGGGCATCCCGGCCGAGCTGGACGGGCGGGAGATCAACGGCGTGCTCGTCCAGTACCCCGGCGCCTCCGGTGCCGTACGGGACATCAAGCCGCTCATCGACCAGGCCCACGAGCGGGGCGCGCTCGTCACCGTCGCCGCCGACCTGCTCGCGCTGACGCTGCTGAAGTCGCCCGGTGAGCTGGGTGCCGACATCGCCGTCGGGACCACGCAGCGCTTCGGTGTGCCGATGGGCTTCGGCGGGCCGCACGCCGGCTACATGGCCGTCCAGGAGAAGATGGCCCGCAGCCTGCCCGGGCGGCTCGTGGGTGTGTCCGTGGACGCCGACGGGAACAAGGCGTACCGGCTGGCGCTGCAGACCCGCGAGCAGCACATCCGCCGTGAGAAGGCGACCAGCAACATCTGCACCGCGCAGGTGCTGCTCGCGGTGATGGCCGGTATGTACGCCGTCTACCACGGCCCCGAGGGGCTGCGGGGCATCGCGCGGCGCACCCACCGGTACGCGTCGATCCTGGCCGCGGGCCTGGCGAAGGGCGGGGCCGAGATCGTCCACGGCGCCTTCTTCGACACCCTGACCGTGCGGGTGCCGGGCCGGGCCGCCGAGATCGTGGCCGCCGCCCGGGTGAACGGCGTCAACCTGCGGCTCGTCGACGCCGACCAGGTGTCGATCGCCTGCGACGAGACCACCTCGCGGGCCCAGCTGGCCGCGGTGTGGAACGCCTTCGGCGTCGAGGGCACCATCGACGCGCTGGACGCGACCACCGAGGACGCCCTGCCGGACGCCCTGCTGCGCACCGACGACTTCCTCACCCACCCGGTCTTCCAGCAGTACCGCTCCGAGACCGCGATGCTGCGCTACCTGCGTCGGCTCGCCGACCGGGACTACGCGCTGGACCGCGGCATGATCCCGCTGGGCTCCTGCACCATGAAGCTCAACGCGACCACCGAGATGGAGCCGGTCACCTGGCCGGAGTTCGGGCAGCTGCACCCGTTCGCGCCCGAGGAGCAGGCGCAGGGCTACCTCACGCTCATCCGCGAGCTGGAGGAACGTCTCGCCGAGGTCACCGGCTACGACAAGGTGTCGCTCCAGCCGAACGCCGGATCGCAGGGCGAGCTGGCCGGTCTGCTGGCCGTGCGCGGCTACCACCGGGCCAACGGCGACGAGCAGCGGACCGTGTGTCTGATCCCGTCCTCCGCGCACGGCACCAACGCCGCCAGCGCCGTGATGGCCGGGATGAAGGTCGTCGTGGTGAAGACCGCCGAGGACGGCGAGATCGACGTCGACGACCTGCGGGCGAAGATCGAGCAGTACCGCGACGAGCTGTCGGTGCTGATGATCACCTACCCGTCGACGCACGGTGTGTTCGAGGAGCACGTCTCCGACATCTGCGCGCAGGTCCACGAGGCCGGCGGTCAGGTGTACGTGGACGGCGCCAACCTCAACGCGCTGGTCGGCCTGGCCAAGCCGGGTCACTTCGGCGGTGACGTCTCGCACCTGAACCTGCACAAGACGTTCTGCATCCCGCACGGCGGTGGCGGTCCCGGCGTCGGCCCGGTGGCCGTGCGCGAGCACCTGGCGCCGTACCTGCCGAACCACCCGCTCCAGCCGGCGGCCGGTCCGGAGACGGGCGTCGGCCCCATCTCGGCCGCGCCCTGGGGCTCCGCGGGCATCCTGCCGATCTCGTGGGCGTACGTCCGGCTGATGGGCGGCGAGGGGCTGAAGCGGGCCACGCAGGTGGCGGTGCTCAGCGCCAACTACATCGCCAAGCGCCTGGAGCCGCACTACCCCGTGCTCTACACCGGCCCCGGCGGGCTGGTCGCGCACGAGTGCATCATCGATCTGCGCCCGCTCACCAAGGCGACCGGCGTGAGCGTCGACGACGTCGCCAAGCGGCTGATCGACTACGGCTTCCACGCGCCGACGATGTCGTTCCCGGTGGCCGGGACGCTGATGATCGAGCCGACCGAGTCCGAGGACCTGAGCGAGCTGGACCGGTTCTGCGAGGCGATGATCGCCATCCGTGCGGAGATCGAGAAGGTCGGCTCCGGCGAGTGGCCCGCCGAGGACAACCCGCTGCGCAACGCGCCGCACACCGCGGCCGCGCTCGGCGGGGAGTGGGAGCACGCGTACGGCCGTGACACGGCGGTCTTCCCGGCCGGGGTGTCCGTCGCCGACAAGTACTGGCCGCCGGTGCGCCGGATCGACCAGGCGTTCGGTGACCGGAACCTGGTGTGCTCGTGCCCGCCGCTGGACGCGTACGAGGACTGAGCGAGTGTAGGGAGCCGGAGCCCCCTTCGGGCACGGCTCCTTCGGGCACGGCTCCTTCGGGCAGGGCCCCGCTTCGGCTTGACGGCCGGGGCGGGGCCCTCGCCGTTCTCCAGCCCTCGACGAGCCCCCGACTTCGCGAGTGCCGCCGGTGCGGCTGCCGCCGTGCGGGGCGGTGGCGCGTTCGCCCGGCTAGTCGAGGTTCGACACCCGGAACACGGCCAGGGCGGTCTCCTGGTCGACGCGTCTGCACAGGTGGCGCAGCGCGGTGCGGCCGCAGAGCAGGGCGCCGGAGGCCTCCGCGCGGTGGGCGTCCTCGTCGAGGCGGTGCCACAGTTCTGGGTTGTCGAGGAGGACGCGGGGGTCGAGGTCGACGCGGGCGCCGAAGGTGTCGCGCAGCACCAGGCGCTCGGCGACGCCGTCGCAGCAGCGCACCGAGACCAGCAGATCGGTGCGGACCCGCCGGGTGCGCAGCAGGAAACGCGACTCCAGCCAGCCGGGGCCGGCGGCGACGCGCGGTGGGCAGAGCATCAGGAAGACCAGGGCGGCCAGGGCCGGCCAGAGGGCGCCGCGCCAGGGGCTGAGGGTGGCGGCGGCCCAGTCGATGAGGAACAGCGCCGCGAGGAGTACGGCCGCACAGCCCAGTGCGCTGTGCAGGTGCCGCGCCCAGTGGCGGTCGTACGCCGTGGGGCAGTGGTGCCGCTCGGGTAAGCGGGACAGGTCGGGTCGCGCTTCGTCGGAGGGCGTCATGTGTTCGACGCTAGGGTCCGGGCGGGCCGGGCCGGTGCGGCTTGACGTGACTCTGACGGGCGGAGGGGCGTTTCTTGACGCGCTCCGGGCCGCTGATGGGTGGATGGGCGGGTCCGGACAGGCAGCGGGGCCGGTTCGGGAACCGGCCCCTGTGTTCGTGTTCGGTCGTGCTCAGGCGGCCGTCATCACCTGGCTGGTCTCCACAGGACGGTGCGGGGCGATGATCTGGCCGTCCGGCAGGAGCTCACCGGTGTCCTCGAAGAGCACGACGCCGTTGCACAGCAGGCTCCATCCCTGCTCCGGGTGGTGTGCCGCGAGCCGGGCGCCTTCCCGGTCGGCGGAGTCGGCGGTCGGGCACGGTGGCTGGTGCTGGCACATTGGTGGGATCTCTCGCTCTGTCGTCTTCATGGCCGCCCCCCGTTGCGATAAGTCGGTCGGAACCCAGTGTTGCCCTACGGGCGTCGTTCCGCAGGGATTTCGCAGCACCGCTTCTCATAGGTTGATGACGCATCACCCGCGCGGACGGTTCATCTCAACTGCACTGTCCCTTTGGGTGGTTCGGGGTGGCCGGAAGGGGCTAGTCCGGACGGGGGGTACGGCGGAACGGACGTACCCCGCCGCGGAGATCCGGGGCGGGGTACGAGGCGGGGTGGTGCGCCGATGGGCGGCCGTCAGGCCGGGGCGCCGGAGCCCAGCAGGGGCGGCGCGGGTGTCGCACGGAGGGTCAGCACCGGCAGCAGATCGGCGACCCGGTGCGGCCGGTGGGCCGCGATGCCGGGCGGGGCCGGGGCCAGGGGCACCAGCAGATCGGTGGCCGCGGGATGACCGTCGGCTCCGTCGGCGGTGCGGTCGCCGTGCAGCCACAGCGTCAGCATGTACAGGCTGGGCACGGACAGCAGGCGCGGCTGGTAGGGATGGGTGAGCGTCTCGGCCTGGCGCAGTGCGCGCTCGGTGGAGACGATGTACGGCCCCTCGAAGAAGTGGGAGAACGCCCAGCCGTCGGGCGTCAGCATGGTGTCGGCCGCGGCCACGGCGCGATCGCCGCAGCGGATCAGGAACCGCCATCCGGCCAGCCGGGTGACGGCCGTGCCTTGGGCGGTGACGCTGTCGAGGACGTGCACGGGCAGGGGCAGCTCCGGGGTGACAGGGCCCTGGGCGGTGCGCAGGGAGGGAGTTCGGGCCTCGCGGACGGCGGTGGGGGAACCGAGTGCCGTGAGGACGGAACGCAGTGCGGGCGCGGGAGCCTCGGGGACATGCAGCGGCATGGTGGGTCGCCTCTCGTTCGACAGGCACGCTGGCGCGGGGGCTGGGCGGACGGCGCTGTCAGCTCACATGGTCAGAGAGGCGGGGGCCGGGGTCTGTGCGCGAGGGGTGAATGAGGGCTGCCGTGTTCGTCTCGACGGCAGGCTCGGGCGACCGGGCGCCAGCCTTCTCTGCCTTGTGCGCGAAGTTTATACGACACATGTTCAGGCGGTGTTTCGCCTAGCTGTTTGCGGGCACTCCGGCCAGAAGTGATTCAGCCGGTGTAGCGTCGACGATACGCGCGGAAACATCCCGATTCCAGGCCGCGAGCGCCACGGTGACCTCGGGAAATGCCCGGGCCGCGGTCGGCCATTTCTCGTCGGCGTTTTTCACTAGGGATGCGCGTGCGGATGCCGGGTACAGAAAATGCCTCCTGCGCCATGCCCCGTGAATGTGCCATCGGTCATCTTCGGCGGTGTGACCAGAGTAGCCGTCCGGGGCGTCGGCCGGGGACGTTATGGATCGCTCGGGCGGGGCATCATCCACCCTGCACCCGGAACACCCCGGCGGCCGGATCGCCGGCCCGCCGCCACCGAGGAGGGACGCTTCGATGGGGGAGAAGGTCGTGGCAGGCGCGTTCGACCTGTCCGATCGGCAGCGCTACCGGGACAAGCTCGGGCAGTGCCTGACTGGCCTGGAGCGACTCCTGGAGGAGAAGCGGTTCGATCGGCCCAAGAACCTCATGGGCCTGGAGATCGAGCTGAATCTCGCGGGCGCCGACGGCATGCCGAGAATGCTGAACGGTCAAGTTCTGGAAAGGATCGCCAGTAGGGATTTCCAAACAGAACTCGCCATGTTCAACCTGGAAGTGAACATCGCCCCCCACCGGCTGGGCGGGCGGGTATTCGATCGGCTCGCCGAGGAACTCCGTACGTCACTGGCATATGCGCATCGGAAGGCCGGAGAAGTCGACGCCGGAATCGTGATGATCGGTATTCTGCCGACGCTGGAGCGCGACGACCTGGTCTCGACCAACCTCTCCGAGGTCGACCGTTACACCTTGTTGAACGATCAGATCGTGGCGGCGCGCGGTGAGGAGTTCACGCTCGACATCGACGGTGTGGAGCACCTGGTGTGCACGTCGAAGTCGATCGCGCCGGAGGCCGCCTGCACCTCCGTGCAGCTGCACCTCCAGGTCACGCCGGGCCGCTTCGCCGATGTGTGGAACGCGGCGCAGGCCGCGTCGGCCGCGCAGATAGCCGTCGGCGCCAACTCGCCCTTCCTGTTCGGCAGGGAGCTGTGGCGGGAGTCCAGGCCGCCGCTGTTCCAGCAGTCCACCGACACCCGCCCGCCCGAGCTCCAGGCGCAGGGGGTGCGGCCGCGGACCTGGTTCGGCGAGCGGTGGATCTCCTCGGCGTTCGACCTCTTCGAGGAGAACCTGCGCTACTTCCCGGCGCTGCTGCCGATCTGCGACGACGAGGACCCGCTGGCCGTGCTGGACGCGGGCGGTGTGCCGTCGCTGGCCGAGCTGGTGCTGCACAACGGCACGGTCTACCGCTGGAACCGGCCGGTGTACGACATCGCCGACGGCGTTCCGCATCTGCGGGTGGAGAACCGGGTGCTGCCCGCGGGGCCGACGGTGACCGACGTCGTCGCCAACGCGGCCTTCTACTACGGACTGGTGCGGGCGCTGGCCGAGGAGTCGCGGCCGGTGTGGACCCGGATGCCGTTCGAGGCGGCCGCCGCCAACTTCGACGCCGCCTGCCGGTACGGCATCGAGGCGCGGTTCACCTGGCCGCGGCGCGGACGGCTCGGCGGGCTCGCCGAGGTCGACGCCGTCAGCCTCGTACGCGACGAACTGCTGCCGCTGGCCGAGGCGGGGCTGGACGCGTGGGGAGTGGAACCGGCGGACCGCGATCTCTACCTCGGGGTGATCGAGGAGCGGTGCCGGCGGCGGATGAACGGAGCCTCGTGGCAGGTCGCCACGTTCCACCAGGCGCTGGAGGCGGGGCTGCCGCGGGACGCGGCGCTGGCCGCCACCACCCGGCGGTACGCCGAGCTGATGCGCGTGGGCGAGCCCGTGCATGTCTGGCCGGTCGGACTGCCGAACCTGGTGCCGACGCGGTGACCGCCGGAACACCCGGAAGCAACGGCCAAGGTCGTCGCGGGCGCGGCGACGGGAGGGGTGAGGTGTGAGACCGGCCGCTCCGGCTTCGTAAGCTCTGCCCGTAGTCCGTCGCCGATGTGGGGCGGGCGGTGACGCAACGGGAGGCAGAGTGCAGGCCGAGGCGGACGCGGTGGTCGGTCCATCGCCGCGGGAACAGCCCGGGCGGCGGATCCTGCGGGACGAGACGCTGCTGGTGCTGGGGTTCTCGCTGGGAGCCAGCGGGGTCTCCGCGCTGATCAGCTTCATCGGCTCGGTGACGAAACCGGGCGGGCTCAGGGACCAGGCGGCCACACTCAACGCCTCGGCCGCGCCGGGCCGGCCCTGGCTCGACCTGGCCTGGCAGCTCTTCGGCATCACCTCCGCGCTGGTGCCGGTCGCGCTCGTCGCGCATCTGCTGATGCGCGAGGGGCAGAGCATGCGCACGCTCGGCTTCGACCGCTCCCGGCCCTGGCCCGACCTCGGCCGCGGCGCCGCCGTCGCCGCGGTGATCGGCAGCACCGGCATCGCCTTCTACCTCGCCGCGCGCGGACTCGGCTTCAACCTCACCGTGGTGCCCGAGGCGCTGCCCGAGGTGTGGTGGAAGTACCCGGTGCTGATCCTCTCGGCGTTGCAGAACGCGATCGTGGAGGAAGTCATCGTCGTCGGCTATCTGCTCCGCCGGCTCGGCCAGTTGGGCTGGTCGCCCGGCAGCGCGCTGATGGCCAGTTCCGTACTGCGCGGCTCGTACCACCTCTACCAGGGCATCGGCGGCTTCGTCGGCAACCTCGTGATGGGCGTCGTCTTCGTCTACCTGTACCGGCGCTGGGGCCGGGTGGGCCCCCTGGTCGTCGCGCACTCGCTGCTCGACATCGGGGCGTTCGTGGGCTACTCGCTGCTGGCGGGCAAGGTGGACTGGCTGCCGACGGCTTGAGCGACGGGGGCCGTCGGCAGCGACGACGGCCGTCGGCAGGGCGGCTGAGAAGAGCCGGGAAGACCCGAGGAGAGCCGGGAGGACCCGAGGAGAGCCGGGAAGAGGGGCGTACGAGAATGTCGTACGCCCCTTCTTCGTGCGCCCCTCTTCCCGTGCCGTTCACCGCTGCGCTGTCGGCTCCGCGCGCAGCTCGCCCTCGATGACGGTGACCGCGTGTCCGCTGAGCAGGGTGCGGTCGCCGCGCAGTTCGACGTGGACGCGGCCGGAGCGCCGCGAGGCCTGGAGGCCGGTCAGGGCCGGGCGGCCGAGGCGGTCGCACCAGAACGGGGCGAGGGCCGTGTGGGCGCTGCCGGTGACCGGGTCCTCGTCGATGCCGACGTTCGGGAAGAAGCAGCGGGAGACGAAGTCGTGACCAGCCGCCGGGTCCTTGGCGCGGGCGGTCGCGATGATGCCGCGCCGGGAGAACGCGGCGAGCGCCTTGTGGTCCGGGGCCAGGGCGTGGACGGTCTCCTCGTCGGCCAGCTCCAGCAGCAGGTCTCCGACGTTGGGTCCGGTGTCGAAGGCCGCGAGGGGCTGCGCGCCCAGGGCCTCGGCGACCCCGTCCGGAGCCTCGACCGGGGTGAGCGGGGCGGTGGGGAAGTCGAGGGTGATCGAGCCGTCCTCGCCGGGTGCGGCGATCAGGATTCCGCTGCGGGTGGCGAAGCGGACGGGGCCCTCATGGGCGCCGGTGGTGTGCAGGACGTGGGCGGCGGCCAGGGTGGCGTGGCCGCACAGGTTGACCTCGGCGACCGGCGTGAACCAGCGAAGCGCCCAGTCGGCCTCGCCGCCCTCGGGCAGGCGGTGGGCGAAGGCCGTCTCGGCGTGGTTGACCTCCAGGGCCACCTGCTGGAGCCAGGTGTCGTCCGGGAAGGCGTCGAGGAGCAGGACCCCGGCCGGGTTGCCGGCGAAGGGGCGGTCGGTGAAGGCGTCGACGATTCGAATCCGCATGGCATGACGCTAGGGGCTGCGCAAAGCCGCAGGCCAAGGCCAATCGGCGAGTCCTGGCCCGATTCGCCGCACGGCGATCTCCGGTGCGGCCGACGGAGGAGTCGGAGGGGGCTTGCCAGCCGAAGACTTCCGATATATCGTTGAAGCATCGCGAACGATACGCGACAGATCAACGAATGAGTGGAGTGATTGTGATGCGTACGCATGGATTCGAGCGTGGACACGGTGGTCCCGGCGGCGCCGGACGGCACGGCCACGGCGGCGGTTTCGGTGGGTTCGACGGGCGGCGGGCCGCCTTCGGTCCCTTCGGGCCGGGTGGCCCGGGCTTCGGCGGACCGGGATTCGGTGGCGGCCCCTGGGGTCGAGGGCGCGGCGGACCGCGCGGCAGGGCACGGCGCGGTGATGTACGGGCGTCGATCCTGGCCCTGCTGAAGGACCGGCCGATGCACGGCTACGAGATGATCCAGGAGATCGCCGAGCGCAGCGGCGGCGCGTGGAAGCCCAGCCCCGGCTCGGTGTACCCCACCCTCCAGCTGCTGGAGGACGAGGGCCTGATCTCCAGTGAGTCCGAGGGCGGCAAGAAGCTCTTCGCGCTCACCGAGGCGGGTCGCGCGGCGGCCGAGGAAGGCCCGGAGGCGCCCTGGGAGGAGGCCTCGCGAACGGTCGACTGGGAGGCGCTGAACGACATCCGGCAGGCCGGTTTCGGTCTGATGGAGGCCTTCGGCCAGGTCTGGAAGACCGGCACCCCCGAGCAGCGCGAGAAGGCGCTGGCCGTCATCAACGACGCCCGCAAGAAGCTGTATCTGATCCTCGCCGACGAGGACTGAGCGGCGGCCGGCCGCCCTCCCGGCGCCCCTGCCGCACCCTTGCCGCGACCCGACGTACCCCTGGCGCCCCGTGGACTTCTCCACGGGGCGCTTCGGTGTCGGGGGCGTGAGGCAAGGCGGCGCGCGCCCCTGGGGAAGATACGGCGTGATCTCATCCGCAGGGAGGAGATTCCGGCCGTGGATGTCCGCTCTGTGTGGGACGAGAAGATGCGTCCTGCCGGGGATGTCACGCTCCGCGCGGACTGATGGGGTGGGGGATGTGCAATCCCGTATTCCCCGGCAGTCGGGCCAGGACCTGGACGCCCACCGTGTGGACGACGATGCCGGGCTCAGTGCGGAGCTGGCATCGGTGCTCGCCGCTGCCCGCAGAAGGGCCGTGCGGGACCGGGACCCGCAGATCGACACCGCCCATCTGCTCCACTCGCTGCTGGAGTACGACCCCGAGGCGCGCGCCGCGCTCGAGGGCGGACCGCAGCTCGCCCGGCTGCTCGGCTACCTGGTGCAGCGCAGCATCGGCTACGGACTGCGCTGGCAGGGCGGCGTCGAGGACTCGGCGGCCCTGCCCGTGGCGCCCGGCGCGGAGGGGTACTCGCCGGTGGCCGCGGCGGCGATGGCGTACGCCTGCGGGCGGGCCAAGGGGCGCGGTGACGTCCGGGCGTGCGGGCTCGACCTGCTGGCCGGCATCGTCGTGGACCCGGCGGCGCGGGCGGTGGAGGTGCTGGACCGGGCGGGCGTCGACGTGGCGGAGCTGCGGACGCGGATCGACGGCCCGGGGCTGCCCGGCCCGCTGCTCTTCGAGGACTCGCCGCGGCACTACGTCCGGGACGGCGAGGCCGGCCTGTGAGGTCCAGCCGGTGAGACAGGTGTCAACAGGGATGACGCTCATGTCATCGCCTGTCATCATGTGCCGGTGCAGAAGTCTCAAAGCAGTCAGGGCAGCCGCGGCAAGGGCCTCGGGCTCGGCCTCGCGCTGATGTCGGCGGTCGCCTTCGGCGGGTCCGGAGTCGCGGCCAAGCCGCTGATCGAGGCCGGCCTCGACCCGCTGCACGTGGTGTGGCTGCGCGTCACCGGCGCCGCCCTGGTGATGCTGCCGCTCGCCGTACGGCACCGCGCGCTGCTGCGCCGCCGCCCCGCGCTGCTCGCCGGGTTCGGCCTGCTGGCCGTGGCGGGCGTGCAGGCCTGCTACTTCGCGGCGATCTCCCGCATCCCGGTCGGGGTCGCGCTGCTCGTCGAGTATCTGGCGCCCGCGCTGGTCCTCGGCTGGGTGCGGTTCATGCAGCGGCGGCCGGTGACGCGGGCGGCGGCGCTCGGCGTGGTGCTCGCGGTCGGCGGGCTCGCCTGTGTCGTCGAGGTGTGGTCGGGGCTGCGCTTCGACGCGCTCGGCCTGCTGCTCGCGCTCGGCGCCGCCTGCTGCCAGGTCGGCTACTTCGTCCTGTCCGACCAGGGCAGCGACTCCGGCGACGACGCCCCCGACCCCCTCGGTGTGATCGCCTACGGGCTGCTCGTGGGCGCCGCCGTGCTGACCGTCGTCGCCCGGCCGTGGGGCATGGACTGGCAGGTGCTCACCGGTACCGCGCGCATGGACGGCACTCCGGTCGCGGCCTGGCTGCTGCTCGCCTGGATCGTCCTCGTCGCCACCGTCGTCGCCTACGTCACCGGGGTGCTGTCGGTGCGTCGGCTGTCGCCGGCGGTCGCGGGGGTCGTGGCGTGCCTCGAAGCGGTCGTCGCCACCGTGCTGGCCTGGGTGCTGCTCGGCGAGCACCTGTCGGCGCCGCAGGTGGTGGGCGGCGCGGTGGTGCTGGTGGGCGCCTTCATCGCGCAGTCCTCGACGCCCGCCCGCTCGACGCCCGCCCGCTCCGGCACCGAGCCGGTGGCGAGCGGTGCGCCGGAACGGGAGATGTCCGCTCGCGGAACGTCCGCCTGAGCGCCGCTCCCGGCGCCGTCAGGGGGCTCTTGCGGCCTCCCGGCCGGTCGGGCCGTGGAAGCGGCACGCCATAGCGGTCCTGTTCGGGCAGGAGGCTGTTGAAGGACTTCGCGCCCGGCGCGATCCGGCCCAGGGCACGGAAACAGCCGAACGGACGAGGAGGGGGCCGCGGTCGGGCGCCGTCGGCGTCCTCGGGGAGGGTGAGGCGACGCCCAGCGCCCCCGCCCCGCCTCGGTCGCGTCAGCCGTCAGCCGTCAGCCGTCGGCCGTCGGCCGTCGGCCGTCGGCCGGCAGTCGGAAGCCGCCGCCGTGCGGCAGCGGTACGTGCTCGGGTTCCTCGGGCCGGACGATCGGCGCGTCGTGAGGGGTGCCGGTCCTGCTGGTGTCTCCGGTGCGGCCGTCGTGGCGGTGGCCGAGGAAGGTGGATCCGGCCGGGCCGCGGAACGGCTGGGCGTCGTCCAGTCGGCGGTGAGCCGGCGGGTCCGCCGCGTGGAGCGGCAGCTCGGTGTCCCTCTTCGAGCGGTCCACCAGCAGGGTGCGGCCCTCCGGCGCGGGCGAGCGGTTGCCGCCCGAGGCGCGCGCCGCGTTCGCCGCAGCGCAGCGGGTGCGGCAGGTGGCCGCGGACGTCGTGGCCGGGGCGGACGGAGTGCTGCGGCTGTGCACGGGCCCGGGGGCCGGGTTCACCGGATCGTGGAGGATCTGGCGGCGGCGGCCCCACGGTTGCGGGTCCGGCTGCGGCGACTGCCGCTCGCCGACCGGCTGCTCGCGGTGCGGGAGGGTGAGCTGGATGCCGCACTGGTGCGCGGGCCGCTGACGGACTTGGGCTGACGCTGCTGCCGTTGTGGCGGGACCCGCTGTGCGTCGTGCTGCCCGGCGACCATCCGTTCTCGGCCGCGCCCGCCCTGGGCCTGGAACAGTCGGCGGGCCTGACGCTGCGGCTCGCCCCGCGCGAGCGCGACCGGCCCTCCCACGACCTGGTGACCGGCGCCCTGCGCGCCGCCGAAGCGGAGCCGGTGCCGGGGTCGCCGTTCACCCCCTCCGGGAGACGCTCACCGAGATCAGGACCGGGGGGCCTTCCCGGAGCGTTTTCTACGACGTGGTCGGAGCGCCGTCGGTGCCTCGCGTGGCCGTGCGGCCGCTGGTCACCTCGGCGGACGTGCCGTCCGGTCCGCCGTCCGCGCCGCTGCGGCTCCTGCTGGGCGCGGTGGCTCGCACGGACGAGGAGCGGCGGGCGACGGCGCGATCCGGGAGGCGGTGACCGGCCGGTGGGGTCAGAGCGCCGAGAGGTAGTCGGGCACCGGCGTGTCGGCGGCGAGGGCGGCGTCGGCGACCGGGGTGTCGTAGCCCTTGCGGAGCGGGACGACGCCGGCCCAGTGCGGCAGGTCCAGGTCCTCGGGCTCGTCGTTCACCCCGCCGGTGCGCAGCTTGGCGGAGACCTCGTCCAGGTCCAGGCGGATCACCGCGGTGGCGGCGAGTTCCTTCTTGTTGGCGGGGCGGGAGTCCTGGGCCCGGCCCGGCACCACGTGGTTCACCAGCGCGTCCAGGGCCTCCCGCTTCTCGTCGGGGTCCGTGACGTCGTAGGCGAGGCCGTGCACCACGACCGACCGGTAGTTGATCGAGTGGTGGAAGGCGGAGCGGGCCAGGATCAGCGCGTCGACATGGGTGACCGTCAGGCAGACCGGCAGGCCCGGGTCGGTCTGGCCGGTCATCCGCAGCGGGCGCGAGCCGGTCGAGCCGTGCACGTAGAGCCGCTCGCCGACCCGGCCGAAGAGCGTCGGCAGGACGACCGGGGCGCCGTCGCGGACGAAGCCGAGGTGGCAGACGTAGGCCTCGTCGAGTATCGCGTGCACCAGTTCCTTGTCGTACCGGGCGCGGTCGGCGGAGCGCGTGGGGACGGTGCGGTCGGTCGGGGTGTACGCGGTGGGCAGCGACGGCGTCTGCTGAGTCCCCTGCATGGCGCTCTCCATTGCACTAGTGCATAATTGGCTTTGTGCTAGGAGAATATCCGATCAGAGGTCGGCGCGCAGCAGAGATTTCCGCGAGCGTCGAGGAAGCGGTGGCGGGCGGCGACCTGGAACCGGGTCAACTCCTGCCTCCTATGCGGGAGTTGGCGGCACGGCTCGGCGTGAACCCGAACACCGTCGCGGCCGCCTATCGCGTCCTGCGCGAGCGCGGGGTCATCGAGACCGACGGGCGCCGGGGCAGCCGGGTGCGCGCCAAGCCCGCCACCACCGGGCGCGAGTACATCCGGGTGGAGGTGCCGGAAGGGGTGCGCGACGTGGCCGCCGGCAACCCCGACCCGGCGCTGCTGCCCCCGCTGGCGGCGGCCTTCGCGGCGGCGGCCGAGCTGGGCGACCGGCAGCCGGTGCTGTACGGCGAGACGGCGGTGGAACCGGAGCTGGCCCGCATCGCGCGCGCCGACCTCGACGCCGACGGGGTGCCCGGCGGGCCGGTGGCGGTCACCTCCGGATCGCTCGACGCGATCGAGCGCGTCCTCGCCGCGCATCTCAAACCCGGTGACGCGGTCGCCGTCGAGGACCCCGGATGGGGCAGCCTCCTCGATCTCGTCCCGGCGCTCGGCCTGCGCACGGTCCCCGTCGGCGTCGACGACGACGGACCGCTCCCCGACGACGTCCGCGCCGCCCTCACCGCCGGGGCCCGCGCGCTGATCGTCACCGACCGGGCGCAGAACCCCACCGGTGCCGCGGTGACCGCCGCCCGCGCGCGTGCCCTGCGGTCCGTGCTCCGCGAGTACCCGGACACCCTCCTCGTCGAGGACGACCACGGGTACCGGATCGTCGACCTGCCGCTGCACCCGCTGGCCGGTGTCACCCGGCACTGGGCCGTGGTGCGTTCGGTCGCCAAGGCCTACGGCCCCGATCTGAGGCTCGCCGTGCTCACCGGCGACGAGATCACCGTGGACCGCGTGCGCGGCCGGCAGCGGCTCGGGCCCGGCTGGGTCAGCCGGATCGTCCAGCGGGCGGTGGCGCGGCTGTGGGCCGACGGCGCGGTGGACGCGCGGGCCGTGGCGGCGGCGTACGGGCGGCGCCGCAACGCGCTCATCGGCGCGCTGCGGGAACGCGGGATAGCGGCGTACGGGCGCAGCGGGATGAATGTGTGGATCCCGGTGCCCGACGAGACCGGAGCCGTCGCCCGGCTGCTGCACGCGGGCTGGGCGGTCGCACCCGGTGCCCGGTTCCGGATGAACGCCCGGCCCGGGATCCGGGTGACCGTCTCGGGGCTGACCGAGCCGGAGACGCTCGCGCTGGCGGAGGCGGTCGCCGCGGCGGTGGGGCCGGGAGCGGGGCGCGGTCACATGTGAGGCGAGGCGGCGGGCTCACCGTCGGGCGGCAACTGCCGATCACGGGACGGCAGTTGCCGCTTTCTCATGCGAAGTGCGGTCGCGTACCGGCGCCCGTCGGCACCGGACAAGCGCCGCTTTCCCGACATCGGGTCAACAGCCCCAGGAGGGCCCAACTCCACGCGCACGAGCCACATTTCAGCAGATCAGAGCCGTTCGGAAAGGGTCTCGGCAAACTGTGACGAAATGGTGGGGACCTGTGGCCCGGCGGAATGAGCGAGGACGCCGCCAGGGACGGTCTCCGGCAGTTCTCCCACAAGGGGCATCTGGAGCGGGTCGTGATCACCGGCAGGGACTTCGTGATCGACGAGGACTTCTAACCCAACCCGGAGAAAGATTCCGATGACAGATTTCGCGCAGTACGACGGTTACAAGCTTGACTTCGACTTCTATGTCGGGCCCGCGCGGCAGGACGACTTCCGAAGCAGGGAGTTCGGCGACCGCCTGTGGGCGGACGTGTCCCGCATCCTGGGGACGCCTTTCGACGGCGGGACGATCACACCCGACAGGTACTAGGGATACAAATACTGGTTCGACAACGACGACCTGAGCTCCTCCCTGTACTCGGGTCCGCGGGAACCGGATTCGGGCGTGCTGGATCACGTGCCCGCGATGCTCACCGTGATCTCACGGTCGGACGACGTCGCGAGTTCGGAGCTGGCGGAGCGGCTCTACGCCGGGCTGACCGCGTCGGACGACTACGTCGTGGTGGTGTTCGCGTACGACGGCATGCCGATCGCCGCCAACTTCGACATCGGCGACGACTGGTGAACCTGGCCGGCGGTGATCCTGGTCATGACGGCGCCCGTGACCGGGGCTCCGTCAAGTTTCGTGCTTGCGCAACAACCCAGAAACTCACGGAACCTGATCAAGTCCTGGCCGGGCTGGGATGGCACGCGGAATGCCAACGAGTTACCATTCGATGCGGACGTGGACAGTATTATTGGAGCTGGGGTCGCCGCTGATCGTAATCTTGTAGTGCAGGTTAACAGCGGCCGGCACGGCAAACGACAAGCCCGCATCATCGGTACCGTTCGTAGCCGTTTCTTGCCTATCGGCGTAGGTTGCGCCTTGGTCATCCTCAGACCATATGTCGACGCTGATATGTGTTGCGTATGCGCTAGAGAATGAGAACGATACAGAGGTCGAGTTCTGATTGACAATCTTGCCATCGACGGGAGTGAAGCTCGACATTTGAAATGACGAAGTAGACATGATCTCCCCGCTGACTCCGGACGGGACCGCCATTTACCCCAGGCCTGATGATGCGCCAGTGCCCCTCCATGCAGGATCGGCGCAGTTATGACCAGTCGGAGTCAAATATGGAGAATCGGACTCCTGCGATTCCTTCTGGATTTTCACCGGTTCCTCCTGAGCAGCCCCCGCCTCCTTCCGCTGAAAGGAAATAGTGGGCGGCCGTCGGATATGGGGTATGTCCCACATCGTCTTGCTCCAGATCCCAATTGATGAGCTGTGTCTCTTGTCCCCCTGGCGCGATCGAGCCGAAAGTCCCATCAGTGAAATTTCCGGTCCCGAAGGGAGCTGCCGTAAGTCGCACTGTGCCGCCCGTGGCGATAGTGCGACTTGATTTGTTGAATATCGTTGCCGGTATCGTAGCGCTGGACGCGTTCGAGTCCACTACGGCCGCGTCGATCTCTGTCATCGCGCATATCCAATCTCGCGGTTCTCAGCAGGTGCGGCGGCGATACGCCGTGCTGGCGCGGTGGTCGTGCGTTACTTCCAGGATGAGCCATATGACCGGTCCCGCAACTTCGCGCAACCATGCCATTTGGTTTCTGTCAACCTGTTCGAGAACAGCGCGAGTTGACGTGGGTGCTGTGAACCTCAGGTAGTGGTGTGGGTGATGCGCCGGTGCGGGAAGTGCGTAAGGGACATCCCGTATCTCCCCGTCGGCGACGGTCAGTTCCCCTATCCGGCGACGCTGCTGGACCTGCACTCCAAGCGGCTGGTGGGCTGGTGGATCGCCGCCCCATATGCGCACCGAACTGGTCATCGACGCCCTCAGGACGGGAGCCTGCGCGGAGCGATCATGCACTATCAAAGGGGGAACCCCTGTGAAGTCCCGAATAAAGCGTCGGTTCGCGCGCATGGCGCCGATGGTCTTCCGGGGATGGCTGTGCAGGGCTCATCAAGTTACGTGCGTTTTTGGGTTGTTGGTGACGCCCAGGGCGGCGAGAGCTCGTTCGGGTTCGTGGCGAATGGCGCGGGTGATCTTGGCGATGTGGCGGCGGCGAGGTCGACGGGGCGGGTTTGACGGGCGGCGAGGCTGGTGACCGCGTAGACGTTCTCGCGGGTTTCGGGCCGGCCGGTGGGCTTGCGGCGGCGGTGGACCCGGATGGCGAGGTGGGCATGGGGGAAAGCGATGCCACCGAGGTTGTCGGCGATGGTGCAGGTTTTGATCGAGCGGGAGTCGCGGCGGCCGTGGGCGGTGGCGGAGGCGGTGTGCTGGACCTTGAACGAGGTCGCGAACCCCCGTGCCTGCTCTGCCATCCGCCCCTACCGGCCTGATCGTCAACCCTCCACGCAAGCACGGAACTTGACGGAGCCCTGGCTCGTGACGCCGCCCGTCACTTCGGACGGACCTGCGTCAGCGCCGCGCCCGCCAGCACGATCGCCGCGCCGACCGGGGTCGACCAGGTCAGGGACTCGCCGAGGAGGGCGACTCCGGCGGCGGTGGCGATGACCGGGATGAAGTAGGTGACCATCTGGGCGGTCGTCGGGCCCACCTCGGCGACCAGGCCGTACTGGATGAGGACGGCGACGCCCGTGCCGAGCGCGCCGAGCGCCGCGACCGCCAGCAGCGGAACCACCGGGAAGGTGGCCGGGAGGGTGGTGAACAGCGGCGTGACGACGGCCAGTTGTGCCGTCGCGAGCAGCAGCTGCGCACCGGTCAGCGACAGGTTCGAGTGGCCCGAGCCGGCCAGCGTGCGGCGGACGTAGATCCAGCCGACCGGGTAGCTCAGCGAGGCCAGCAGGGCCATCGCCGTGCCGCCCGCGTCCAGTCCCGCGAAGCCCTGCCAGGCGCCGAGCACCGTGAGGACACCGAGGAAGCCGAGGCCGAGCCCCGCGACCCGCACCCGGGTCGGCCGGTCCTCGGAGAGCGCCACCAGGGACAGCACCATGCCCCACAGCGGCGAGGTGGCGTTGCAGATGCCGGCGAGCGTGGACGGGATGGTCAGCTCGGAGTAGGCGAACAGCGAGAACGGCAGGGCGTTCAGCAGGAACGCGGCCACCGTCAGATGGAGCCAGGTCCGCGCGCCGCGCGGCAGCCGCTCCCGCTTCACCGCCATCGCCGCCGCCAGCACCGCCGTCCCGAACACCAGGCGCCCGAGGGTGACCTGGAAGGGGGCGTACCCGTCGGTGCCCACCTTGATGAGCAGGAAGCTGAATCCCCAGATCAGCGACAGCACGCCGAAGCGGATACGCCAGTCGAGGGCGCGGCGGGGGCGGGGGAGCGCGGGGGGCGACGGGACGCGGGTGATGGAGGCGACGGTGGTCATGGACCCCACGATGCTGGAGATGATCTCGTAGCACAATCGAGATTTCGCACCCGATATCTCGTAGCGGAGCTTAAATGTCCGGCCGTAGCATCGCCGCATGCTGAACCTGGACCGACTGCGCACCCTCGACGCCCTCGCCCGGCACGGCTCGGTGAGCGGTGCCGCGGAGGGACTGCACATCACGACCTCGGCCGTCTCCCAGCAGATGGCCAAACTGGAGCGGGAGGTCGGACAGCGGCTGCTCGCCAAGCACGGCCGGGGTGTGCGGCTGACCGACGCCGGCCGGCTGCTCGCCGAGCACGCGGCGCGGATCCTGTCCCAGGTGGCGCTCGCCCAGTCCGATCTGGAGGCGCAGCGCGGGCAGGTCGTCGGCGAGCTGCGGCTGTCGGCGTTCCCCACCGCCGCGCGCGGCCTCTTCCCGGCCGCGCTGGCCGCGCTGCGCGCCGAGCACCCGGCGCTGCGGCTGCGGTCGTGCGAGCGGGAACCCGAGTACGGCGTCCGGGGCGTGATCCGCGGCGACCTCGACCTCGCCGTCGTCCTCGACTGGTACAACAAGCCGATGCCGCTGCCAGACGGCCTCGTCAAGGCGTCGATCCTGGACGATCCGGCGGACGTCGCCGTCCCGGCCGGCCATCCGCTCGCCGGGCGCGACGAGGTGGACCTCGCGGAGTTCACCGAGGACGAGTGGATCACCTGGGGCGAGGGCGAGTTCTGTCACGAGTGGCTGATGTTCACCCTGCGCTCCAAGGGCATCGAGCCGATCGTCGGCCACCGCGCCGCCGAGACCCACACCCAGCTCGGGCTGGTCGCCGCCGGACTCGGGGTGTGCGTGATCCCGCTGCTGGGACGGCAGCCGATGCCGCCTGGCGTGGTCGCCCTCCCGCTGCGGCAGCGGGTGCGGCGGCACGTGTACGTCGTCTGGCGCTCGGACGCCGACCGCCGCCCCTCGATCCGGGCGGCGGTGCGGGCGCTGCGGGCGGCGGGGGAGCGGGTCACCGGGCAGACGGATCAGCAGGCGGGGAGGCCAGTTTCCGGAAGTCCCACGACCTGACCGCGTCCGGCGTCAGCCGCAGCCAGGCGTGCCGGCCGTCGTGCGGCAGCGTGTCCAGGCCGAAGTACTTCCGCGCGAACAGCGCCTCGACCGAGGCCAGTTCGGGGTGCGGCTCGCCGGTGCGCGGGACCTCGCCCACGAACTCCGCGGCACCGGACAGCTCGGCGCCGCGCAGCTCGTCGTACTCGTGCCCGGCGTCGACCACCACCGCCAGCCGGGCGTGACGGCGCAGGTCGGCCCAGCGCTTGCTGCGGGTGAGCGAGTACAGCCACAGCGAGGTGCCGTCCCAGACGAACCAGAGCGGGCTCACATGCGGGGTGCCGTCGGCGGAGACGGTGGCGACACGGCAGGTGCGCTCGGCGGTCAGGAACGCGTCCAGCTCGCCGGGCGCCATCATGATCTTCCGGCCCCGGCGCTGAGTGGCGGTCATCGAGAACCCTTTCGCAGGACGGCACCTGAGAACACCCCAGAGGTTGCCGGCCAAGGATGGGGGCGGCGGGCCGCCGACGGCAAGACGACCGGCGGAGTCCGGCCGTCCCGGCGGCGCCCGCGCCGCCGCTCACGCCAGCGTGATCTCGTCACCGTCCACGGTGATCTTCTCGGCGGGCAGCGGCTTGGTCGCGGGGCCCTTCTTGACACTGCCGTCGGTGGCCGAGAAGTGGCTGTCGTGGCAGGGGCAGATGATCAGCCCGTCCCGGACGTCCTTCACCGCGCAGCCCTGATGGGTGCACTTCGACGAGAACGCCTTGAACTCGCCCGCCGACGGCTGGGTGACCACCACACCCTCGTCGGCGAAGACCTTCCCGCCGCCCTCGGGGATGTCGGCGGTCCTGCCGAGCACGGTGCCGGACGCGCCGCCGTCGTCCGACCCGCACCCGGCCGCCGTGACGGCGAGGCCCGCCGCCCCGGCCGCCGCCAGCACGGTGCGGCGGGCCGGACCCGACCCGGGGTGAAGCGATTCCGTGGGCATGTGAGGTTCCCTTCCGCGGATTTCCTGAGCCGTTCGGCCGTCGTGACGTCCAGCAGTACGGCCGCCGGGCGGGTCCGGTTCAGCCGCCACGCGGGTCTTCACCCGATAGAGACCCGCGGCCGTGCCGGGCCGGGTCCGGCGACCTCGAACGCCCCAGTAACCTGGGGCGATGCTCAAGGAAGTCATCGCGACCCGCTTCATCACGCCGCTGCGTGAGGGCGGCTCGCTGCCGGGACTCGTCGAGGCCGACGACTTCGGGACGTACGTCCTCAAGTTCACCGGAGCCGGCCAGGGACGCAAGACCCTCGTCGCGGAGGTGGTCTGCGGGGAGCTGGCCCGCCGCCTCGGCCTCCGGATGCCCCGGCTGGTCACCGTCGACCTCGACCCGGACCTCGGGCTCGGCGAGCCCGACCCGCAGGTGCAGGAACTGCTGAAGGGCAGCGGCGGGACCAACCTCGGCATGGACTTCCTCTCCGGCGCGCTCGGTTTCGACCCGCTCGCCTTCACGGTCGGCCCCGAGGAGGCCGGGCGGATCGTCTGGTTCGACGCGCTCGTCAACAACGTCGACCGCTCCTGGCGCAACCCCAACCTGCTGATGTGGCAGGGCGACCTCTGGCTGATCGACCACGGCGCCACGATGATCTGGCACCACAACTGGCCGTCCGCCGACACCTCCGCCGCCCGCCCCTACGACGCCACCGACCACGCCCTGCGGTCCTTCGCGCCGGACGTCCGGGCGGCCGCCGCCGAGCTCGCCCCGCGCGTCACCGAGGACCTGCTCGCCGAGGTCACCGCCGAGATCCCGGACGCCTGGCTGGCCGACGAGCCCGGCTTCGCGACACCGGACGACCTGAGGAAGGCGTACGCCCGGCCGCTGCTCGCACGCGCCGCCGTCGTCCACGAGCGCATCAACGGCATCAGCGGCATGGAGGGGACCAAGTGACCGAGCGCCACATCATCAAGGGCAGCCGGCGCAGCGACCGGGACGTCTTCGAGTACGCCCTGCTGCGGGTCGTGCCGCGGATCGAGCGCGGCGAGTGCATCAACGCCGGCGTGCTCGTCTACTGCCGGGCCAAGGCCTACGTCGGGGCCCGCACCCACCTCGACGAGGCGCGGCTGCTCGCGCTGGACCCGCGGGCCGACGTGGCCGGCGTACGGGCCGCGCTGCGCGCGGTCGAGGGGGTCTGCGCCGGCGGCGAGGCGGCGGGCCAGGCCGCGGCCGACGACGCGGGCCGGCGCTTCCGCTGGCTGATCGCACCCCGCTCGACGGTGGTACAGCCGGGCCCGGTGCACACGGGACTGACCACCGACCCGGCGGCGGAGGCGGGGCGACTGCTGGAGTTGCTGGTGCGGTGACCGGGTCGGCTCTGGGGCGGTGCTGACCGGCCAGCGGAGGTGCGGCAGTGCCATGTCCGGCCGCCGTCCAGCGTCGGTGCGTGCCGGCAGCCGGGCTGTGCCGGTGCGCTGACTGGTTGTTGTACTCGTGCCGCTGCGCTGACCGGTTGCCGTACCTGTGCCGGTGCGCTGGCCGCTGCCGTACCTGTGCCGGTGCGCTGACCGGTGGCTGTACCTGTGCCGGTGCACTGACCCGCTGCCGGACCTGTGCCGGTGCGCTGGCCCGCTGCCGGACCTGTGCCGCCGTGCCGGCCCATGGCCTCGCCTTGCCGTCGGCAGTGCCGCGTGGGAGTCAGCTTCTGCGGCGGCGCTTCACCAGGTACGCGGTGGTGAACAGGGCGCCGGCGACGAAGATCGCGCCGACGCCGACCTCGCGGGCGCTCGGGCCGGAGTCCGAGGCGCCGCCCAGCCCGCCCCGTACACCGCGCGTCGGCGTGGGCGTAGGGGCCGGTGGTGTCGGCGCCGCGGTGGTGGGGGCGGCGGTGGCGGTCGGGACGGCCGGTGCGGGGGTCGTGGGCCGGCGCGGGGCGTACGTCGAGGACGTGAGGGCGTCGGAGCGCCGGGGCAGCGCCTCGCAGGCGATGTTGTCGTCCGGGCCGGGGTCCTCGTCGAGGCGGTGGGGGTCGCTGCGGTCCGCGTCGAAGACGGCCTGCGCGTCCTCCTGGTAGGCGAAGTTGCTGCAGTCCACGTCCTGCGCGTGAGCGGGTTCGGCCAGGGGCACGAGCGCGAGGAACGCGATCAGCGTGCCGGCGGCTCCGGTGCGACGGCGCATGGAGCGCCTCCTTTCCGGCCAGGAATGGCCACCCGTTCGACGCTAGGGGCCACGGCGCGGGGTGGCGCGCAGCCGTAGGCCGATCGGATGGCCGGGGGGAATCGATCACACCCGCGCCGTCGGACGTTGACACCGGGTGCCAGGGCTTCTAGCGTCACGTCTGCTGAAGGTACTAAGCGGTCGCTCACCGAGTGGACGACCGTCAGAGCCGCATCCCAAGGGCGAGGAGAAGCAGCAATGTCCACCACTGAGCAGCGGGTCGCGGTCGTCACCGGTGCCGCGCGCGGCATCGGCGCCGCCACCGCCGTACGACTGGCGGCCGAGGGTCACAAGGTCGCCGTGATCGACCTGGACGAGGCCGCCTGCAAGGACACCGTCGAGAAGATCACCGCGGCGGGCGGCGAGGCCCTCGCGATCGGCTGCGACGTCTCCGACGAGGCGCAGGTCGAGGCGGCCGTCGCGCGGATCGCCGAGGAGCTGGGCGGGCCCACGATCCTCGTCAACAACGCGGGCGTGCTCCGCGACAACCTGCTGTTCAAGATGAGCGTCTCCGACTGGGACACCGTCATGAACGTGCACCTGCGCGGCACCTTCCTGATGTCGAAGGCCTGCCAGAAGCACATGGTCGACGCCGGCTTCGGACGGATCGTCAACCTCTCCTCGTCCTCCGCGCTCGGCAACCGCGGCCAGGCCAACTACTCGGCCGCCAAGGCCGGTCTGCAGGGCTTCACCAAGACCCTCGCCAAGGAGCTCGGCAAGTTCGGCATCACCGCCAACGCCGTCGCCCCCGGCTTCATCGCCACCGACATGACCGCCGCCACCGCCGAGCGGGTCGGCATGGGCTTCGAGGACTTCAAGGCCGCCGCCGCCACCCAGATCCCCGTGCAGCGCGTCGGTGAGCCCGAGGACATCGCCAACGCCGTCGCCTTCTTCGCCGGCGAGGCCGCCGGATTCGTCTCCGGCCAGGTGCTGTACGTGGCCGGCGGCCCGCTCGACTAGGGAACACATCACCATGACTGAACTCTCCGGCAAGGTCGCGCTCATCACGGGCGCCAGCCGCGGCATCGGATACGGCGTGGCCGAGGCGCTGGTCGCCCGCGGCGACCGGGTCTGCATCACCGGCCGCAACGAGGACGCCCTCAAGGAGGCCGTCGAGAAGCTCGGCGCCGACCGGGTCATCGGCGTCGCGGGCAAGGCCCACGACGAGGCCCACCAGGCGCTCGCCGTCGAGCGCACGATGGAGGCCTTCGGCCGGGTCGACTACCTGGTCAACAACGCCGGCACCAACCCGGTCTTCGGGCCGATCGCCGACCTCGACCTGAACGTGGCCCGCAAGGTCTTCGAGACCAACGTCGTCTCGGCGCTCGGCTTCGCCCAGCGCACCTGGCACGCCTGGCAGAAGGACAACGGCGGCGCGATCGTCAACATCGCCTCCGTCGCGGGCCTCGCGCCCTCGCCGTTCATCGGCGCGTACGGCGTCAGCAAGGCCGCGCTGATCAACCTGACGGTGCAGCTCGCGCACGAGTTCGCGCCCAAGGTGCGGGTCAACGCCATCGCCCCGGCGGTGGTCAAGACCAAGTTCGCGCAGGCGCTGTACGAGGGCCGCGAGGAGGAGGCGGCCGCGGCCTACCCGCTGGCCCGGCTCGGCGTGCCGTCGGACATCGGTGGCGCCGCCGCGTTCCTCACCTCCGGGCAGTCCGACTGGATCACCGGTCAGACCCTCGTGGTGGACGGCGGCATCTTCCTCAACGCGGGTGTCGCCTGACGGGGTTAAATTCCTCGCAGAACGGGCGTCGTCTCCCGTCGATATCCATTCGTGCTCCGCGCGTGACGGGATCGATGTTGACGGAGACGGCGCCCGTGTCGAGTTTTGATGGGTACACAGGGGGCTGACAACGTCGTCACGGGAAAGGTGATCAACTACCTCCCGCAGAGACGGTTCGCCGGAGCGTAGTGCTGCGGTACTGTCTGCCGACCTTTGGTGTGGCAGATCGAGGAGCGTGCGCGTGTTCAACCGGAACCGATGCCTGCGGCAAGTGGCGGCGATCGCTTCCATATCCCTGGTGACCGGCTGCGGGCTGTTCTCCGACAGTGGCGAGGCCGATGACGGCCCCATCGTCGTCGGGACCACCAGCGCGCCCAGCACCCTGGACCCCGCCGCGTCCTGGGACGGCTCCTGGGAGCTGTTCCGGAACATCTACCAGACGCTGCTCAGCTACCCGAACGGCTCGACCACCCCGCAGCCCGACGCCGCCGAGAACTGCGCGTTCACCGACACCACCAACCGCACCTACCGGTGCGAGCTGCGCAAGGGTCTGAAGTTCTCCGACGGCAGCACGCTCGACGCGCAGGCCGTCAAGCACTCGATCGACCGCATCCTCAGCATCAAGGCGCCCAGCGGACCCGCCGGGCTGCTCGGCAGCCTGGCCCGGGTGCAGGTGCGCGGCGAGCGCGAGGTGGTCTTCCACCTCAAGACCGCGGACGCCACCTTCCCGTTCGTGCTCGCCACCCCGGCGATGTCCATCGTCGACCCGGACAAGTACCCCGCCGACGCGCTGCGCGAGGGCACCGAGGTCACCGGCTCCGGTCCGTACACCCTGCAGGCGTACAAGGAGAACGACCGGGCCGAACTGGTCCGCAACGACCACTACGACGGCTTCGCGGAGCGCCGTAACGACGCGGTGACCATCCGGTACTTCCAGGACTCCGGCGCCATGGTCAAGGCGCTGAACGACCAGGAGATCGACCTCACCTACCGAGGTCTGGCCGCCGACGACATCCTCAAGCTGCAGAACCGGGACGCCGACCAGACCGTGCAGCTGGTCGAGGGCTCCGGCATCGACATCAGCTACCTGGTGTTCAACCCCAGCGACCCGTGGGCCGGGAAGGCCGCGGTCCGCAAGGCGATCGCGCAGATCGTGGACCGGCCGACCATCGCCCACAAGATCTACAAGGACACCGTGGACCCGCTGTACTCCATGGTCCCCAACGGCATCAACGGCCACACCACGGGCTTCTTCGACGACTACGGCGACCCCGACGCCGAGAAGGCCGGCGCGATCCTCGCCGAGGCGGGCATCACCGAGCCGGTCCCGCTCACCTTCTGGTACACCACCGACCGCTACGGCTCCGAGACCGCGGTGCTCTTCCAGGAGCTGAAGCGGCAGCTGGAGGCCTCGGGCCTGTTCAAGATCACGCTGAAGAGCCGGCCCTGGAAGACCTACGTCGAGGGCTACCAGAAGGGCGAGTACGCGGTGTTCGGGCGCGGCTGGTTCCCCGACTTCCCCGACGCGGACAACTACATCGCGCCGTTCGTCGGCAAGGAGAACGCCCTCGGTACGCCCTACTCGGCGCCCGAGATCACCGAGGACCTGCTGCCCCGCTCCCGCCGCGAGAGCGACCGCGCGCAGGTGGAGGGCGAGTTCGAGGAGGCCCAGCAGGTCCTCGTCGACGACGTGCGGCTGCTGCCGCTGTGGCAGGGCAAGCAGTACGTCGCGGCGAGCGAGGAGATCTCCGGTGGCGAGCGCGCGCTCGACCCGTCGACGATCATGATGATGTGGGAGCTGGACCGCAAGACCAGCTGGTGAACAGGCCCGCGGAGCCGGTTGTCAGTGGTCGCCTGTAGGTTCTGAGAACTGCAAGCGACCGCACACCGTAAGGAAGTTGACGTGACCGACATCGCCATGCTGCCCGAGTCCTGGCGCGGGGTCCTGGGCGACGAACTCCAGAAGCCCTACTTCAAGGAGCTGACGGAGTTCGTGGAGGAGGAGCGGGCGAAGGGTCCCGTCTACCCGCCGCGCGAGGAGGTCTTCGCCGCGCTGGACGCCACACCGTACGAGCGGGTGAAGGTCCTGGTCCTCGGCCAGGACCCGTACCACGGCGAGGGCCAGGGCCACGGCCTGTGCTTCTCCGTGCGTCCCGGGGTGAAGACCCCGCCGTCGCTGCGGAACATCTACAAGGAGATGCAGCAGGAGCTGGACCTGCCGGTCCCCGACAACGGCTATCTGATGCCGTGGGCCCAGCAGGGTGTCCTGCTGCTCAACGCGGTGCTCACCGTCCGCGCGGGCGAGGCCAACTCGCACAAGGGCAAGGGCTGGGAGAAGTTCACCGACGCGGTGATCCGCGCGGTGGCCGAGCGGCCCGACCCGGCGGTCTTCGTCCTGTGGGGCAACTACGCGCAGAAGAAGCTCCCCCTGATCGACGAGACCCGCCACGTCGTGGTCAAGGGCGCCCACCCCTCCCCGCTGTCCGCCAAGAAGTTCTTCGGCTCCCGCCCCTTCACCCAGATCAACGAGGCGATCGCCCAGCAGGGCCACGAGCCGATCGACTGGCGGATCCCGAACCTCGGCTGACGCCGCCGGCCACGATCCCCTCGTGTCGTACGGAGCCGCCTCGGGGGGATTGTCCGCGGGTGCGGTTAGCGTCGGGTGCGACGGGACCGGCGGCGAGCGGGCGGAGGGCGCGGTGGTGGAACGGCGGGAGCAGGCGGTGCCGGACACGCTGATGGGGCGGATCGGGCAGGTCGTCATGCTGCATCACGCGGGCGACCGGGAAGAGGCGCGGCTGCGGTTCCTCCAGCTCTGGGCGGAGATCGGGGAGGACGGGGACCCGCTGCACCGCTGCACGCTGGCGCACTACATGGCCGACGCCCAGGACGACCCCTCGGACGAGCTGGCCTGGGACCTGCGTGCCCTCACCGCGGCGGAGGAACTGAGCGACGACCGGCTCGCCCTGCACGAGGGCACCCTCGCCGTGCGGGCGCTCTACCCCTCGCTGCACCTCAACCTCGCCGCGGACTACGTGAAGCTCGGCCACTCCGACGCCGCCCGCACCCACCTGCGCCGAGCCCGCCGCGCGGCCGACGCCCTGGCCGACGACAGCTACGGCGACGGGGTGCGCGCGGCGATCGGGCGCCTGGAGTCGAGACTGGGGGAGGGGGACTTTGACGAGGGCCCGCCGGGCGGCGGAACCTGGGGCCCGCCACCACAACACCGGCCCTGACGGCCTGGACGCCCACCTCGCCGAGTACGTCTTGGCGGAGGGTTGTCGACCAGTGCCTGGCGGACGCCCGCCGACCAGGTCCCGGCGGACTTCCGAGGACCAGGACCAGGACCAGGTCCTGGCGGACCCCCGCCACGGCTCCCGGCTCACCGGCACTACTGAGGGCTGCCGGATCAGCGCACTGTCGGCGGCTGCGGTACAGCGGCATCGCCGCCGATCGCCGCGCGGCGGTGCGGTGCATGGCTTCGCGATCGGCGGGTGCGCCTGCGTGTGCCCGGGTCATCGCACCGCTCGCGGCTGCCGCCGGCTGAGTGGCATCGCTGACGAGTGCCGCGCTCTGCGATGCCGCCGATCGCTCTGGCTCGGCGGGAGCGCCTTCGAAGCTCGGCTCAGCGGCGTCGTCGGCGCAGACCGCGTGCGGTGCCGCGGATGGCTTCGCGTTCGGCGGTAGTGCGTTCGATTGCCGCGCCTCAGCGGCATTGCCGGTGGCTGCCGGTTCAGCGGCGTCGCTGCTGAGTGCCGCGCTCTGCGATGCCGCCGATCGCTCTCGCGGCACTGCCGGTGGCTCCCGGTTCAGCGGCCTCGCTGCCGAATGCCGCGCTCTGCGGCACCGCCCATGGCTTCCTCGCCCGGCGGTACCGCTTTCAAGTGCCCGGTGCGGCGGCACCGTTCCCGCGGCTCCCGGCTCAGCAGCATCGCCGCCGATCGCCGCGCCCAGCGGTACCGCCGACGGCTCCCGGCTGAGCGGCAGGTCGAGCGCGCCGCTGCCGACAGCCCCCGACAGACCCGCTCACCGGCATTGCTCCCCACTGGCCCGCGCACCGGCACCGCTCCCGACCGCCCCGCGAACCGGCACCGCTCCCGAGCCCCCGCTCACCGGCACCACCCCCGCCGCCCCACTCAGCGGCACCGTCCCCCACCTCGCTCAGCGGCACCGTCCCCCACCTCGCTCAGCGGCACCGTCCCCCACCTCGCTCAGCGGCACCGCTACCACCACCCCGCTCACCGGCACCGCCGCTATCAACCGCGCCGCCGCCCCCGTCTCACCGCCCGTACGTCTCGCCGCAGATCACGGACTCGGGGCTGTCGGCGCGCCAGCCGCCGTATTTTCTGCCCAGGGCGCAGACGTCCTCCTGGCTCTTGGGTACGTCCTTCGCGATCTCCCGGCCGACGGATTCCGGGACGTCGGGAACCCTGGTTCGCGGCGGGTCGGTGCGGCGGGGTTCCGGGCGACGGGGGCTCGGCGGGTGCGGGGCGGGCTTCGCTGGGGACGGGGGCGGCTCCGCGGTGGGCGCGGGGGTGTGTGAGGTGGGGCGGTGCGGCTCGGAGGTGGGGCGTTCCCGCTGTCGGGGCGGCCCGACGCGTTCCAGTGCCTCCAGGGCCGGCGCCTGCACGATCTGCGGTTCGGCGTGCGGTGCGGGCGGCGGAGGCGCCGGCTGGGACGGCGCGGTCGGCGGACCCGGCACGGGCGGGCGCTGGACCGTCACACAGCCGGCGAGGGCCGAGACAGCCACGGTGACCAGGAGGGTTGCGGTGGTCGTCGTTCGATGCACCCGCGCAACAATGCTGGCTCGGGCGCACCCGGGCACGACGGACCGGCGGAGCTTACGCCGTACGGGTGATCTCCGCCCCCGCAGGGAGGGGCAGGGGCCCGCGCGGGTGACGGCCCGCTCGCCGGTGGCGCCGAAGTGTCGTGCGCTGATCGAGCCATCGAGCCATCGAGCCGGGCACGGCCGCGGCTGCCGACCGCCTCACACCGCCGTCTCCGGGCCGCCGCTCAGCATCCCGTGCAGCAGTTCCCGCAGCCCCGCCCGCACCTCGTCCAGGTTCGGCACCCGGGTGCCGTACGCGCCCGCGACACAGCTGAACATCAGCCCGTCCGCCCAGGCGACCAGGGACAGCACATGGCGGTCGGGGTGGGTGGAGCCCATCGCGGTGACGAGGGCGAGGAGCTGGTCGCGGAAGCGGGCGCCGGCCGCGTCGAAGTAGGCGCGCAGCTCCGGGCGCCGGGTGGCCTCCAGGGCCAGTTCGTAGCGGGCGAGGGTGAGTTCGCGGTTGCGGGTGAGGGCGCGGTGCGCCGCGAGGGCGAGTCCGTCCACCAGCGCGTCGAGGCCCTTGCCGGGGTCCGGCATCTCGTGCAGCGCCAGCACCCGCGCCTCGCGGTCGGCGAGCCGGCGCACCGCGAGCTCCAGCAGCGCCTGCCGGGTGCGCGCCAGGTTGGACGTGGAGCCCTGGGGCAGCCCGGCGGCCTCGTCGACCGCCCGGTGGGTCAGCCCGCGCATCCCGCGCTCGGCGAGCAGGGCGAGGGCGGCGTCGGCGACGAGGTCGGCGCGCGAGGCGCCGGTGGACGAGTCGGCGGAGGTGCCGGTGGAGGCGCGTACGGACATGGAGGTCAACCTACCCGCACCCTCCCGCCTTCACTACGCCTGTAGTACAGTCGGCGGCAG
Organism: Streptomyces sp. NPDC001532; assembly: GCF_040298625.1. Lineage (NCBI taxonomy): Bacteria > Bacillati > Actinomycetota > Actinomycetes > Kitasatosporales > Streptomycetaceae > Streptomyces > Streptomyces sp. NPDC001532. Next base: position 42,084 of record NZ_JBEPAL010000018.1, read on the forward strand.
GTCGCACTACACTTGTAGTCGACGTCCGTGACGAGGAGGAGCCATGGCACAGTCGAGGCACGCCGTCGTGATCGGCGGCGGCATCGGAGGCCTGACCGCGGCCGTCGCCCTGCACCGCGCAGGCCGCCGGGTCACCGTCCTGGAGCGGGCCCGTTCACTGGAACCGGTCGGCGCGGCCATCTCGCTGGCCCCCAACGCCCTGCGCGCCCTGGACGTCATCGGCCTCGGCGACACCGTCCGCGACCTCGCCGCCTGGCAGGGCGACGGAGGCCTGCGCACCCCGAGTGGCCGCTGGCTCGCCCGCACCGGCGCCGCCGAGGCGCAGCGGCGCTTCGGCGGCCCCCTGGTCCTGCTGCACCGGGCCACCCTGATCGACCACCTGGCCGCGCTGCTCCCCGAAGGCACCGTCCGCACCGCCGCCGAGGCCACCCTCGCCGACCCCGGCGACGCCCGCCGCCCGGCCCGCGTGACCACCCCCGACGGCGAGCTGGAGGCCGGCCTGGTGGTCGCCGCCGACGGCATCCACTCCGCCGTACGCAGCAGCCTGTTCCCGCACCATCCCGGGCCCGTCTACGCCGGCTTCACCACCTGGCGGATCGTGATCCCCGTGCCCGGCGTCGCCTTCGCCTCGCACGAGAGCTGGGGGCGCGGCCGGATCTGGGGCACCCATCCGCTCAAGGACGGCCGGGTCTACGCCTACGCCGCCGCCGTCACCCCGGCGGGCGGGCGCGCGGACGACGAGCGGGCCGAACTGCTGCGCCGCTACGGCGACTGGCACGACCCCATCCCCGCCGTGCTCGCCGCCGCCCGGCCCGAGGACGTGCTGCGCCACGACGTGTTCCACCTCGCCGAACCGCTGCCCGCCCTCCACCGCGGCCGGGTCGCCCTCCTCGGCGACGCCGCGCACGCCATGCCGCCGACCCTCGGCCAGGGCGGCAACCAGGCCATCGAGGACGCGATCGTCCTCGCGCACCACGCCGACGACCTCCCCGCCTACACGGCGGCCCGCCTCCCGCGCACCGCCGCCATCGCCCGCCAGGCCGTCAAGGTCGCCCGGCTGAACATGACGGACAACCGTGCGCTGATGGCCGTACGCGACTTCGGCCTCTCCGTCCTGTCCAAGGCCGGGCCCGCGTTGTTGCTGCGCGGCTTCGACGGGATCGCCGACTGGCGGCCGCCGCAGCCGCCGTATGCTTCCGTCGGGACGGACGCGAGCACGCGGTAGAGGAGCGCCAGTGAAGGTCGGTTGTATCGGACTCGGAGACATCGCGCAGAAGGCGTATCTGCCGGTGCTCGGCACCCTGCCCGGGGTCGAGCTGCATCTGCAGACCCGTACGCCCGCGACGCTCGTCCGGGTCGCCGACGGCCTGCACCTGCCCGAGGGGCAGCGGCACACGGACCTCGACTCCCTCCTCGCGCAGGACCTCGACGCCGCCTTCGTGCACGCACCGACCGCCGTCCACCCGGAGATCGTCACCCGGCTGCTGGAGGCGGGCGTACCGACGTACGTCGACAAGCCGCTCGCCTACGAACTCGCCGACTCCGAACGGCTGGTGACGCTCGCCGAGGACCGCGGAGTGAGCCTGGCCGTCGGCTTCAACCGGCGTTACGCGCCCGCCTACGCGCAGTGCGCCGACCATCCGCGCGAGCTGATCCTGATGCAGAAGAACCGGGTCGGGCTGCCCGAAGAGCCGCGGTCGATGATTCTCGACGACTTCATCCACGTCGTGGACACCCTGCGGTTCCTGGTGCCGGGGCCGATCGACGACGTCACCGTGCGCGCCCGGCTCCAGGACGGGCTGCTGCACCACGTGGTGCTCCAGCTCGCCGGGGACGGCTTCACCGCGCTCGGTGTCATGAACCGGCTGAACGGCTCCACGGAGGAGATCCTGGAGGTCGCCGGGCAGGACACCAAGCGGCAGGTGGTCAACCTCGCCGAGGTCATCGACCACAAGGGCCAGCCGACCGTGCGGCGGCGCGGCGACTGGGTGCCGGTGGCCCGGCAGCGCGGCATCGAGCAGGTCGTCCTGGCCTTCCTCGACGCCGTCCGCGCGGGCAAGGTGCTCAGTGCCCGGGACGCGCTGGCGACTCACGAACTGTGCGAGCGGGTGGTACACGCGGTTCTGGAGCGTTCCGGCCCGGCCGCCTGACCGCCCTCGCGATCTCGGCGGCGGCGAACCCGGCGAGCACCAGCAGCGCCGCGTACACCGGCCAGTCGCCGTAGCGGACGTACGGCGTCGTCCCGTCGGCCAGCGGCACCTCGTACACCCGGGCGGCGCTCTCGTCGGTGCCGAGCCAGGCCCCGATCCGCTGACCCTCCGGTCCGTACACCGCGGAGATCCCGGTCAGCGTCGCATGGGCCATCGGGCGGCCGGTCTCCGCGGCCCGCAGCGCGGCCAGCGAGGCGTGCTGCGCGGGCGCCCAGCTCTGCTGGAACGTGGAGGTCGCCGACTGGGCGATCAGCAGGTCGGCACCGGCACCGGCGTCGGCTCCGGCGGCGGCGAGCTTCCGGCTCATGTCCGGGAACGCCGACTCGAAGCAGACCATCGGGCCGACCCGCAGCCCGTCGCCCACGTCCATCACCACCTGCTCGGTGCCGCGCCGCCGGTCCTCGCCGGCCGCCTCGCCGACCGAGGTGGCCCAGCCCAGCAGCGACCGGGCCGGGACGTACTCGCCGAACGGCACCAGCCGCATCTTGTCGTACCGGTCGCCGGTGACCCCGCCCGGTCCGACCAGCACCGAACTCTTGTAGATCCCCGGCCGGTCCGAACGCCGCGCGTCCACGTTCACCAGGACCTGGGCGCCCGTCTCCCGCGACAGGCCCGCCAGGCGCTTCGCCAGATCGGGCCGCGCCGCCAGATCATGGCCGACGCTGCTCTCGCCCCAGACGATCAGATCGAGGTCCTGCCCGGCCAGCCCGCGGGTCAGCTCCTCCTCGCGGTCGAACCGCTGCCCGGGGCCGGCGATCACGCCCGGCTGCACCAGCGCCACCCGGGCCTCGCCGCGCACCTCGGGACGCGGCGACCACGACCAGGCCGCCGAGGTGGCCGCCGCCGTCGCCAGCAGCCCGGCCAGCGCGGGCACCCGCGCGGCACGCACCGCGATCAGCACCGCGACGGCCGTGTTGACCGCCACCACCAGGAAGCTCAGCAGCCACACCCCGCCCACCGAGGCCAGCCGCAGCGCCGGTTCCACCTGCCACTGGCTGGCGCCGATCACACCCCACGGGCCGCCCAGCCCGTGCCAGGAGCGGACCAGCTCCACCGCCAGCCAGCCCGACGGCAGCACCAGCAGCGCGGCCGCGACCCGGCCCGGCGCGGGCGCCCCGCCCAGGAAGCGGCGCACCAGCAGGCCCCAGGGCGCCCAGAGCGCGCCGAGCAGCGCCGCGAGCACGAAGGTGAACACATGCAGGTTCGGCAGCAGCCAGTGGTGCACGGCCAGCATGAAACCGAACCCGCCGCACCAGCCGTCGTACAGCGCCCGCCGCCGCGTCGGCGCCGACCGGGTCAGCAGGATCCACGGCACCAGGGCGACGTAGGCGAACCACCACAGGGCCGGGCCGGGGAAGGCGAACATCGGCAGCGCGCCCGCCGCGACGGCCAGCAGCGAGCGCCGCCACGGGCTGACGAGCCACTGCCCGAACGTCTTCATACGGCGCCTCCCTGCCCGTTTGTCCAGTGTGCGCGCTGCGAACGATCTCGGTACAGAGGGCGCCCGCTCAGTTGATCACAGGCGCCACGGTCCGCTCGGGCAGGCGACGCCACTTCTCCCTCATGATCACCTCGCTCAGCCGCCAGCCGTCGTCCGTCCGCAGCAGTGCGAACGAGTAACGGCCGCCGCACACGAGATCGAGTGCCCCGGGAACGCCGTCGGATCCCAGGGGATTCAGGTAGTCGGCCTCCACCCGGGCCGTGTCGCCGGTGTCCCGCTCCAGGACCCCGAACCGCACCCGGCGATTGACGATCAGATGCTGCCGCACCGGGAACGCCCGCATGCTCTCGGCGAGCCACCCGGCGACCCGGCTCGCCTCGCCCTCCATCCCGCCGGCCGAGCGGTAGTCCGCCCGCCCGTCCGGGGTGAACAGCCCCCGGTACGCCTCCCAGTCGCCGTCGTCCACGGCCACCGCGTAGTCGGTGACCAGCTCGTCCACGGCCAGCCGGTCCATCACGGTCGCGAGCTCCACGCGCTGCGTCATCGGCTCAGTGTTGGGCACGCGACCGGTCCCGCCAAGAGGGCGTGCGGCACGCACCGCCCGGTGGCTCCGACCGGGTGGCGGGGCGCGACCGGCGCCGTGAACGATCAGCGGAGGGACATCAGCCGCCTTCGCAGCACCGGCCGTTTCGAAGGATCAGAGCGCCGGCCGGCCGCTCACTCGACGTCGATGCCGTAGTCCTGCACCAGCTCTGCCAAGCCGCCCGGGTAGCCCTTGCCGCCGAGGACGAAGTCCCAGTCGCCGTTGGACCTGAGGCGGAAGGAGCCGAGTACCAAGGCGGTCTCGTGCGGCCGTCCGTCGGAAACCTCAAGACGTCCCAGCTCGGTCATCCCCGGATCAAGAAGCCGGATGCGCGCATCGGTGAAGCCCGAGAGATCGGCGTTCGGGTCGACCTCTGGGTCGATGGCGGCCACGAGCACAAGCCGGTCCGCCGCGTCCGGCAACCCGTCGAAGGACACGCAGATCGCCGCCTTGTCCGGCGCCGCCGCGGGAAGGGCCCGCACTGAGCCGTCCGGCGTCCGAGGGTTGTTGTAAAAGACGAAATGTTCGTCGCTCAGGACGCGGTTGCCCTGACAGACGAGAGCGCAGACGTCCAAGGCGACACTGCCGGTCCACGCCATGCCCAAGACGTTGTAGTCGTCCGGCAGCCGACTGTCCGGCACCGCGGGCGTCGGCTGCGCCGAGACGTGTCGGTCACCCGCGCCCAGCCGGCCGCTCAGCCCATGACGATGCAGGAGATCCACCAGCTCAGGGCCTGAGATCAGTTCCAGGGGTTTGCCGTTGGCGAAGGTGTGTGAGCCGGGGCCGAACCCGGAAGTCGTCACGAGAACACCCTTGTTGGCGCCGATGTCCTGCACTGTTCCGTACAGGTCGCGCACGGCGGTGGGAGGCACCGTGTTGCGGTAGCGCTTAACCTGCACGACGATCTTGCCGCCCCGGATCGGTGTCGGATCGAGCGCGTCGACGTCCACACCGCCGTCGTTGGAGCGCTGAGTGGTCACCGCTTGCATCCCCATGGCCCGGAAGAGATCGGCGACGAGATTCTCGAAGGCGATCGGATCCATGGCGAACAGGTCCGGTTCCTCCTCGCTGCCGTGGGCGACGACGCGGCTCCCGACATCCTGTGGCCGTCTGGCCGGCCGCACTGGGGCGAGCTGGTCCGGCCGGGCCGAGAGCTGTCCGCGCAGCGCGTCAGCCAGGCAACTCTCCGCGTCCACCTGCGCGAGGTGCAGGTCATGGAACGAAGAGCGCGATGCCATCACGGTCGCGAGGAAGATGTGGCCCGGTCGGCCTGTCGTGGGGTTGTGCCCGTCGACGAAGCCGTTCGCAGCCACCGACTCCAGCGCACCGTGCTCATCCGCGGCGAACAGCTCGTGCAGGACCAGCAGCATGCACTGGGCGAGGACCTCCCGGTACAGAGCACGGCGCTGGCCCACCGGGCGGGGAGTCTCCTTGTCCTGGTCGACACCGGACAGGTACCGAACGGCCTTGACCTCCGGCACGACGCTGTAGGCGGGCAGCTCCCAATCCAGTACCAGTTGCCGGGCTGCCGGGTCGTAGGCTGCTGCCACCTGGCGCGGGAAACCCTCCGGCCACGCTGTCGATGCGTAGAGAGCGGCGGAGAAGTACTCGATCACGGAATCAGGATCCCTGCGCCTCACGCCGTCGGAAATCGCGACGACCCCGGCGTTGTGCCGGCGCACCTCGGCCAGTTGGGCATCGGCCCACTGCTGGTAGTCCCGCTGGTACGAGGCCAACTGCTGTTGTCGGTGGGCCTCCGCGGCCTGGGCAGCCTGCCAGTCGTGCTCGAAGCGCGCTCGTGCTTCGGCCTGAGCCTGGGCCCGGCGACTCGCGGTCCAGCCACTCTGCGTCTGGTAGTGACTGAGATCGGGCATGGGCACGGGTCGCGCCAGGGGTCCGGGAGCGAAGGGTTGGACCTCCTCAGGTCGTATGAGTGAGGCAGCTCTGAAACCAGGGGTCCGGCAACCGGAGGACAGGAGACCTTGCAACGACACAACCTGCGCCTCCAACTCCTCCGTACGCCGAAGAGCCTCTGCCTGCCTGTACTCCCGGTGGCTCTGGGCAGCTCGGCGCTGGTAGGCCCGAGCTTGCTGTGCCTGCTCTCTCCGCCGTCGGGCTTCGGCTTCCAGTTGGCGCTGCTGCTGCCGTTGCATCTCGGCCCAGACGCCGACAAAACCAGTGGATCGACGACTCATGTGCCGCAAGCCCTCCCCAAGGCGGTTTGGTTGCCCCCGCAACCATGTGTGACCAGTCGACTCTAGTCAGCAATCACTCTTCCGGCCGTCCATCCGGCAAACGAGGCGCCATCGTTCCGTCGGCGCAGACCGGCTGCCGACCTGAACCGCTCCGGACCGGGGCCGATCACCGGGATGCGTAGGCACATCGCAGGGCTCTTCGGCGACAGCCCAAGCATCAGCGCGCGTCCCGCAAGGTTCGGAACGCGGTTCGGGTGGGGCGGGCGGCGGTCAGAAAGGCGTGGATCCGGAGGGCGCACTCGGTGGGATCGTCGGCGCCGGTCTCGATCTCAATGTCGTAGACCTCGTCAGGGACGGGCAGTCCACCAGTCGCCGCTCGGCGCCGAGCACATGGTCCTTCGCGGTGCTCGACTCGCCAGAACTCGATGTGCCGTTGGGGAGGATGATCAGGCCGCGGCCGGCCGCTACGTCGGTCAGGTGCCGAACGCCGTTCTTCAGGCCGCCTCGATGATCTCGCCCCGCACGGCGGCGGCCCACTCGACCACCAACAGCTCGTACTCCGCGCGCTCCAGGGCCGACAAGGTGCCGCCCGCGCGCAGCCACAGGGCCCGGATCCGCTCGTTCACCTCGGCGGCGGACCGCACGGAACCACGGGTGGCGAAGTCAGGGGACATGCGGGCAAGCCTAAGCGGTAGCACTGACACTGCGCTACCGCACGGCTACTCGACGGGTAGGAGGTCGGTCACAGGTCGCCACGGGGCAACTGCCGTTCCCCCGGAGCAGATTCGACGGCGTGGCCAGAGGGCTGTGCGGTGGTTCCCCGCGTGCGGAGTCAGGGTGCCGGCGCGACCGCGATCAGGGGCAGGTCCGTGTGCGCGGCGAGCGACCCGTCACTCGTAGGCGTCAATCCGTCCGAAACGGCCGCACTGTGCCGGCAACGTGCCTGCACACTTCCTCCATCGCCACCGGACACAACGGGAGAACCCATGGCCAACCCTTACTTCGGCACTGGCACGGCCGCGCACGTTCCCCGACGTGCTCGCCAAGGTCATTTGAGGGGGGCCGCATGACCATACAGACGATCCGAAGGGCCTCGAAACCGCGGGGGGATCGTCCCGCAGCACATGTCGACCGAGGGGGACCATGACCGATACGCCACCACCGCCGGAGTTTCCTCCGCCCTTGCCGCCAGAGCCGCCGGCTCCGAAGCGGAACCGCACCAACGCGATCATCATCGGCGCGGCTGCCGCCGTCATCGTCGCGGTTGTCACTACTGGCGTCGTCGTCGTGCAGTCCCGGGAGAACGGAGCCGAGCCGGCCGCCACCGCCAAGCCGAGCGCCTCGAACGAGGGCGCCGTGACCGCCGCGTCGGAGGTGCCGGACCCTGAGCCGACGTATGACGAGGTCGATGCCGACAGCTTCACGATCGAGCTGCGCACCACGGAGCGGCAGTGTTTCGGGTCCGCTGGCTGCAATGTGACGGTCGAGCCGGAGCTGACCTACCTGGGCCTCAGTGAAGCCATCGACCCGGCTGCGGTGTACGAGATCACCTACAAGATCAGCGGAGACGAGTCCGGCCCGGTCATCGAGACGGCCGAGCTGTCTGACCGGACAAGCCTGAACTACACGCCGTCTTTGATCAGCACGGCTTCGTCGGGCGTGAAGGTGTCCGTGGAGATCGTCGACGTCATGAGGCGATGAGATCGCTCCTCATGCCCTGCCGGATCCCGTGCCGGAGGCGTGATGCATCGAGGCCCCTGTCAGCTCCTCGCCGACGGGGGCCTCTGAACTCTTTCACGCGCGAGAGTGGGAGACGGCTGGGAGACGATCATGAGCATCGAGCTCTGAGACCCGGATGCCGGAGTCGCCCGTCAGTGCGCCAGTTCGCCCGCGTGGGGACTGAGCACACCCATCATCACCAGCACGATCAGCACGATGCCGAGGGCCAGCCGGTACCAGACGAACGGCATGAAGCTCTTGGTGGAGATGAACTTCATGAACCAGGCGATCACGGCGTATCCGACGCCGAACGCGATGATCGTCGCGAAGATCGTCGGGCCCCACGACACATGGCCGCCCTCCATCGCGTCCTTCAGCTCGAACAGGCCGGAGGCGAGCACCGCCGGGATGGCGAGCAGGAAGGAGTAGCGGGCCGCGGCCTCGCGCTGGTAGCCCATGAAGAGGCCGCCGCTGATGGTCGCGCCGGAGCGGGAGACGCCCGGGATCAGGGCGCAGGCCTGGCAGAGGCCGAAGATCAGGCCGTCCTTGACGCTCAGGTCCTTCAGGCCCTTGCGCTCCTTGACCGCGCGGTGCCGGCCGCCCGTCTCGTCGCGTGCCGCCAGGCGGTCGGCGACGCCGATGACCACACCGATCACGATCAGCATCGTCGCGGTGACGCGCAGGTCGCGGAACGGGCCCTCGATCTGGTCCTTGAGCGTGACACCCAGTACACCGATCGGGATCGAGCCGACGATCACCAGCCAGCCCATCTGCGCGTCGTGGTCCTTGCGCCACGTCTTGTCGTAGAGCGAGCGGGTCCATGCCGAGAGGATGCGTCCGATGTCCTCGCGGAAGTAGATCAGCACGGCGGCCTCGGTGCCGATCTGGGTGATCGCCGTGAACGCGGCGCCCGGGTCCTCCCAGCCGGAGAACGCGGCGGTGAGGCGCAGATGGGCGCTGGAGGACACGGGAAGGAACTCGGTCAGCCCCTGGACGAGTCCGAGGATGAGTGATTCGAACCAAGACATGGAAGTTACGGAGTCCAAGTGCCGATCGTGGGACGGACGACGGACACGCCCGTGCCCCGCACGCGGCCACGACGGCCACGCCGGGCGCTAGCGCGCGGTGATCAGGTGTGTCGAGGGGCAGCGTAGCGCCCCGAGGTGAAGGGCCGGACACAGGGGCTTCGCAGGAGATCCGCGGCGATCGCCCCGGGGTGTTGACCGGCCGGTGTGCGGGCACCTACGTTGCCAGCCGAGGGAAAGCGCTTGCTATGCGGCTCGTCACGGGCTCGTCGCACGACGCTCTCCTGGCTCGCCACCTCCTGAGGAGTGCTGATCAGGTCCATGTCCACAGCCGCCACAGCCGCCGCATCCGACGCGTCCGAGGCGTCCGCCCCCGCCACCGACCGCCCCGCCCCGCTCGCCGGCCGCCGCGTCCGGGCCGCCCTCATCGGCACCGGCGCCATCGCGCGCGGCGAGCACCTGCCCGCGCTCGCCCGGCTCGCCGAGGAGGGCGAGACCGAGGTGGTCGCGGCGGTCGACATCGACGCGGGCGCCGTCGAGGCGTTCTGCGCGGAGAGCGGCATCCCGCACGCCTACACCGACCTGGAGCGGATGCTCCGCGAGCAGCGCCCCGACCTGGTCTGCGTCTGCACCCCGCCCACCCTCCACCGCGAGCAGACGAGCGCCGCCCTGCGGGCCGGGGCCTGGGTGTGGTGCGAGAAGCCTCCCGTGCCCTCGCTCGCCGACTTCGACGCCGTGGAGGCCGAGGAGGGCGAGGACGGCGGACCGTACGCCGCGATCGTCTTCCAGCACCGCTTCGGCTCGGGCGCCGCCCATGTCCGCCGGCTGCTCGCCGAGGGCGCTCTGGGCCGTCCGCTGGTGGCGCACTGCCAGACCACCTGGTACCGCGACACCGCCTACTACGCCGTGCCCTGGCGCGGCCGCTGGCGGACCGAGGGCGGTGGCCCGGCCATGGGGCACGGCATCCACCAGATGGACCTGCTGCTGGACGTGCTCGGTCCGTGGAGCGAGGTGCGTGCCATGGCCGGCCGCCTGGTGCACGACGTGGAGACCGAGGACGTCTCCACGGCCCTGGTCCGCTTCGAGAGCGGCGCCATGGGGACCGTCGTCAACAGCGTGCTCAGTCCCGACGAGGTCAGCCGCATCCGTATCGACTGCGAGCGCGCCACCGTCGAGCTGACCCACCTCTACGGGTACAGCAACGCCTCCTGGCGGATCGTCCCGGCGCGGGACGTCCCGGAGGCGGAGGCCGCCGCCTGGCAGGACTTCGGCGCGGACGTGCCCAGCTCGCACCTGGCCCAGCTGCGCGAACTGGTCGCCAGCATGCGTGCCGGGGAGCGGCCGCGCAGCAGCGGGGCGGACGGGCGCAAGAGCCTGGAGCTGGTCACCGCGCTGTACAAGTCGGCGTTCACCGACAGCACCGTGCGGCGCGGGGAGATCGGGCCCGGCGACCCGTACTACACCGAGCTGCACGGGGGCGCGCCGGGCTGGGCGCCGGCCGTCGCCGAATCGGCGTCCGCGTCCGCTGGGCCCGCATCCGCCGGGCCCGTATCCGCCGGGCCCGCGTCCGCTGGGCCCGCATCCGCTGGGCCCGCGTCCGCCGGGACCGTGTCCGCGTCCGCCGAGGGCCAGGAGGTGGCCGTATGACCCGCGCCGGCGGTCCGCGCGTCGTCCACGCGCACGGCGACCGCATCACCGTCACCGAACCGGAGAGCGGCGTCGAACTGCTCGCCTACGTCTACCGGCCCGAGGCGGCCTGGGAGGCCCCGAAGCCGTACCTGCACCCGCTGCGCACCCTGTCCGGCGCCGTCGTCACCGACTACCGGCCCAACGACCACCGCTGGCACAAGGGGCTGCAACTGACGGCCTCGCACCTGTCCGGCGCGAATCTGTGGGGCGGCAACTCGTACGTCCACGGGCAGGGGTACCTCGAACTCCCCGAGCGGGTCGGCTCGATGGCGCACGTGGCCTTCGACGAGGTCACCGCCGACGGCGAACGGGTCGTCATAGCCGAACGGCTCACCTGGCATCCGCACAGCGGCGAGCTGTGGGCCGAGGAGCGGCGGCGGATCGAGGTGCACGACGTCGACCCGGCGGCCGGATCCTGGGCGCTGACCTGGACCAGCGCCATCACCAACCGGCGGGCCGAGCCGCTGCTCTTCGGCAGCCCGACCACCGCCGGACGCGAGATGGCCGGCTACACCGGGCTGTTCTGGCGCGGCCCGCGCGCCTTCCGGGACGGGCGGATCACCGGTCCCGAAGGCGAGGGGCCCGCGCTGATGGGCGGGCAGGCGCCCTGGCTCGCCTACTCCGGCGAGCACGACGGCGGGGACGGCCACGCGACGCTGGTCTTCGCGCACGCGCCGGAGAACGACCACGCCGGGCGGCACGGGGCCCACCCCGCCCACTGGTTCGTGCGCAACGAGCCGTTCGCGGCGGTCGCCCCGTCCTGGGCGTTCTTCGACGAACTGGAACTGGCGCCGGGCGACACGCTCACCCGCCGCTACCGGGTGGTGGTCGCCGACGGTGTGTGGGAGCGGAAGGAGATCGCCGAGTACCTGGAGGCGCATCCGTGGTGAGCGCCGGCGAGGAGGCCGGGACCGCGCTCCCGGAGAGCGCCGGCGGCTTCACGGGACTGCCCGGCGGGGTCGGGGTGTCGGGGCTGTCGGTGTACGACTGGCCGGCGGCGGACGGGGTGTGCGGGGGGACGCCCCATCTGCACCTGGTCTGTTCGGAGGCGTACGTCGTGACCGGCGGGCGCGGGGCGGTGCAGACGCTCACGGCGTCCGGCCACGAGGCCACGCGCTCGTGCCCGGGACGGTGGCCTGGTTCACGCCCGGCACCGTCCACCGGCTCGTGAACGAGGACGAGTTGCGCATCACCGTCCTGATGCAGAACAGCGGCCTGCCCGAGGCGGGCGACGCGGTGCTCACGCTGCCCCCGCGCCTCCTCGCCGATCCGCGGGCGTACGCCGCCGCGACCACGATCCCGGCCGACGCGCCGCAGGCCGAGCAGGAGCGGATCGCGCCGGCCCGGCGCGATCTGGCCCTGGAGGGCTACCGGGCGCTGCGCGCGGGCGGTCCCGAGGCGCTGGCCGCGTTCCACCGGGCCGCGGCCGCGTTGGTACGGCCCCGGATCGCCGAGTGGCGCGAGCGCTGGCGGCACGGTGCGGCGGCCGCCGCCGCGGTGACCGGGCGGCAGCTGGACCGGCTCGCGCGGGGTGACGCGTCCCACCTCGCCGAGGCGGTCGTCCAGGCGCGGCAGCCCTCCGCGCGGGGGCGGTTCGGGATGTGCGGACGGCTGGACGTCTACGAGCAGGGGACGTGACGGCCCGGACACGGTGCAGGCGCCGCCGCCCCTGTCCGTAACGCCCGGCGCGCGCTGCCGGCTCGCGCTGCCCGTGCCGGTGCGGTCCCGGCTCAACGCTGCCGGCTCAACGCTGCCCGTGCCGGTGCCGCCGCGGCTCGCGCTGCTCGTGCCGGTGCCGTCCCGGCGCGCTGCCGGTTCCGCTGCCCATGTCCGTACGCCCCGTGCCCATGTCCGTACGCCCCGGCTCACGCCGCCGGTTCCGCCGAGCATGCCCGTGACGTCCCGGCTCACGCCGCCGTCGGTCCCGACACCGTCCAGCCCGGGGACTGGGGGTGCGGGGTGAGGTCCTGGTGGTGGACCGGGTCGCCGCAGGCCTGGCAGGTGACGACCGGGACCAGTTCGTGGCCGCAGCGGTGCTCGTGCACCATCGGGCGGTCGCCCTCGGGGCGCAGATGGCGGTTGCCCCACTCCATGAGCGTCAGCAGGACCGGCACGAGTTCCAGGCCCGCCGGGGTCGGGCGGTACTCGAAGCGCTGGGGGCGCTCGCTGTAGGCCCGCTTGGTGAGGACCCCGGCGTCGACCAGGCGGCGCAGCCGGGTGGCCAGGACGTCGCGCGGAGCGCCGATGTTGCGCACCAGCTGGTCGAAGCGGCCGTTGCCGAGGCACACCTCCCGCATCACGAGCAGGGAGTACTTCTCGCCGACGAGCGCCAGGGCGTCGGCGATCGAGCAGGGGCGCGGGTCTTTGCGGGCTGCCATGGCGTCCAGTCTAAGTGAGGGTTTGTTTTTCCAACCCGCAGGGCTATGGTGAATCCAGATTTCCTACTCACTGGTAGATCGCCTGGCGGCCAGGGAGGCCCGCAGCATGCGAGACGCAGTCATCGTCGAAGCCGTACGCACTCCCGTGGGCAAGGGCAGGCCGAACGGCTCCCTCGCCCACGTCCACCCCGTCGAACTGCTCGCCCACACCCTGCGCACCCTCGTCGAGCGCTCCGGCGTCGACCCCGCGCGGATCGACGACGTGATCGGCGGCACCGTCGACCAGGTCGGCGAACAGGCCATGAACACCACCCGTTACGCCGTGCTCTCGGCGGGCTTTCCCGAGACGGTCCCGGCGACCACCGTGGACCGCCAGTGCGGTTCCTCCCAGCAGGCCGTGCACTTCGCGGCCCAGGGCGTCATGGCGGGCGCGTACGACCTCGTCGTGGCCTGCGGTGTGGAGTCGATGAGCCGGGTGCCGATGTGGTCCAACGTCCCGCCCGGCGCCGACCCCTTCGGCCCCGGTGTCGCCGAGCGCTACCCCGAGGGCCTGGTCCCGCAGGGCATCAGCGCCGAACTCATCGCGGCCAAATGGTCCATCACCCGCGACCAGATGGACGCCTTCGCCGTCTCCTCGCACCACAAAGCCGCCGAGGCCTGGAACAAGGGCCTCTTCGACGCCGAGGTGGCGCCCCTGGGCGGAGTCGCCCGCGACGAGTGCGTACGGCCCGGCAGCACCGTCGAGACCCTCGCCGGACTCAGGCCCGCCTACCACGACCCGGGCTTCGCCGAGCGCTTCCCGCAGATCGAGTGGAACATCACCGCCGGCAACGCCAGCCCCCTCAACGACGGCGCCTCGGCCGTGCTCATCACGTCGAGCGAGACCGCCGCCCGCCTCGGCCTGCGCCCCCTCGCCCGGCTGCACAGCTTCGCCGTCACCGGCTCGGACCCGCTGCTGATGCTCACCGGCGTCATCCCGGCCACCCAGAAGGTGCTGCGCAGGGCGTCCCTCACCCTCGACGACATCGACCTGTTCGAGGTGAACGAGGCGTTCGCCAGTGTCGTGCTGGCCTGGCAGCAGGAGACCGGCGCCGACCCCGCCAAGATCAACGTGCACGGCGGCGCCATCGCCCTCGGCCACCCGCTGGGCGCCAGCGGCACCCGGCTGACCACCACCCTCGTCCACGCGATGCGCGAGCGAGGCGCCCGCTACGCGCTGCAGACCATGTGCGAGGCGGGCGGACTCGCCAACGCGATGGTCCTGGAGCGCGTCTGACGGATCAGCGGCCCCGCAGGTGGTGGCGCTTGCGCCAGGCCACCACCGCACCCACCAGGGCCGGTACGGCGATGCACGCCATCGCGATCAGGAAGGCCGGCGAGGTGGGCGTCGAGGCGCGCGCGCCGGCGACGACGTACGCGGCGGTGTTCGGCACCGAGCCGAGCGCCGTCGCGAGCAGGAACGGCAGCCAGCCCATCCGGGAGACGGCGGCGCAGTAGTTCGCCGCCGAGAACGGCACCCCCGGGAAGAGCCGCACCGCGAGCATCGAGCGGAAACCGTGCCTGCTCAACTGCCCGTCGACCGTGGTGAGCACCTTGCCGCGCAGCAGCGGACGCAGCGCGTCCTGGCCCAGCAGCCGGCCCAGTCCGAAGGCGAGCCCCGCGCCGAGCACCGTGCCCGCCACCGCCGCGCCCAGCCCGAGCTGCGAGCCGAACAGGGCGCCCGCCGCCAGGTTGAGCAGCGGGCGCGGCACGAACGCCACCGTGCACAGCCCGTACGCCACCGCGAAGACCAGCGCCGCCACGGCGCCGCTCAGCTCCGGTGGCCAGCCGCCCGCCAGCAGCCGCTGCGGCTCCAACAGCAGCACCGAGGTCCCCGCTCCCACGAGCAGCGAGACGAGCAGCGCGAAACGGGCCCAGGGTGAGAGCAGCAGCCGCGCGCAGCGCGCGAGCGGTCCGGCGGGTGCGGGTGCGGTGACGGCGAGTTCCGAGGCGGCGGCCAGGGGAGCGGCCGTGGCGGTGCCCCCAGAGCGGGTGGTGGCATCGAGCATTCGGTGACAGTAACCGACGAGCTTGTGTGATCGCCGCAAAAGAGGCGCCCGTTCCCGCCCCTTGTGCGCTCCCGAGGCCGCGGAAAACCATTCGACGTGCGACGACGCGTCGACCATGATCTGCGTCATGTTCCGGTACGCCTTCCTCCTCGCAGCATCCGCGGTCGCGGACGCGCCGAAGGCTGCCGTGCCCGTTCTCCTCGCCGCCGTCGACGGCGCCCGAAGCTGACCCTCCCCGGATCGTCCGGCGGACCCCGCAGGGGGAGGGTCGGGCAGTCCTCGGGGTCCCGTTCTTCCTCACCTAGCAGCTTCGAGGTACCGCCATGTCCAAGACGGCGTACGTCCGCACCAAGCCGCATCTCAACATCGGCACGATGGGCCATGTCGACCACGGCAAGACCACCCTGACCGCCGCCATCACCAAGGTCCTCGCCGAGCGCGGCACCGCCGGCGCCACCCGCTACGTCCCCTTCGACCGCATCGACCGCGCCCCGGAGGAGGCCGCGCGGGGCATCACCATCAACATCGCGCACGTCGAGTACGAGACCGACACCCGGCACTACGCGCACGTGGACATGCCGGGTCACGCCGACTACGTCAAGAACATGGTCACCGGAGCGGCGCAGCTCGACGGGGCGATCCTCGTCGTCTCCGCGCTCGACGGGATCATGCCGCAGACCGCCGAGCACGTGCTGCTCGCCCGCCAGGTGGGCGTCGACCACATCGTCGTCGCCCTCAACAAGGCCGACGCCGGCGACGAGGAGCTGGTCGACCTCGTCGAGCTGGAGGTCCGCGACCTGCTCACCGAGCACGGCTACGGCGGTGACTCCGTCCCCGTCGTCCGGGTCTCCGGGCTGCGGGCGCTGGAGGGCGACCCCCGGTGGACGGCGTCCGTCGAGGCCCTGCTCGACGCGGTCGACACGTACGTGCCCATGCCGGAGCGGTATCTGGACGCGCCGTTCCTGCTGCCGGTGGAGAACGTGCTGACCATCACCGGCCGCGGCACCGTCGTCACCGGCGCCGTCGAGCGGGGCACGGTCCGGCTCGGTGACCGCGTCGAGGTGCTGGGCGCCGGGGTGGAGTCCGTCGTCACCGGCCTGGAGACCTTCGGCAAGCCCATGAGCGAGGCGCAGGTCGGCGACAACGTGGCGCTGCTGCTGCGCGGGGTCCCCCGGGACGCCGTGCGCCGCGGGCACGCGGTGGCCGCGCCGGGCAGCGTGGTGCCGCGCAGCCGGTTCACCGCGCGGGTCTACGTCCTGTCGGGGCGGGAGGGCGGTCGTACGACCCCGGTGGCGACCGGGTACCGGCCGCAGTTCTACATCCGCACCGCTGACGTCGTCGGCGACGTCGACCTCGGCGAGACCGCGGTCGCCCGGCCCGGTGACACCGTCACCATGACGGTCGAGCTGGGCCGTGAGGTGCCGCTGGAGCCCGGTCTCGGCTTCGCCATCCGCGAGGGCGGACGGACCGTGGGCGCCGGAACGGTCACGTCGGTCGAGTGAACGGCGGGGCCCGCCTCGATGCGGAGGCGGGCCCCGCCCAGGGGGTCACGGGGGTGCGGGCGGGTGAGGTTCGGGCCGGTCTGTCATCTGTGCGCCTGATACACGCCCTTGTGATGGCTTTGTCGATCCCTGACCGTGGTGTCCGGGCGGGGTGACAGCGCGGACACGAGAGGGGGCCCGGTGCGCGGAGTCCGGGGTGCGGCGGGGTGGGCGCTGGTCGGGTGGGCGGTCCTGCTGGAGCGCACGGTGGCCGGCAAGGCGGCCGTGGTACGGCTGAAGCGGGCGCGCAACGCGGCCCTGCGCGCAGCCCACCGCCGCGGCGTGCCGGCGGAGACACTGGCGGCACGGCTCGGTCTCTCGGAGGCCTGGATGCGCCGGGTGGTGACCGGCCGGCCCGTGCCCCCCAGCACAATGGACTTGTGAACGAGCCCATCCCCGTCAGCCGAGACGTCGATCACGGCACCGCCAAGCTGATGCCCGACGTGGACCGGAGGCGGGCCTGGCTGCTCACCGTCGACGGGGCGCCGCAGTCGTACGTCGACCTCGACGAGCCGACGCATCTGGAGTTCGAGTACGCCAGGCGGCTCGGGCACGTGCTGGACACGGTGGCCGAACCGGGCCGCGCGCTGGACGTCCTGCACCTCGGGGGCGGGGCCCTGACCCTGCCCCGGTACCTCGCCGCGACCCGGCCCGGCTCACGGCAGGACGTCGTCGACGCCGACCGGGCGCTGCTGGACCTGGTCGTCGAGCAGCTGCCGCTCCCGGCCGGCGAGCCCGTCGCACTGCACGCCGCCGACGCGCGGGCCTGGCTGGCGGCCGCCCCCGGCGACCGCGCGGACGTCCTCGTCGCCGACGTCTTCGGCGGCTCCCGGGTCCCCGCCCATCTGACCTCGCTCGCCTACGCCCGGGAGGCCGAGCGGGTGCTGCGCCCGAGCGGTGTCTACCTGGCGAACCTCGCCGACGCCGCGCCCTTCGCCTTCCTGCGCTCCCAACTGGCCACCTTCGCCGCGGTGTTCGAGGAGGTGGCGCTGATCGCCGAGCCTGCCGTGCTGCGCGGCCGCCGCTTCGGCAACGCCGTGCTCGTCGCCTCGCACCGGCCGCTCGACCTCGCCGCGCTGGCCCGGCGCACCGCCGCCGACGTCTTCCCCGCCCGGGTCGAGCAGGGGCCCGCCCTGCGGCGGCTCATCGGCGACGCCCGGCCCGTCCGGGACGAGGACGCCGTACCGTCACCCGAGCCCCCCGACGGGGCGTTCGGCATCGGCTGAGCCGTCGCCGGCGGCGGGCGGGACCTGGGTGACCCGGGCCGCGACCTCCTTGGTCCGCCGCCGCAGATTGCGGACGTCCGGCACGCACAGCACCGCCGCGGTGACCAGCACGACCAGCGTGGCGCATCCCCAGAGTGCCGGGGTACGGCCGAACGCCGTCTCCGCCGGACCGGCCAGCGCCGTCGCCATCGGCACCAGCGCGACCGAGCCGAACCAGTCGTAGGCGGAGACCCGGGAGAGCTTGTCCTCGGGTATCTCCTGGTGCAGGGCGGTCATCCAGGAGACGCCGAACACCTCCAGCGTCACTCCGGTCAGGAACATCACCGCGCACAGCAGCCCGGCCGGCACCGGCACGGCCAGCGCCGCCGACGGCAGCGCCAGCGGGAAGACGCAGAGCGTGCCCGCGAGCAGCAGCCGGCGCGGCTTCCAACGGGTCATCAGCAGCGCGCCGACGACGGTGCCCGCCCCGAAGAAGCCCAGCGCCAGACCCCAGGGCGCCGCCCCGCCGAGATGGTCGCGGGCGACCAGCGGGCCGTAGACGGCGTCCGCCGCGCCGACCACCGCGTTGGCGATCGAGAACTGCACCACGATGCCCCACAGCCAGGGCCGCCCGGCGAACTCCCGCCAGCCCTCCCGCAGGTCGGACAGCAGGCCGCCGCCCGGCTCGCGCGGCGGCACACCGCTCACGTCGAGGAAGGAGCGCAGTGCCCCGGCGACCGCGAAGGCCGCCGCGTCCGCCGCCAGTACCCAGCCCGGTCCGATCGCGGCGACCATCGCGCCGCCGAGGGCCGCGCCGCCCACCGCCGCGCCCTGCATCGCCATCCGGAACACCGCGAACGCCCGGCCCGCCTGTTCGCCCCGCACGGTGGAGAGCAGCATGCCCTCGGCCGCAGGGCTGAAGAACGCCTGGCCGGTGCCGCCGAGCGCGGTCAGCAGCATCATCTGCCACAGCTGCGGCTCGCCGGTGAGCACGAGCAGGGCGAACAGGCCCTGGGAGACGCAGTTGAGGGCGTTGGCGGCGACCATCACCCGGTGCCGGGGCAGGCGGTCCGCGAGGGCGCCGCCGATCAGCAGGAACAGCACCAGCGGCAGGGTGCGCGCGGCGGCGACCAGGCCCACGTCGCCGCCGTCGCCGCCCGCGTCCAGCACGGCGAAGGCGGCGGCGATCAGCGCACCGTGGCTGCCCAGGTGGGTGATGGCCGCGGCGGCGGTCAGCAGGCTGTAGTTGCGGCCCGCCCATTCGGGTCTGCGCGGGCGGCGCCCGGAGGCGGCGGAGTGGTCGGCGGCGGTGTTCACCGGGTGACTATCACCGCCCGGGGCCCGACTTGCCAAACCGGTTCCCGGGCCCCGCCGCGGCGGGACCCGGGAACCGGGGAAGCGCTGGACCGGCCGCCGGTCAGCCGCCGGTCGGTTCGCCGTGCAGCCGGACCGTGCTGAGGATCTTCAGGACGGTCGCGTCCGGAACCTCCTTCTTGACGCCCTTGGCGCCGAAGTAGCTCCACGACACGTAGTCGCCGGCCGAGTTCTTGAAGCCGAAGGTGAGCGCCTTGCCGTCGCTCGCGCACTTGCCCTTGCGGGGCGTGTCCTTCGACCAGGCCCAGGCGTAGCTGCCCTTGATGCCCGACTCGGTGGTGAAGGCCGTGGCCTTCTCGTCGAACTTGACGCTCTTCTTGTCGGGCTGGGTGTAACCGCCGTAGATCCACCAGGCCACGGTGTTGATCGCGACTTCGTCGGTGCTCTTGGCGCCGTCGGCGCCCTTGGTGCCGGCCGAGCCCAGCGAGGTGTCCTCGGTGCGGCCGTCCTTGTTGCTGTCCGTGGTGCACCACTTGGACTGGTAGACCGCGGCGCCGGTCATGGTGACCAGCGGCTTGAGCTCGTCGGAGTTCTCCTCCTCGAAGGCGATCATCAGGCCCGGGTCCTGCACCTCCCAGTCGGCCGGCACGTCGAAGGCCACGCCCCACTTCGGGTTGACGACGACCTTCCATCCGGCGATGGTCGGCTTCTCCGCCTCATCGTCGCGCGGATTGTCGTCGGTCCCGGAGGACGTGGCGGTGGGCTCGGCGGACTTGCTGGGCGCCTGGCTGGACGTGTTCTTGGACCCGCCCTCGGCCTTGTCGTCCTTGTCGCCGCCCAGGACCAGGAATCCGGTCACTCCGGCGGCGATCACCACGGCGGTCGCCGCCACGATCGCGACCAGCTTGGTCCGGTTGCCGCCGCCACCGCCGCCGTCCGTGGGCGGCTGCGGGGCGCCCGCAGGGGCGGGGGTGTGCCACTGCGGCTGCTGCGGCTGCTGCCCAAAGGGGTTGGGCTGCTGGTAGCCCGGCTGCTGGTAAGGATTCGGCAGCTGGTACCCCGGCTGCTGATACGGGTTGTTCTGCCCCTGCGGGTTCTGCTCGCCCCCGGGCTGCTGCTGTCCTGGCCACATGAGCCGTAACACTAGTGGTGTCCACGACACGATTCGGTCACCGGCCTTCGTCAGGGCCGTAGCGAATCCGTGCGCGTTCCGGGGACTTCGGGACCGGCCGGACTTCGGGACCGGCCGGACTTCGGGACCGGCCCGTCACCGCCCTTCTCTGGCCAGTCGAGGCTACTCGTGGGTAACATCAAGTCATGAGCGCAGACCAGATGTCGATCGGCGAGTTGCTCGCCGCCACGGTGCCGATGGTTCGGACCCTGAACCTGGAGTACCTGGAGACCACTCCGGAGAAGGCCGTGCTGGCCCTCCCGGACCAGAGCGAGTACCGCAACCACGTCGGCGGTCCGCACGCCGGGGCCATGTTCACCCTCGGTGAGTCGGCCAGCGGCGCGATCGTCCTGGCCGCCTTCGGGGATCAGCTCTCGCGTGCCGTGCCGCTGCCCGTCCACGCCGACATCGCCTTCAAGAAGATCGCCCTGGGCCCGGTGACCGCCACCGCGACCCTCGGCCGGCCCATCGCCGACGTCGTCGCCGAGCTCGACGAGGGCAAGCGCCCGGAGTTCCCGGTGAGCGTGGCGATCCAGCGCGAGGACGGCGCCGTCACCAGCGAGATGACCGTCGTCTGGACCCTGCGCCCCAACGGCTGAGCGGTACGGCCTTCAGGCCCCGGCCGTCCTGCCGGGGCCCTCGGCGTACGCCGGTGCGCTCAGGCGGCGGCCGGCCCGCACGCGGCGGCCGGCAACGCGGACCGGCTCCGCCGCACCGTCGAGCCCGGCGACGAACTCCCGCAGCCAGGCGACGAACTCCGGGCCGAGATCGGGTCGCTCGCTGGCCAGCCGCACCACCGTGCGCAGATACTCCGCTCGGTCGCCGGTGTCGTAGCGGGCCCCGGTGAAGACCACCCCGTGCACCGTGCCGCCCGCGGCCAGCTCCTGGAGCGCGTCGGTCAGCTGGATCTCGCCGCCCCGGCCGGGCCGGACGCGCTCCAGCACCGGGAAGACCGCGGGGTCGAGGACATAGCGGCCGATGACCGCGTAACGGCTCGGCGCGTCCCGCCGGTCCGGCTTCTCCACCAGGCCGGTGACCCGCACCACGCCGTCCTGCCCGGTCGGCGCCACGGCCGCGCAGCCGTAGCGGTGGATCTGCTCCTCGGGCACCTCCATCAGCGCGACCACGCTCCCGGCGTACCGGTCGCGCACCCGGAGCATCTCCGCGAGCAGGGACTCGCGCGGGTCGATCAGATCGTCGCCGAGCAGCACGGCGAACGGCTGGTCGCCGACGTGCCGGCGGGCGCACAGCACCGCGTGGCCGAGGCCCAGCGGCTCGCCCTGCCGGATGTGGTGGATGTTCGCCAGCCGCGCGGGATCGCGCACCGCGTCCAGCCGTACGGTGTCGCCCTTGGCGGCGAGCGCCCGCTCCAGTTCGACGGCGTGGTCGAAGTGGTCCTCGATGGCCCGCTTGTGCCGCCCCGTGACCATCAGTATGTCGTCGAGGCCGGCCGCCGCGGCCTCCTCCACGACGTACTGGATGGCGGGTTTGTCGACGACCGGGAGCATCTCCTTCGGGGTCGCCTTCGTCGCGGGCAGGAAACGGGTGCCGAGACCGGCGGCCGGCACGACCGCCTTGCGTACGGGGGAGTGGGGGGCGCTCATGCGGCCCATGCTGGGGAACCGGGATGGGAACCCGCTCGGAGCGGGGTGGGAACGCGCTGTGGAGAGGGCGGGCCCGCTCCGGACGCGGCGACGTCACCGCCGGACGCGGCACGCCGTCACCGTCCGATGAGTGATGCCGTCACCGTCGTATGCGGCACGCCGTCACCGTCCGATGAGTGATGCCGTCACCGTCGTATGCGGCACGCCGTCACCGCCCGCTCCCGGGCGGGCGCCGGGATCGCCGCCCGGACCGCTTCCGCCCGCTCGACGAACGAGCCTCGGCGCCGGACCGTCCGCCGGGACGGCGTCCGCTGCCCGGTGTCACGGTGACCCGGTAGGCTGCACCGGCACGCGCCCGGCCCGGGCGCCTGCCGTCTACGTCGGTTACATCGGGAGGAGCGGCGGTGCACGTCCAGGAGTGGCTCGAGACCGTACCCGCGGTCAGCATCTACGCGCTGGTGGGCGTGGTCATCGGTCTGGAGAGCCTGGGCATTCCGCTGCCGGGCGAGATCATCCTCGTCTCCTCCGCCCTGCTCGCCTCGCAGCACGGCGACATCGACCCGGTGATCCTCGGCGCCTGCGCCACCGCCGGCGCGATCATCGGCGACTCGATCGGCTACGCCATCGGCCGCAAGGGCGGACGCCCGCTGCTCGCCTGGCTCGGCAACAAGTTCCCGAGGCACTTCAGCGAGGGGCACATCGCCACCGCCGAGCGCTCCTTCGAGAAGTGGGGCATGTGGGCCGTCTTCTTCGGCCGCTTCATCGCCCTGCTGCGCATCTTCGCCGGCCCCCTCGCGGGCGTGCTGCGCATGCCGTACTGGAAGTTCCTGATCGCCAACGTCCTCGGCGGCATCGTCTGGGCCGGCGGCACCACCGCGGTCATCTACTATGTCGGCGTGGTCGCCGAGGCCTGGCTCAAGCGGTTCTCGTGGGTCGGCCTGGTCCTGGCCGTCTGCGTCGGTCTGGCCTCCATGCTGATCATCAAGCGCAAGGCGGCCAAGGCGACGGCGCAGCAGCCGGTGGCCGAGCCCGAGCCGGTCCCGGCCACCACCGACTGAGCCCGAGGGCCGGTCGCACGGCCCTCAGTCGTGCACCTCGCGGTGCGCCTTCGCCAGCTCCGCGTACATCGTGCCGTTGAGCGTGATGCCCTCGCGCTCCTCGGCGGTCAGCTCCCGGCGGACCTTCGCCGGCACCCCCGCGACCAGCGAGCCCGGGGGCACCCGCATGCCCTGCGGCACCAGCGCCTGCGCGGCGACCAGGGAGCCCGCGCCGATCACCGCTCCGTTGAGGACGGTCGCGCCCATGCCGATCAGGCAGTCGTCCTCGACGGTCGCACCGTGCACCACGGCGTTGTGCCCGATGGAGACCCGCTCGCCGACGCTGACGGCGAACCCGGGGTCGGCGTGCAGCGTGCAGTTGTCCTGCACGTTGCTGCTCGCGCCCACCGAGATCCGCTCGACGTCACCCCGCAGCACCGCCCCGTACCAGACGCTCGCGCCCGCCCCCAGCGTCACGTCCCCGATCACCGCGGCCGTCGGCGCCACGAACGCCTCCGCGTCCACCGCCGGTCGTCTGCCGCCGATACCCGTGATCAGCGCCTGGTGAGCCATCGAAAGCCTCCTCGTCCTCGATTACCCCCGCACCGTACGCCACCCGGTGGGGCGAAGATCACAGGCCTCCGGCACCGTCCCCGCCACCGGCCCTGAGTACGGTGAGCGGGTGCCGAAGCCCAAGAACACGTTCTCATCATGGCGTCGCAGCCTGGCGCAGCGCGCGGTGCACGCGGGCTGGGCCTGGGTGCAGCGCACGGGTTCGGTCACCGCCGACCACCCCGGACGGTTCCGCTTCGGCGCGCTGGGCACCGGCACCCGGCTCGCCTTCCCGCTCGGCACGGTGTTCGGCGAACCCTGGATCCACCTCGGCGCCCACTGCATCGTCGGCGAACAGGTCACCCTGACCGCCGGTCTGATGCCCGACCTCGACCTCGGCCCCGAGCCGATCCTGCGCATCGGCGACGGTGTGGTCCTGGGCCGCGGCAGCCACGTCATCGCGGACACCACGGTCACCATCGGCAGCGACTGCTACTTCGGCCCGTACGTCTACGTCACCTCCACCAACCACTCCTACGACGACCCGCACGAGCCCATCGGCAAGCAGTGGCCCCGCATGGAGCCGGTGGAGATCGGCCCCGGCTGCTGGATCGGCACCGGCGCGGTGATCCTGCCGGGGGCGCGGATCGGGCGGAACGTGGTGGTCGCGGCCGGTGCGGTGGTGCGCGGCACGGTGCCCGACCACGCCGTGGCGGCGGGGGCGCCCGCCAAGGTCGTACGGCGCTGGACGCCCGCCGAGGGCTGGCAGCCGCCGCTGCGCACCCCGGCGCCGGTGCCGATACCGGAGGGTGTGACCTCGGATCAGCTGCTGAAGCTGTCGGGGCTGGACGAGGAGGCGGTGGCCCGGCTCGCGGAGCTGGACGGAGCCGCCGAGCTGGACGGGGCCGCCGAGCTGGACGGGGCCGCGGAGCTCGACGGGGCCGCGGAGCTCGACGGGGCCGCGGAGTTCAGCGGGGTCGCGGAGCTGGACGGGGTCCGGGAGTCCTGAGTCAGCCGGTGGCCAGCAGCAGCGTGCCCGCTAGGGCCAGGCCGGCGCCCGCCGCCTGGATCCCGCGCAGCCGTTCCCCGAGGAGGCCGCGCGCGGCCAGGGCGGTCACCACCGGGTAGAGCGAGGCGAGCACGGCGGCCACGGTGACCGGGCCGTGCTGGGCGGCGATCGAGTAGGTGCCGTTGGCGGCCACGTCGGCGAGCCCCACGAAGGCGAGCGCGGGCAGCGCACGCCAGGTCAGGCCGCCCTCGGGCAGCGCGGGGGAGCCGCGCCGCACGGAGACGTACAACGCCGTGCCGCCCGCGACGACGTTGGTGACGCGCTGCACGAACAGGGCGAGGAACAGACCGGTGAGCGTGGTCGAGGCCTCGGCGATCAGGGCCATCACCGCGCCGAAGCCGAACGCCGCGAGCAGGGTGAGCAGGACCGCCTGCCGCTGCACCGCGGCACCCTTCGCCTGCGGCCCGCCCGCGAGCACCACGCCCGCCACCGCCACCACGATCCCAGCGAACTGGAGCAGCCCGGGCCGTTCGCCCAGGACGAGCCCCACGCCCACCGGCACCGCGACGCCCAGCGAACCCAGCGGTGAGACGACGCCCATCGGGCCGAGGGCGAGCGCCTTGTAGAAGGCGAGCATGGCCACCGGGCCCACCAGTCCGGCGCCCACCGCGAACCACAGCTGCGGGCCGGCCTCGCTCCAGCCGCCGGTCGCCACCACGATCGCGCCGAGCACCACGACCGCGATCGTCTGCGAGAGCACGACCACGGTGAGCGCGGGGGTGCGCCGGGTCAGCAGCCCGCCGCCGAAGTCGGCCAGGCCCCACAGCAGGCTGGTGGCCAGGGCGAAGAGTGCTGTCACGGGACGCCTCGCAGTACAGTTCGGTGGACGATCGAGTGCACCCCACCGTAGTGCAGTGAAGTGAACTATGCCATCCAAGATATTGGACGAGACTTTGGACGGAACGTGTCGGACCTCGACCTGCTGACCCAGTCCCTGGCCCGCAACGTCAAACGCTGGCGCGCGGAGCGGGGCTTCACCCTGGACACGCTCGCCGCCCGGGCCGGCGTCAGCCGCGGCATGCTGATCCAGATCGAGCAGGCCCGCACCAACCCCAGCCTCGGCACCGTCGTGAAGATCGGCGACGCGCTCGGCATCAGCATCACCACCCTGCTCGACTACGAACAGGGCCCCAAGGTCCGCATCGTCCCCGCCGACCAGGCCGTCCGGCTGTGGCACACCGACAAGGGCAGCTACAGCCGCCTCCTGGCCGGCACCGAGGCCCCCGGCCCGCTGGAACTGTGGGACTGGCGGCTGATGCCGGGCGAGTCCAGCTCTTCCGACCCGCACCCCGCGGGCACCGTCGAACTCATCCACGTCACGGCCGGCGAACTGACCCTCACCGTCGACGGCACCGAGTACCGCGTGCCGGCCGGAGCCAGTGCCTCCTTCGCGGCCGGCGCGCCGCACACCTACGGCAACGACGGCGACGTCCCGACGGAACTGGTGCTCGCCGTCTCGGTCCCTCCCGTCGGCTGAGACGTCCGAACGGCCGCCGTGGCACGGCTGTTACCGTGCGGCCATGCGTGCACCCATCGGAGACTTCGACCAGGCCACCCCCGCCCCCGACCGCCTCGACGAGCTGACCCGCCCGGTCGCCGACGCCGTCCGCGCATGGCGCGGCGCGGTCCCCGCCGAGCAGATCCTGTACGTCGACACCGACCCGCTGTGGGCGGACACCTCCGTCTTCGTGCAGCACTACGGCCAGGACCTGCTGGAGCGGTCGGCGAACTGCGTGGTCGTGGCCGGCAAGCGCGGCGGCGAGAGCACGCTCGCCGCGTGCGTGGTGCTGTCCACCACCCGCGTCGACGTCAACGGTGTCGTGCGCCGCCATCTCGGCGCCCGCAAGGCCTCGTTCGCGCCGATGGACACCGCGACCGGGGAGACCGGCATGGAGTACGGCGGCATCACGCCGATCGGCCTGCCCGGCAGCTGGCCGGTGCTGGTGGACGCGGCCGTCGTCGACCTGCCCTACGTCCTGGTCGGCAGCGGCCGGCGACGCGGCAAGCTCCTGGTGCCCGGCAAGGCGTTCGCGGAACTGCCGGGCGCGGTGGTGCTCGAAGGGCTGGGCCTGCCGGGCTGAGCCCTTCCGTCCCTCTCCGGGGTCAGGTCGCGGTGTGGTGGGCCAGTGCGAGGTGCGGGTCGGTCTCACCCGGTACGGGCGCCGGATCGGCGTGCACCAGGGCGGCGGTGAGGCGCGGGACCGCGTGCAGCAGCGCGTGCTCCGCGTCGACCGCGATCGCGTGCGCACGGCGCACCGTCACCTCGCCGTCCACCACCACCGCCACCTCGGCCCGCAGCCGGTGCCCGATCCAGCGCAGCCTCAGCTCACCCACCCCGCGCACCCCCGGCACCTCGCGCAGCGCCCGCTCGGCCCGGTCGACCAGCGCCGGGTCGACGGCGTCCATCACCCGGCGGAACACCTCGCGCGCCGCGTCCCGCAGCACCAGCACGATCGCCGCGGTGATCGCCAGCCCGACGACCGGGTCGGCCGCCTGCCAGCCCAGCGCCGACCCGCCGGCGCCCAGCAGCACCGCCAGTGAGGTGAACCCGTCGGTCCGGGCGTGCAGACCGTCGGCGACCAGCGCGGCCGAGCCGATCTCACGGCCCACCCGGATCCGGTACCGGGCCACCCACTCGTTGCCCGCGAAGCCGACCAGCGCGGCCACGGCCACCGCCGGGACATGTGCCACCGGCCGCGGATCCAGCAGCCGGTCGACCGCCGCCCAGCCGGCGAAGGCCGCGGACGCGGCGATGGTCAGCACGATCGCGATGCCCGCGAGGTCCTCGGCACGGCCGTAGCCGTAGGTGAAGCGCCGGGTGGCCGCGCGACGGCCGAGCAGGAACGCGATGCCGAGCGGTACGGCGGTGAGCGCGTCCGCGGTGTTGTGCACCGTGTCGCCGAGCAGCGCGACCGACCCCGAGACCGCCACGACCACCGCCTGCGCCAGTGCCGTCGCCCCCAGCACCGCCAACGAGACCCACAGGGCGCGCAGACCTCGAGCGGACGACTCCAGCGCGGGGTCGACCTTGTCGGCGGTGTCGTGGGAGTGCGGGGTGAGGAGGTGGCCGAGGCGGTGCCGGAGACCGGGGCGGCGGCCGTGCGCGTGGCCGTGACCGTGATTGTGGCCGTGCCCGTGACCGTGACCATGACCATGGCGGTGATCGCGGTCATGGCCGTGGCTCGGTCCGTCGCCGTGGCCCGGTGCCTCGCCGCGGCGGAGTGCGTCGCCGTGGTCGTGCGGGTGTGCGTGCGCCTGTCGGTGCGGGTGGTCGTGTCCGGGGGCCTGGTCGTGGCGGTCGTTCACGGGGCTCTCCTCGGCGGTGCGCGCGGCGGAGGCGGATGCGCTCCCTCGGCCATTATGTGCGTATGAGCGCACGCATGCACCTATTAACTGCGCATGCTGCGCAGCAGCGCCTCGGCCGCGGGCCGCTACCAGGCGGAGAGCGCGGTCTTGCCGAGGTACTGCTCGGCGAACGCGGTCGCCGCGCCGGGCGATGAGAACAGCCGGCGCAGCCGGGCGAGCGTGGTGCCCGCGCGGTACGGATCGCCCGAGGCGGCCCCGTGGTACACCTCGGACAGCCACTGCGAGAACTCCTGGTAGTCCCACACCCGCCCCAGGCAGGCCGCCGAGTAGCCGGCCAGCCCGTCGCCGTCGCCCCGGCCCAGGTACGCCACCAGCGCGTCGCCGAGCAGGAAGGCGTCGTGCAGGGCGAGGTTCATGCCCTTCGCGGCGATCGGCGCGGTCAGATGCGCCGCGTCACCGGCCAGGAAGAGCCGCCCGTACGCCATCGGCTCCACGACGTGGTTGTGCAGGTCCAGCACCCGCTTCTCGATCAGCCGGCCCTCGGCCAGCGGCGCCGCGTCCGCCGCGTGCAGCCTGCGCCGCAGCTCGGACCAGACCCGCTCGTGCGGCCAGTTCGCCGGGTCGTCGCCGGGCGGGCACTGGAGGTAGTAGCGGGTGACCTCGGGGCTGCGGGCCATGTGCCCGGCGAAGCCGTCGGGGTGGACGCCGAACACCACGCAGTCGGAGGACGGCGGCGCCTCGGCGAGCAGCGCCAGCCAGCCGACGCCGTAGTCGTGCCGGGCGGTCCGGGCCCGCGGCAGCGCGGCGCGGGTCACCCCGCGCGCGCCGTCGCAGCCCGCCACGAACGCGCAGCGGATCAGCTGCCGGCGGCCGGACTCCGGGCAGCGGTAGGACACCGAGGGGCGGTCGGTGTCCAGGTCGTGCAGCCGGACGTCGCGCACTCCGAACCGGATGTCGCCGCCGCGCACGTCGGCGTACTCGCGCACGAGGTCGGTCACCAGCAACGGCTGCGGATAGACGAAGTGATGATGACCCGTCAGTTCGGTGTACGACAGCCGGTGGCGCTCCCCGCCGAAGCGGAACTCGCACTGCGTGTGCCGCTGCGCCCGCGCCAGCAGGTTCCCGGCCAGGCCGTGCCGCTCCAGGCCGCGCACCGCCCATTCCTCCAGGACCCCGGCGCGGGGCCGCCGTTCGATGAACTCCCTGCTCTCCACCTCCAGCACCACGCAGTCGACGGACGCGGCCCGCAGGATGTTGGCGAGGGTGAGCCCGGCGGGCCCGGCGCCGACGATGACGACCGGAAAGCCCTGCGGGGCAGGGGAGTTGGAGTGGGGGGAGGCGGAGGACATCCGAGCATTATGGCGGCCCTCCCCGGCCTGCCTGGCCGAGGCCTAGCCGAGCTGCGGGATCTCGATCGCCGGGCACCGGTCCATGACCATGTCGAGGCCGGCGGCGCGGGTGCGGGCGTAGGCCTCCTCGTCGACGACGTCCAGCTGGAACCAGACCGCCTTAGCGCCCTTCGCGACCGCCTCGTCGGCGACGGCCCCGGCGAGGTCGCTGTTGACGAAGACGTCGACCACGTCCACGGGGAAGGGGATGTCGGCGAGCGAGGCGTACCCCTGCTCGCCGTGGACGGTCTCCGCCTTGGGGTGGACCGGCACGATCCGCTTGCCGAAGCGCTGGAGGACCCGGGCGACGCCGTAGGCCGCGCGCCGCTCGTTCGACGACAGGCCCACCACGGCCCAGGTGTCGCCGCTCTCGGTGAGGATCTTGCGGATCGTCGCTGCGTCGCCGTACACCGTGGGGCCTCCCGGGCCTCGATGGCCTTGTTCTCGCCGTATTCGCCGTCTGCGTCAGGGCGGGAAAGTCCCTCTTCCCGCCCGTGAGCAGCACAACGGCCGACGGCGGGTGAAGATTCCCGCCCCGCACACCTGCGCGAGACCGGGGCCGGGCCTAGGCTCGCAGACGTGCTGCGCATCATCGACGCCCGAACCGGAGACCCCGTCGAGGCGGCCCCCGCCCGCCGCGGTCTCACCCGTGTCGAGGCGCACGCGCCGGGCCTCGACACCACCGCCCTGCGTGTGCTGCTGGTCGCCGATGTCCTGGTCCGGGCCCTGGAGCTCGCCGGGACGCCGGTCTGGGGCCTGCTGTCCGCCGAACGGCAGCGCGACGAGCTGCGGGCGGCCTCCGCCGCGCTCGGCGTCCGGCCGTTCGAGGACCGCCGGGAGGCGGGGCCGGGGCTCGGGGAGCGGCGGGTGCTCCATGTGGCCGCGGCGGACGGCGCCGCGCCGGACGGGGTGCGGGTGGACGTGGCCGCGGTCGAGCCGGACACCGTGGCGCCCGACGCCGACCCGGCCGCGGTACGGCTGGCCCTGCTGTCCCGGCGCAGACACGAGCCGGCCGTGCTGGACGCGGACGCCCTGGCCGCGGCGGGCGAGACGCTGGCCGGCTGGCGGCGGGCCGTCGCCGGATGGGCGCGGCAGCCCTCCCGGCCGGTCCCCGAGGAGGTGCGCGGACGGCTCCGCGCCGCCTGGGAGGACGACCTGGACGTACCCGGTGTGCTGGGCGTACTGCGGTGGGTCGCGGGCGAGCCGGAGCTGCCGGACGGCGCCCGCTTCGAGACGTACGTCTACGCCGACCGGCTCCTCGGGCTCGACCTCGCCATCGACATCGGGGCCCCGACATGATCACCCGCGCGGCGGTCGGGCCGCTGCACCGCCTGGTCGTGCTGCGGCACGCCAAATCCGCCTGGCCGCCCGGCGTCCCCGACCACGAGCGGCCGCTCGCCCCGCGTGGCCGCCGCGACGCCCCCGCCGCCGGGCAGGCCCTGGCGGTGGCCGACTGCCTGCCGGACCTCGCCCTGTGCTCCACCGCCCTGCGCGCCCGGCAGACCTGGGAGCTGGTGTCCGGGCAGTGGGGCACCCCGCCGCCCGTCCGGCACGACCCGCGGCTGTACGCGGCCGACGCGCCCGAGCTGCTCGCCGTGGTGCACGAGACACCGCCCGAGGTACGGATCCTGCTCGTCACCGGACACAATCCCGGCCTGGAGGAGCTGATCCTGACGCTCGCCGGGGACGGCCTGGACGACACCCTGGAGCGGGTCCGCGCCAAGTTCCCGACCTCGGCGCTCGCCGTCCTCGCCTGGCACGGCCCGGACTGGCGGGCCCTGCGCGCGGGCACCGCGCTGCTGACCTGGGTGACCGTACCGAGGGGGAAGAAGAAGTAGCCGCCGCATAGGCTGGCCCGATGCAGGACGAGTACCGCACGGTGGCCCGCGCGGGCGTGCACGAGACCGAGGTCAACCGCTCCCGCTTCCTGTGCGCCCTCGCACCGGCGGCCACCGAGCGCGAGGCCCAGGACTTCGTCGCCGCCGTGCGCAAGGAGCACGCCGACGCCAGCCACAACTGCTGGGCCTATGTGATCGGCGCCGACGCCTCGGTCCAGAAGGCCAGCGACGACGGCGAACCCGGCGGCACCGCCGGCGTTCCCATGCTCCAGATGCTGCTGCGCCGCGACATGCGGTACGTCGTCGCCGTCGTCACCCGCTACTACGGCGGCGTCAAGCTCGGCGCGGGCGGGCTGATCCGGGCCTACGGCGGAGCGGTCGGCGAGGCCCTGGACGCGCTCGGCACGATCACCCGGCGGCGCTTCCGGGTGGCCACGGTGACCGTCGACCACCAGCGCGCGGGCAAAGTGCAGAACGATCTGCGCGCCACCGGCCGCGAGGTGCGCGACGTGCGCTACGGGGAGGCGGTCACCATCGAGATCGGCCTGCCGGACGCCGACGTGGCCGCCTTCCGCGCCTGGCTCGCGGACGCCACCGCGGGGACCGCCGGGTTCGAACTGGGCGGGGAGGCGTACGGGGACGCGTGATCTGCCCGACGGACAAAAGGGGCAAAAGTTCCCAACGTTCCTATATGCCTGCGGTCATGACGGGCGATACAGGAGTAACCGGCCGTGATGTCGGACCCGGCCGTTAGTCTCGGGGATCATGCGACTGCTGCACACCTCCGACTGGCACCTCGGCCGGGCGTTCCACCGGGTGAACATGCTCGGCGCCCAGGCCGGGTTCATCGGCCATCTCGTCACCACCGTGCGCGAGCGCGGCGTGGACGCGGTGGTCGTGTCGGGGGACGTGTACGACCGCGCGGTGCCGCCGCTCGCCGCGGTCGAGCTGTTCGACGACGCCCTGCACCGGCTGGCCGACCTCGGCGTGCCCACCGTGATGATCTCCGGCAACCACGACTCGGCCCGCCGCCTCGGCGTGGGCGCCGGACTGATCGGGCGCGCCGGCATCCATCTGCGCACCGACCCGGCGGCGTGCGGCACCCCGGTCGTCCTGCGCGACGAGCACGGCGAGGTCGCCTTCTACGGGCTGCCGTACCTCGAACCCGCCCTCGTCAAGGACGAGTTCGCCGTCGACCGGCCCGGACACGAGGCCGTGCTGGCCGCCGCCATGGACCGGGTCCGCGCCGACCTCGCCGGCCGTCCGCCGGGCACCCGGTCCGTCGTCCTCGCCCACGCCTTCGTCACCGGCGGCGAGGCCAGCGACAGCGAACGGGACATCACCGTCGGCGGAGTGGCCGCCGTCCCGGCCGGCGTCTTCGACGGCGTCGACTACACGGCCCTGGGCCATCTGCACGGCTGCCAGACCATCACCGAGCGCGTGCGCTACTCCGGCTCCCCGCTGCCGTACTCCTTCTCGGAGGCCGGGCACCGCAAGAGCATGTGGCTGATCGACCTCGACGCCGACGGCGCGGTCACCGCCGAACGCCTCGACTGCCCGGTGCCGCGCGCGCTCGCCCGGCTCCGGGGCACCCTGGACGACCTGCTCGCCGACCCGGACCTCGCCCGGCACGAGGACGCCTGGGTCGAGGCCACCCTCACCGACCCGGTCCGCCCGGCCGAACCCATGGCACGCCTCACCGAGCGCTTCCCGCACACCCTCAGCCTCGTCTTCGACCCCGAGCGAGCCCCGGACGACCCGGAGGTGAGCTACGCCCGCCGCCTCGCCGGCCGCACCGACCAGCAGATCGCCGAGGACTTCGTCGCCCATGTGCGTGGTGCCGGACCCGACGACCGGGAGAAGGCAGTGCTGAGCGAGGCCTTCGACACCGTCCGCGCGGACCGGACCGTGCGGGAGGTCGCCCGATGAGGCTGCACCGGCTCGACATCACCGCCTTCGGGCCCTTCGGCGGCTCCCAGAGCGTCGACTTCGACGCGCTCTCCGCGGCCGGACTGTTCCTGCTGCACGGCCCGACCGGCGCGGGCAAGACCTCCGTCCTGGACGCGGTGAGCTACGCGCTGTACGGATCGGTGCCCGGCGCCCGGCAGAGCGGTCAGGGCACCGGCCTGCGCAGCGACCACGCCGCACCCGGCACCCGCACCTCGGTGACGCTGGAACTGACCGTCGCCGGACGCCGCCTGGAGATCACCCGGCAGCCGCCCTGGGAACGCCCCAAGAAGCGCGGCACCGGCACCACCCTCGACAAGGCCCAGACCTGGCTGCGCGAGTACGACACCGCGGTCGGCGGCTGGAAGGACCTCAGCCGCTCCCACCAGGAGATCGGCGAGGAGATCACCCAGCTGCTCGGCATGAGCCGGGAACAGTTCTGCCAGGTGGTGCTGCTGCCGCAGGGCGACTTCGCGCGCTTCCTGCGCGCCGACGCCGAGGCCCGCGGCCGGCTGCTCGGCCGGCTCTTCGACACCCAGCGCTTCGCCGAGGTCGAGAAGCGGCTCGCCGAGCGCCGCCGCGCCACCGAGACCGACGTCCGCGACGGCGACACCGCCCTGCTCGCCGACGCCCACCGCATGCAGCAGGCCGCCGGCGACGCCATGGAGCTGCCCGAGCTGGCCCCCGGCGACCCCGGCCTCGCCGACGCCGTGCTGAGCGCCGCCGCCGTCGCCCGCAGCACCGCCCGCGAACAGCTGACCGTCGCCGGCTGTCGCCTCACCGCCGCCGAGTCCGCGCGGGCCGCCGCCGACCGCGCCCTGGACGACGTACGCGAACTGGCCCGGCTCCAACGGCGGTTCACCGAGGCGCGGCAGCGGGCGCTGCGGCTGGAGGAGCGGGCCGGCGCCCACCGGGAGGCACAGACCCGGATGGAGCGCGCCCGCAAGGCCGAGGCGGTCGCGCCCGCCCTCGAACTGCGCGAGGCCGCCGAGGCCGAGCACCGGCGCGCGGCCGCCGCCGAGGCCCACGCGCGCGGACAGCTGCCCGAGCGGTACGCCGACGCCGGGGCCGCCGGACTCGCGGCCGACGCCCGCCGGGCCGCCGAGGAACTGGGCGGTCTGGAGTCCGCCCGCCGCGCCGAGCGCCGGCTCGCCGACCTCGTCGCCGAGCGCGCCGACCTCGACCGCCAGGAGCGCGCCGACGAGGAGCTGCTGGAGGACGCCGAGAGCTGGCTCGCCGGGTGGGAGACGGCCCGCGCGGACCTGCGGTCCCGGATCGAGTCCGCGCAGGAGGCCGCCGGGCGGGCCGACCAGCTCGCCGAGCGCCGCGACCTCGCCCGGCGGCGCCTCGACGCCGCCCGCCGCCGCGACCGGCTCGCCGAGGACGCGGACGCCGGCCGGCAGCGGGCCCTCGCCTCCGCGGAACGGGCCGCCGAGGCCCGCGCGCACTGGCTCGACCTCAAGGAACAGCGCCTCGACGGCATCGCCGCCGAACTCGCCGCGAACCTCGCCGACGGCGAACCCTGCGCCGTCTGCGGCGCCACCGACCATCCCGCCCCCGCGCGCAAGATCGCCGGACACGTCGACCGCGAGGCGGAGGGGAACGCCCTCGCCGCCTACCAGCGCGCCGACGAGCAGCGCGCCGAGGACGAACGCCGCCTGGGCGCCGTACGGGAGTCGCTGGCCGCCGCCACCGCCGAGGCCGGCGACCTGCCGACCGCGCGACTGGCCGACGAGGTCGAGGAAGCGGAACGCGGGTTCGCCCAGGCGCGCGAGGCCGCCTCCGTACTGCACGCCGGCCACGAGGAGCTGCGCCGCGCCGAGCAGGAGCACGAGCGGCGCACCGCCGCCCGGCAGCAGGCCGCCGTACGCACCGCCGCCCGGGTGGGCCACCGGGAGCGGCTGGACAGCGAACGCACCGCCCTGGAGGAGGAGCTGGCGCAGGCGCGGGGCGCGGCGGACAGCGTGGCCGCGCGGGCCGCGCAACTGGAGCGGTGGGCCGCCCGGCTCACCGAGGCCGCCGAGGCCGCGCGCGCCGCCGAGGACACCGCGCAGCGCCTCAAGGACGCCGACGCCCGGCTCGCCGACGCCGCCTTCCGGGCCGGCTTCGACACCCCGCAGGACGCGGCCGCCGCCCTCCTCGACGACGCCGCCCACCGCGAGCTGCAACGCCGGCTCGACGACTGGCAGACCGAGGAGGCCGCCGTCCGCGCGGTGCTCGCCGAGGCCGACACCACGGCCGCCGCCGCCCGGCCCCCGGCCGATCCCGCCGCCGCCGAACGGGCCGCCGCCGCCGCGGAGCGCCGGGTGCGCGAGGCCGCCTCCGCGCGGGACGCCGCCGCCCGCCGCTGCGCGGAACTCGACCGGCTCTCCGCCCGCGCCACCACCGGCGCACGACGGCTGGCGCCGCTGCGCGAGGAGTACGACCGGGTCGCCCGGCTGGCCTCCCTCGCCGCCGGCACCTCGGCGGACAACGAACGACGGATGCGCCTGGAGGCCTACGTCCTGGCCGCCCGCCTGGAGCAGGTCGCCGCCGCCGCGACCGTACGGCTCCAGCGGATGTCGTCCGGCCGCTACACCCTGGTGCACTCCGACGACCGGGCCGGACGCGGCCGCAGCGGCCTCGGACTGCATGTCGTCGACGCCTGGACCGGACGCGAGCGGGACACGGCGACGCTGTCCGGCGGCGAGACGTTCTTCGCCTCCCTCG
This sequence comes from Streptomyces sp. NPDC001532, assembly GCF_040298625.1. Lineage (NCBI taxonomy): Bacteria > Bacillati > Actinomycetota > Actinomycetes > Kitasatosporales > Streptomycetaceae > Streptomyces > Streptomyces sp. NPDC001532. The sequence continues at coordinate 78,053 of NZ_JBEPAL010000018.1, forward strand.
CGCTCGCCCTCGGCCTCGCGGACGTCGTCACCGACGAGACCGGCGGGGTACGCCTGGACACCCTCTTCATCGACGAGGGCTTCGGCAGCCTGGACGACCAGACGCTGGACGAGGTGCTGGACGTGCTCGACTCACTGCGCGAACGCGACCGCAGCGTCGGCATCGTCAGCCATGTCGCCGATCTGCGGCGGCGCGTCCACGCCCAGCTGGAGGTCGTCAAGGGCAGATCCGGGTCGGTGCTGCGCCAGCGCGGTCACTGAGCGACGGGGCGGCCGGGCAGCGGAGAGGAGTAGACGACGCTCGTCGTCACCGAGCCCAGCGTCCCGATCCGCCCGGACACCTCCTCCAGGTGCCGCATCGAGCGGGCGGCGACCTTGATCACGAAGCAGTCGTCGCCGGTGACGTGGTGCGCCTCCAGGATCTCCGGCGTCGCGTCGACCAGGTCGTGGAACGGCTTGTAGTTGCCGGTCGGGTACCTGAGACGTACGAAGGCGAGGATCGGCAGGCCCAGCCGCTCGGGGTCCACCACGGCCGCGTACCCCTTGATGACGCCCGCCTCCTCCAGCCGGCGCACCCGCTCGGTGACGGCGCTCGGGGACATGGAGACGGCCCGCGCCAGCTCGGCGAAACTGGCGCGGCCCTCCCGCTGGAGGACGTCGAGGATGCGCCAGTCGGTGGCGTCCGGGGAAAACGCGGTCATGCCCGATGAATAGCAGGGGAATCCCCGGTCGATCAAGCATCGGGCCGGGGATCGGGCCTTCTGGAGACGGGTCGGCGACCGTAGATTTCTGGTCATCGGACACCACGAGAAAGGCCCCGCGATGACCACCGCCACCACCGCCGCCAACCCCGTTCTGCGCGTCGCTCCCGCCGCCCCCGCCGAGGCCGCCGCCTACTTCCGCCACAGCCTCGTCTTCCACGCCGATGTCTCCGACGTCGCCGCCGCGCTCGCGGCCGACGGCGACCCGGGCTTCGTCGTGCTGGACTCCCGCTCCACCGCGGCCTGGGACCAGGGACACATCCCCGGCGCGGTGCACCTGCCGACCGCGCTCATCGCGGAACAGGCCGAGCAACTGCTCGACAAGTCGGTGCCGGTGGTGACGTACTGCTGGGGCCCCGGCTGCAACGGCGCGACCCGTGCGGCCCTCGCCCTCGCCGAACTCGGCTACCGGGTCAAGGAGATGCTGGGCGGCTTCGAGTACTGGGCGCGGGAGGGCTTCGCGTTCGAGACGTGGCAGGGCGGCGAGCAGCGTGCGGCGGACCCGCTGACGGCGCCGGTGGACTCGGAGGACTGCGGCTGCTGAGGCCTCCGGCGGGCGGGCGAGCGCGCCTTCCGTGGAGGGTGGGTGCGGTCGTCGGGCGGGTGAGGGTCGTGGGGGCTGGTCGCGCAGTTCCCCGCGCCCCTGGGGGTGGGGGAGTGGCCGCCGGTCGGTCTGTGCTGTCGGTCTGTGCGGCCCTGGGTCGGCGACCAGCCCCTTGCTGGTCCGTGCTGTCAGCTCACAGTTGTGACAGTTCGTCCACCAGGTCGTCCAGGCCCAGGGAGCCCTGGGAGAGGGCCGCCATGTGCCAGGCCTTGAGGTCGAAGGCGTCGCCGTGGCGTTCGCGGGCCTTGGCGCGGCCCAGGAGCCAGGCACGCTCGCCCAGCTTGTAGCCGATCGCCTGGCCCGGGATGGTCAGGTACCGGGTCAGCTCGCTGGACACGTAGTCCGCGGGACGGCTGCTGTGCGCGCCGAAGAACTCCTCGGCCAGCTCCGGCGTCCACCGCTCGCCGGGGTGGAACGGGGAGTCCGCCGGGATCTCCAGCTCCAGGTGCATGCCGATGTCGACGATGACCCGGGCCGCCCGCATCATCTGCGAGTCCAGGTAGCCGAGCCGCACCTCCGCGTCGGTGAGGAAGCCCAGCTCGTCCATCAGCCGCTCCGCGTACAGCGCCCAGCCCTCGGCGTTGGCGCTGATCATGCCGACGGAGGCCTGGTAGCGGGAGAGGTTCTCGGCGACGTGCACCCACTGCGCCAGCTGGAGGTGATGGCCGGGCACGCCCTCGTGGTACCAGGTGGAGACCAGGTCGTAGACCGGGAACCGGTTGAGTCCCGCCGTGGGCAGCCAGGTGCGGCCCGGACGGGAGAAGTCCTCCGACGGCGGCGTGTAGTACGGGGAGGGCGCGCCGCCGGGCGGGGCGATCCGCGCCTCCACCTTCCGCACCCGCTCGGCGAGCTCGAAGTGGGTGCCGTCCAGCGCGTCCATCGCCTGGTCCATCAGGCCCTGGAGCCAGTCCCGGACCTCCTCGACGCCCTCGATGTGCCGGCCGTGCTCGTCGAGGTGGGCGAGCGCCACCCACGGCGTCGCCGCGCCCGGCAGGATCTTCTCCGCCGCCTGCCGCATCTCGCCGAGGATGCGGTGGAACTCCGACCAGCCGTAGGCGTAGGCCTCGTCGAGGTCGAGGTCGGTGCCGTTGTAGTAGCGCGACCAGCGGGCGTAGCGCTCGCGGCCCACCGGGTCGGGGGCGCCCTCGACGGCCGGCGCGTACACGTCGCGCATCCAGTCCCGCAGCTCGACCACGGCCGCCGTCGCCGCCCGCGCCGCCTCGCCCAGCTCGGCGCGCAGCGCCTCGGGCCCGGCGGCGGCGAAGTCCTCGAACCAGCCGCGGCCCGAGCCGTCGGAGTCCGACCACTCGTCGAGCTGCCCGACGAAGACGCCGGTGGTCCGCGGACCCGCGTACAGCTTGCGGTCCAGGCCGAGCGCCAGCGACTCCCGGTAGCCCGCCAGCGCGGCCGGCACCGCCCGCAGCCGCTCCGCGATCGCCGCCCAGTCCTCCTCGGTGTCGGCCGGCGTCACCGCGAACACATCGCGCACCAGGTGCGGCGGCGTGGCCATGTTGCCGACCGCGCGCAGCCCCTCGTCGGCCTCGTGCACGGCGAGTTCGGCGGTCAGCCGCTCCCGCAGCAGACGGCCGCAGCGGCGCTCGCTGTCGCTGTCCGCGCCCGGCAGGCGCTCGGCCTCGTCGAGCCGCGCCAGGGTCCGGCGCGCCAGCTCCGCCCGCGCCTCCTGTCCCGCGGGCGAGGTGTCGGGCAACCGGCTCGAACTCTCCGGGACGCCGAGGAAGGTACCGGTGACCGGGTCGAGGGCGATGAGCTCGTCGACGTAGGCGTCGGCGACTTCGCGAGGCAGCGGGCTCTTGGTCTCAGACATACCGCCCATCCTCGTACGAAGGTCCGGGCGACGTCAGCCGAATGGCGGGGCGGGCACGGGCGGCAGCAGCGGACCGCAGTCCCATTGCTGGAAAATCAAGCGAGTCTCGACTCGCGCTACTTCCCGGTGGGCCGTGAACTCGTCCAGGACCAGCCGTTGCAGGTCGGTCATGTCGGCGACCGCGACATGGACGAGATAGTCGTCCGGGCCGGTGAGATGGAAGACCGTCCGGGACTCCGGCAGCGCCCGGATCCGCTCCACGAACGGCCCGACCAGCTCCCGCCGGTGCGGTCTGACCTGCACCGACAGCAGTGCCTCGAGGCCGCGCCCCAACTTGGCCGGATCCAGCCGCAGCTGATGCCCGAGGATCACGCCCGCGCGGCGCAGCCGGGTCACCCGGTCCAGGCAGGTGGACGGCGCGACCCCGACCTGGGCGGCGAGGTCCCGGTAGGTGGTCCGGGCGTCGTTCTGCAACAGCCGCAGCAGATGGAGGTCCACCGGATCCAGTACGACAGATTCGGCCATGGGCCGAACGTAACACGGCTTTCGCATACCTGTCCCCGGTCGGTGTTCACCCTCTCCGTCCATGGAGACAGCGCGCACACACACCCGCACCCGTCCCCGGGCACTGGCCACCGAGGCCGTGCACGCCGGCCGCGACGACCTCGCCGCCCAGGGCCTGCACGTCCCGCCGATCGACCTGTCGACCACCTACCCGTCGGCCGACAGCCGTGGTGAAGCCGCTCGTATCGACGCCTTCGCCACCACCGGCGCGGAACCGGACGGCCCGCCCGTCTACGGCCGCCTCGGCAACCCGACCGTCGCCCGCTTCGAGACCGCCCTGGCCCGGCTGGAGGGCACCGAGACGGCCGTGGCCTTCGCCAGCGGCATGGCCGCGCTGAGCGCGGTGCTGCTGGTGCGGGCCTCCATGGGCCTGCGGCACGTGGTCGCCGTCCGCCCGCTGTACGGGTGCAGCGACCATCTGCTCACCGCCGGGCTGCTCGGCTCGGAGGTCACCTTCACCGACCCGGCCGGGATCGCCGACGCGCTGCGCCCGGACACCGGTCTGGTGATCGTGGAGTCCCCGGCGAACCCGACCCTCGCCGAGCTGGATCTGCGGGCGGTCGCGCACGCCTGCGGCTCGGTGCCGCTGCTGGCCGACAACACCTTCGCCACCCCGGTGCTGCAACGTCCGGCCGAGCAGGGTGCGCGGCTGGTGCTGCACAGCGCCACCAAGTACCTCGGCGGCCACGGCGACGTGCTGGCCGGTGTGGTCGCCTGCGACGAGGAGCTCGCCGGGCGGCTGCGGCAGGTCAGGTTCGCCACCGGCGGCGTGCTGCACCCGCTGGCCGGCTATCTGCTGCTGCGCGGCCTCGCCACCCTGCCGGTCCGGGTGCGGGCCGCGTCCGACAGCGCCGCCGAGCTGGCCCGCCGGCTCGCCGCCGACCTGCGCGTCGCCCGGGTGCACTACCCGCGCATCGGCGGCGCGATGATCGCCTTCGAGGTGCACGGCGACCCGCACGCGGTCATCGGCGCGGTCGAGCTGGTGACCCCCGCGGTGAGCCTCGGCAGCGTCGACTCCCTCATCCAGCACCCGGCGTCGATCAGCCACCGCATCGTGGACGCCGACGACCGCCGGGGCGCCGGCGTCAGTGACCGGCTGCTGCGCCTGTCGGTGGGCCTGGAGGACGTCGACGACCTGTGGGCCGACCTGGACAAGGCCCTGGGGTGAACGCGTGAACGGCCCGGTGTCACCGGGCCGTTCACCGAGGCGTGGGAGCGGTCAGTCGCCGACCGGGAGCCCGGTGGGCACCGCGGCCTTCTCCAGCCGGGCGGTGATCACCAGGGTGCCCTCCTCGATCTGGTAGTCCAGGGGCAGGCCCAGGCCGCGCATCGCGGCGACCATGCCCGTGTTGGAGGCCTGGGTGACCGCGTACACGCTCTCGCAGCCCGCCTCGACCGCCATCGCCACCAGCCGGGCGAGCAGTTCGCCGCCGACACCGCGCCGCTGCCACTCGTCCTCGACCAGCAGCGCGACCTCCGTCTCGTCACCGTCCCACAGCAGGTGGCCGAGCCCGACGATCCGCCCCGACGTGGTCCGCACGGCGAGCGTCCGGCCGTAGCGCGGGGAGAGCAGGTGGTTGAGGTAGCGGTCGGCGTCCCCCACCGGGCCGTGGTAGCGCATCGACAGGGTGCGCGCCGAGCAGCGGTCGTGCATCTCCCGCGCCTCGACGAGGTCACCGGTGTCGGCCCGGCGCACCGTGATGTCGTTGCCCTCCGGCAGCGTCAGCACGTCCTGGCTGAGCGGGATCCGCGGACCGAGCCGGGTGTCCAGCTCCACCAGCGCCCGCGCCCGCGCGAACTCGGTCGGCGTGAACGGCAGATACGGCCGCTCCACGCTGATCACTCCGCCCTCCGGAGCGCGCAGCCGCATCACCGTGTCCTCCAGGACCCCCTCCGCGGGCACCCCGCCGTCGGCGCGCCCGGCCGGGGCGGCGGGCAGCTGGCGGATGGTGCAGCGGCCCAGCAGCTGGCGCAGGGCCAGCGGCAGCTCGGCCGCGTCCAGGGCGGTGCGGGTGGCGAGGCTCAGGATCCGCGTCGGGGCGTCCACCAGATCATGGGTGTCGGCCCGCTCGATCCAGGTGTCCGAGCCGCCGGACAGGGACACCGCGCGGGTGATCTCGGCGCCGCCGAGCGTGCCGGGGGCGCGCAGCAGGAACTCGTCCACCGTGCCGTGGCCCAGCGGGTGCGTCTGGAGGCTCAGGATGTCCACCCGGTGGCTGGCGAGCGCGGTGCACAGCGCCGCCAGCGAGCCGGGCTCGTCGCGCACGGTGGTCCGCAGCCGCCACAGCACGCTCTCCTCGGGCACGGCCCCGGACGCCGCCTCCGCCTCGGACCGCCCGGAACTCGGCCGGGCGCCGGTATCGTCGGCCGGCGGAGCGTGGCCGTGGCGGCGTGCCCACCATGTGTGGAAGGCGGCGGTGGCGAGCAGCACGATCGCCGAGACCACGAGCAGCTGGGGCCCGTCGGGGCCGTGCCCGATCAGGTTCGCCACGGCGTCGGCCACCGCGACGGCGGTGAACAGGGCGGCGAGCTCGACGACGTCGCGCCGCCAGTGGTGCACGGGACGCCCGTTCTTCGCGCGCGTCACATCAGTGATTTTCCGCTTCATGCACCCACTGTGAAGGAACGGTGTTGCGTGATCACGAACAGTGTGTGACTCATGGGTTAAGCAGGCTTCTGACCGATTTGCTCCGATGTGGAGGCCGCTTCCCGCCATGTCGCGCACCGCGGGATGACGGCGGTGCGCGACACGGCACGAGAGTACGGGATCTACTGCCCGACCCGCCCCGGCCGCAGCACCTTCGTGAACAGCACCGTGCCGTCCTGCTCGCGCAGCCGCACCGTCAGTTCCGCGCTGTCGCCGTCGATGTCCACCTCGCCGAAGAACTGGTAGCCCTCGGCGGGAGAGACGTTCGACCTGGTCGGAGCCTTCACGAAGACCCGCTCCGGGCCGAACGTGCCGTCGAGCGTGTTGGCCGGGAACGCCCCGGCGTTGAGCGGCCCCGAGACGAACTCCCAGAACGGCTCGAAGTCGGTGAACGCGGCCCGCTCCGGCTGGTAGTGCTGCGCGGAGGTGTAGTGCACGTCGGCCGTCAGCCAGACCGTGCCGGTGATCCTGCGGTGCTTGACGAACCGCAGCAGCTCGGCGATCTGCAGCTCGCGGCCGAGCGGCGCGCCCGGGTCGCCCTGGGCGACGGCCTCGATGTTCGGCAGACCGTCGCCGGTGTCCGGCACGACCAGGCCGAGCGGCATGTCGGAGGCGATCACCTTCCACACCGCGCGCGAGCGGGACAGCTCCCTCTTCAGCCACTCCAGTTGCTCCCGGCCGAGGATGCCTTGCGGGTCGGTGGCCTGGTCGTCCGGGGAGTTCGCGTTGCGGTGGGTGCGCATGTCCAGGACGAAGACGTCCAGCAGCGGGCCGTGGTGCTGCACCCGGTAGACCCGGCCGTCGGGGCGGCGCAGCGTCGAGATCGGGAAGTACTCCGAGAACGCCTGCCGGGCCCGCGCGGCGAGCACGTCGACGCTCTTCTCCGTGTACCGGGCGTCGGCGAGGATCTCCCCCGGGTACCAGTTGTTGGTGACCTCGTGGTCGTCCCACTGGATGATCGACGGCACCTGGGCGTTGAACGCCCGCAGGTTCTCGTCCAGCAGGTTGTAGCGGAAGTTGCCGCGGAACTCCGCCAGCGTCTCGGCGACCTTGGACTTCTCCTCGGTGGTGACGTTCCGCCAGATCCGCCCGTCGGGCAGGGTCACGCTGCCGGTGATCGGGCCGTCCGCGTACACGTTGTCGCCGGAGCAGAGGAAGAAGTCCGGGTCGAGGGCGGCCATCGCGTCGTAGATCCGGTAGCCGCCCAGCTCCGGATTGATGCCCCAGCCCTGCCCGGCCAGGTCGCCGGACCAGACGAACCGCACCCCGTCGCGCCGTTTCGCGGACGCGGTGCGGAAGGTGCCGGTGACCGGCTCACCGGTGCGGCGCGGGTCGTCCGGGTCGGCGAGCAGCACGCGGTAGTGGATCTGCTCGCCCGGCGGCAGCCCGTGCAGCCGGGTGGTGCCGGTGAAGTCGGAGTCCGCGCCCAGCAGCGGGCCCCGCCATCTGCGCGGATCGCGGAAGGACTCGGTGGCGGAGGTCTCGACGATCATCCGGGCCGGCCGGTCGGAGCGCACCCACACCAGACCCGAGTCCGTCGTCACATCGCCCGTCTGCACGCCCCAGCCCGCCCGGGGACGCCCCGACAGGGCGAGGGCGGGCGCCGCGCCGAGGCCGAGCGGCAGGGACAGGGCCGCGGACGCGGCGAGCGAGCCGCGCAGCACGGAGCGGCGGTCGGGGAGCGGACGCTGTGACATGAAGAGGGCCTCCAGAACGGGTTCCGGCCGGTGTGTGAAGCCACAACTACTGGTGCGCCGCAGCGCCCACGGAAACCACAAGTGAACAACTGACCGCATCCACCCCGGAACCACCGGACCGGCCAGGTCCGACGGGGAAACACGCACCGCCCAAGCGCTGTCCCGCACCCCCCGAGCCCTTTCCCGCACCGCCCGAGCCCTTTCCCGCACCGCCCGAGCCCTGTCCCGCACCGCCCGAGCCCTTTCCCGCACCGCCCGAGCCCTGTCCCGCACCGCCCGAGCCCCCCGCCCTCAGCTCGCGGCAGCCATCAGCCGCACCCCCTCCCTGATCCGCCCCGGCGGCAGATGTGCGTAGCCCAGTACCAGGCGTACCGCCGGGTTCGGTGGCTGGCGGGAGCGGGCGTGTGCGCAGTCCGAGAGCGGGCGGAGGGCGATCCCGGCCGCCGCCGTCCGGGCGAGGAAGCGGTCCTGAGGGCCGTAGCGGTCCGGCAGGGTGGCGATGACATGGAGGCCCGCCGCGATCCCGGACACCTCGGCACCGGGGAAGTGCTCCTCCAGCGCGGCCACCAGTGTGTCCCGCCGCTCCCGGTAGGCGCGCTGGCAGCGGCGCAGCTGGCGGTCGTAGTCGCCGTGCTCCAGGAAACGGGCGAACAGCGCCTGGTCGAGGCTGGGATGGCCGAGGTCCATGGTCCGCTTGCGGGTGACGATCTCCTCCGCCAGCCACTGCGGGACCAGCATCCAGCCCAGCCGCAGCCCCGGTGCCAGGGACTTGCTCACCGACCCGGTGTAGACGACGCGCTCCGGGTCCAGGCCCTGGAGGGCGCCGACGGGGGCGCGGTCGTAGCGGAAGTCGCCGTCGTAGTCGTCCTCCAGCACGACCCCGTCCACCTCCCGCGCCCAGTCGAGGAGTTGCGCGCGGCGCCGCGCGGAGTAGGCGATGCCGGTGGGGTACTGGTGGGCCGGTGTCGTCACCACCGCCCGGACGCCGGAGTCCCGCAGCGGGCCGAGCGCGAGACCGTCGCCGTCCAGGGGCAGCGGCACGGTCGTGATGCCGGCCGAGGCGTACACGTCGTCGTGCTGCGGGCTCCCCGGGTCCTCGACGCCCACCTCGCGCAGCCCGCGCGCGTGCAGTGCGAAACCGAGCAGCGCGGTCGCCTGCACCACCCCGGAGACCACCACGATCCGCTCCGGGTCCGCGACCACGCCCCGGCGCCGCGTGAGCAGTTCGGCCAGCGCGGTGCGCAGCCGGGGCAGACCGCGCGGGTCGGGATAGCCGAGGTCGTGGTGCGGCAGCTCCGCCAGCACCCGCCGCTGCGCCGCCGCCCACGCCGCCCGCGGGAACAGCGACAGATCCGGGGTGCCCGGCACGAAGTCGGCGCGGGCGCCGGGGGAGCGCGGCGCGAGGTCGTGCGCGCCCGGCCGGGCCGCCCGTACCGCCTCGCCCACCCAGGTCCCCGCGCCGCGCCCGCTGCGCAGATAGCCCTCCGCGGTCAGCTGCTCGTACGCCTCGGTGACCAGCCCGCGCGACACCCCGAGGTCGGCGGCCAGGTCCCGGCTCGACGGCAGCCGGGTGCCCGGCACCAGCCGCCCCGACCGCACCGCCTCCCTCAGCGCCGACTGCAACGCCCGCCCTCGGGAACGGGCCGGCGCGGCGGCGGCCGGAAGCAGCACCTCCCAGGCGACCGAGCCGCCGTCGGTACCGTGCGCCGCAGGGAAATTGGTCCGGGACGTCGTCATGGAAGTGGACCTTAAACCGGACCGCCGCCGCTCCTAGCGTCGTTCCCATGAACGCCACCACCACCCGCGGCTCCCTGCTCGCCGCGCTCGCCTGCGTCCTCGTCGGAGGATCCTTCACCGCCAACAGCGTCCTCGGTGACTACCCGTACGCGGGCGGCCAGTTCCTGCGCTACGCACTCGCCTGTCTGCTGCTGGTCCCGCTGGCCGGCCCTGGCTCCGTCGCCCGGCTGCGCGGCCTCGTCCCCCGGCAGTGGGTGCGGCTCGCACTGCTCGCGGCCGTCGGCATGGTCGGCTTCAACCTGGCCGTCCTCGCCGCCGAGCGCACCGCCGAACCCGCCGTGCCGGGCGTCCTGGTGGGCTGCGCGCCCGTCGTGGTGGCCGTCGTCGTCCCCCTGGCCGAGGGGCGCCGGCCCCGGCGCACCGTGCTGTACGGCGCCTCGCTCGTCGCGGTCGGCGCCTGCGCCGTCCAGGGCTGGGGCCGCACCGACGGCGTAGGACTCGCCTGGTCGGTGTGCGCGCTCGCCGGTGAGGTCGGCTTCGCGGTCCTCGCCGTGCCGGTGCTGCGCCAGCTCGGCCCGCGACTGCTGTCCGCCACGGTGTGCGGGATCGCCGCGCTGGAGTCCGCGGCGGCCGGGCTGCTGCTCGACGGCTCCGCCTGGCTGCGCCGTCCCGACGCCACCGAGACCGCCGCCCTGCTGTGGCAGGCGGCGATCGTCACCGTCGTCGGCTTCGTCTGCTGGTACATGGGCATGCAGCGGATCGGCGCCGAACGTGCCACTCTCTTCTCCGGCCTCATCCCGGTCGCCGCCGCCTGCACCGCCCCGCTCGTCGGCACCGGCTCCTACGGCCTCGCGCAGGCCGCCGGCAGCGCCCTGGTGGGCCTCGGGGTCGCCCTGGGCTCCGGGGCACTGAAGCGGACCTCGCGGCGCCAGTCGCTTCCTGTTTACGAGGGGTCGCGCCCGCTCGCGCGTAAGCAGGAGTGAAAGACCACAGTGAGGGGGCAGGCCGACCGTGGATGCAAAGAACCGGTTCGAGACCAGGACCACCTTCGCGTTCTCCCGACTCGAATGGCTGGCCTTTCTGGTCATCTCACTCGTGCTCGCCTACCAGCATCTCGCCGAGATCCGCTGGTGGGTGTTCGCGGCCTTCTTCCTGGTGATCGACCTCATCGGGTACGTCCCCGGGGCGATCGCCTTCCGGCGCAGTCCGGACCAGCGCGTCGCACGCGGCTACTACGTGGCCTACAACGTGATGCACAGCCTCGTCACGGCGCTTCTGCTGGCCGGTGCGTGGGCCTGGTTCGTCGAGCCGGAATGGGCCCTGCTCGCGCTGCCCGTCCATCTCATGGGCGACCGGGCGCTGTTCGGGAATTCGTTGAAGCCCTTCGGTGTCGCGTTCGAGCCGGAGACCGATCCGGCCTACCGGGAGTTCGAGAAGAGATACGGCGCCACGGCCATCGGCGGTTCCCGGACGCCGAGGGAGGGCGCGAATGCAGTCGGCGCTTGACACACTCGCCGAATACAGCGACAACCCCAGCTCATTTCTCGCGCTCAACAGCGGGAACGAATTCTTCCGGGACGACCGGCTCGCGGGCGCCTGCGCCTACCGCCGTTCCGGGCGCTACACCCTCCAGTTCGGCGGCCCGTTCGCCGCGCCGGAACACCGGGAGCAACTGCTCCAGGCCTTCGCCGCACACGCCGGCCGACGTCTTGTCGCCGTCCAACTTCAGCGCGCTGACGCGGAGTTGTACGCGCGGAGCGGCTTCACCGTCAACCAGCTCGGGGCATCCTACGCAGTCGACCTGACCCGCTTCACGCTGCGCGGCTCCCGCTTCGTACGGCTGCGCAACAAGATCTCCCGGGCCCGGCGGGCCGGCCTGGAGGTGACCGAGACCGAGCCCGGCGCCGACCGCGCCGCGCTCGACCGCGTCGACGACGACTGGCTGCGGGACAAGGGCCGGCACGTCAAGGAGCTGCGCTTCCTGGTCGGCCAGCGCACCGGCCCGCTGCAACACCACCGCCGGCTGTTCGTCGGCCGGATCGACGGCGAGGTCGTCGGCTACATCAACTACTCACCGGTCTACGGCAGCCGGCCCGGCTGGCTGCACGACCTCAGCCGCCGGCGGCCCGACGCGCCGCCCGGTGTGATGGAGGCGCTGAACGCCACCGTCATCGAACGGTTCACCGCCGAGGGCGCGCCGTGGCTGCACTTCGGGTTCACCCCGTTCACCTCGCTCTCCGAGGAGCACGAGATGCCCGGCGCCAGCCGCGGCTTCACCCGGTTCGCGCGGCTGCTCGCCACCCACGGCCAGGCCGTCTACCCGGCCGCCTCCCAGCTCGAGTACAAGGAGAAATGGGCCCCGCACGCCGTCCTCCCCGAGTACATCGCCTTCCGGGGCAGGCCCCGGCCGGGCGCCGTCTGGCAGCTGCTGCGCGCCACCAACTCCGTGTGACGGACGCGGCGTGACCGATCCGGCGTGAGCGACCAGATGTGGCCGATCCGACGTGACCGATCCGACGTGACCCGTCCGGCCTCACTGACCCGACGTGGCCGGCCCGGCGTCACTGACCCGACGTATCTGACCCGATGTGACTGACCCGACGTGACTGGCCCGACCTGACCGATTCCACCAGGAGGACTGGACGTCCATGAGATTCCTCGAACGAGAACGCACCACGCTGGCCAAGCTGCTGCCCGACCTGGACCCGGCCCTGCGCGAGATCCCGCTGATGGAGCTGGAACGCGCCGGCAGCCCCGGCATCGGCCTCTTCCGGGACTGCGGCGGCCCCGGCCTGCTGGTGCCGGAGTCCCATCAGGGCCGCGGGGCCGGGGCGCTGGACGCGCTGCGGGTGCAGCGGGCCATCGGCAGCCGCTCGCCGTCCCTCGCCGTGGCGACCACCATGCACCACTTCTCGATGGCCACCCTGGTCGGCCTCGGCGCCCTCGGCGGCGACGGACTGGAATGGATGCTCATCGAGGGCGTGGCGTCCGCCAACCGCATCATCGCCTCCGGCTTCGCCGAGGGCCGCAGCGGCGCGGGCATCCTGGAGCCGTCGATGACCGCCACGGTCACCGGCGACGGCGTCCGCGTCAACGGCGTCAAACGCCCGTGCAGCCTCGCCCGCTCCATGGACCTGCTCACCGCCAGCGTCCTGGTGCCCCGCGAGGACGGACAGGGCGACGAACTGGCGGTGGCGCTGGTGCCCGCCGAGAGCGAGGGCCTGAGCGTCAGCGGCTTCTGGTCCAGCACCTTCCTGGCCGGCGCCGAGAGCGAGCAGGTCACCCTCACCGACGTCCTCGTCCCGCCCGAGCTGCTGCTGCGCACCGCGGCCCCCGCCGGCAAGCAGCTCGACGACCTCCAGACCGCCGGCCTGATCTGGTTCCAGGTGCTGATGACCGGCAGCTACCTCGGCGCGGCCGGCGCCCTGGTGGAACGCGTACTGCTCAACGACCGCATCCCCGAGCACGAGCGGGTCCGGCTGTACGTCGAGACCGAGGCCGCCGCGGCCACCGCCGAGGGCGTGGCGCGCCGGGTCGACGACGGCGACCTCGACGAGTCCACCCTCGCCCAGGCGCTCGCCGTGCGCTACGGCGTCCAGGACGCCCTCGCCCGGATCGTGCCCCGCGCGGTCGAACTGCTCGGCGGGCTGAACTTCATGACCTCCGACGAGATCGGCCACCTGGCCGCCTGCGCCAACGGCCTCTCCCTGCACCCGCCGTCCCGCTCCCGGATGACCGCACCGTTCGCCGCGTACCTGGCCGACCGGCCGCTCACGATCGCCTGAGGCGGGCGCCGGTCACCGGCACCGCCCGCCATCCCACGGCAGTAGAGACCCGTTGGGGGAACCACTCATGTCACGTGACACCCTGCGAACCGCCCTCTCACCGACCCCTCGGCCGGTCGCCCGCGACCGGCCGACCCTGCTGCTCACCGGCGCCTCCGGAGTCCTCGGACGGGCCCTCATCGAGGAGCTGCACCCCGACTTCGACCTGGTCTGCCTGCGCCGCGACCGGCCCGTCGCGGACCCGAGGGTCCGCGAGCTGCGGGGTGATCTGCTCGCGCCGCGCCTCGGCCTGACCGCGCTGCAGTGGCACCAGCTCGCGCTGGAGGTCGACGTGGTGCTGCACTCCGCCGCCGCGACCAACTGGCGCCTGCGTCCCGAGGACATCGTCCGCACCAACACCCTCGGCACCGAGACCATGCTCGACCTGGCGGCCCGCGCCGACGCACCGCTGTACCTGGTGAGCACCGCGTTCGTCGGCAACACCCCGAGCCCCGAGGACGAGGAACGCTTCCCCGGCGCCGCCGCCTACCTGGTCTCCAAGGCCGCCGCGGAGCAGCAGTGGCGCGACGCCGACCTGCCCGGTGCCCTGGTCCGCCCGTCCGTCGTCATGGGCGACTCCGCCACCGGCCGGATCGCCGGCGAACAGGGGCTCACCAGGACGATCGGCGCCATGGTCCTCGGCCAGGTCCCGGTGCTGCCCGGTGCCCCCGACGCCCGCGTCGACATGGTGCCGCAGGACTACGTCACCCGAGCCGTCGGCGACCTCATCCGCGGCGGCGTCGGCAACGGCGAGTACTGGCTGACCGCCGGCAAGGAGGCGATCCTGCTGCGGGAGATCGCCGACACCTGCGCCGAGTTCGCCGTCCGGTACGGGCTGCGCGAGCCGGCCCGGCCCCGGCTCATCCCCGTCGAGGCCGTCCACCGGCTGCTGCTGCCCATGCTGGAGGGCACCGCGCTGCCCGGCTCGATGCGACAGCGCTTCCGCCACTACGCGGAACTGCTGCTGGTCTTCCAGAGCGAACTGCCCCTCGACTCCTCGCTCGGCGAACCCCACTGCGGCATCCGGCCCACCCACGACGACATCCGCGCGGCGCTCTTCCGCAACCTGGAGAGCTGGGCCGAGGGACAGGCCGCGCTGCTGAGGAAGCACCGCGCACGACCGATCACCCCGATCCCCGCGGAGGCCGCGTCATGACGATGTCCCCACCCCTGCCCACCGACCCCGGCACCGACGTCGCCGACCTCTACGCCCGCCACATCGGCTCCGGCCGCGCCGTCATGGGCCGGGTCATGGGCGGCATGGCCGAGATCTTCTCGGAGGGCCCGTGGATCCACACCGACGACGGGCGCCGCTTCCTGGACTTCGGCGGCTACGGCGTCTTCCTCCTCGGCCACCGCCACCCGGCCGTCGTCGAGGCGGTGCACCGCCAGCTCGACACCCACCCGCTGGCCAGCCGGGTCTTCCTGGAACCGGTCGCCGCGCGGGCCGCCCAGGCACTGGCCCGGCACACCCCGCCGGGCATGGACTACGTGCACTTCGTCAACTCCGGCGCGGAAGCCACCGAAGGCGCCCTCAAGCTGGCCCGCGCCCACGGCCGCAACGCCGTCGTCACCACCCGCAAGGGCTTCCACGGCAAGACCCTCGGCGCGCTCAGCGTCACCGCCAACAGCCTCTACCAGGCCCCGTTCCAGCCGCTCGTCCCGGACGTCACCCAGGTCGAGTACGGCGACCCGGACGACCTCGGACGGGCCCTCGCCGACCGCCGCGACCGGGCCTGCGTGATCCTGGAACCGGTCCAGGGCGAGGCCGGGGTGCGCATCCCGGAGCCCGGCTACCTCACCCGGGTCGCCGCCCTGTGCCGGGAGTACGGCGCCCTCCTCGTCGTCGACGAGATCCAGACCGGCATGGGCCGGCTGGGCACCTGGTGGGGCGTGGACTCCGAGGGCGTACGTCCGGACATCATGCTGGTGGGCAAGGGCCTCAGCGGAGGCGTCGTACCGATCGCCGCGATCGCGGCCACCAAGGAGGCCTACGCCCCCTTCAGCAGCGACCCCTACCTGCACACCTCCACCTTCGGCGCCTCCCCGATCGCCTGCGCCGCCGCCCTCGCCACCGTCGAGACGATGGAACGCGAGGACACCGTGGCCCGGGCCGCCGCCCTCGGCCCGCGCGTCCTCGACGGCGTCCGGGCCGCCTGCGCGCCCCACCGCGAGGGCCTGGTCCGCGACGTCCGCGGCCGGGGACTGCTGATCGGGATCGAGTTCACCGCCGAACAGGCCGTCGGCGAACTGCTGCTGGAGCTGATCGCCCGCGACATCCTCGTCAACCACTCCCTCAACTCCACCCGGGTGCTGCGCCTGACCCCGCCCGCCGCGGTCGACGACGCCACGCTGGAGCGGTTCCTCGCCACCTTCGCCGAGGCCCTGCGCACCGTGGCGGCCCGGATGGCCGGGTGACCCGCGACCGCCCCCACCCGTTGGCAACCAGACGGAAGGAACCGAACCCCCCATGCGCCATGTGGTCCTGCACGCGATCGCCGACGGCCTCGCCCCCGACGCCGTCTACCAGCGCATCAGCGACTTCCGCAGATATCCGGAGCTCACCGGGACGGTCCGGGACGTCCAGGTGGACACCCTGGCCGACGGCTCGCTGGTCTCCGACTGGACCGTGCTGTTCCGCGGCGGCCTGATGCGCTGGCGGGAGCGCGACACCCTGTCGCCGGAGACCGGCTCCCTCACCTTCGAACAACTCGACGGCGACTTCCAGACCTTCGAGGGCAGCTGGCGCTGCGCACCGCACGACGACGGCACCCTCATCACCTTCACCGCCGCCTTCGACCTCGGCATCCCCACCCTCGCCGACATCCTCGACCCGGTCGCCGAGTCCACCCTGCGGACCAACATCGCCCAGATCGTGGCCGGCCTGGTGCAGGCCAGGGTCGTCGACGCCGGTCCCGCCGACGGGGCCGACGCGGCGGACGCGGCGGACGCCACCGGCGTGCACGGCGTGAACGGCTCGGAGGTGACCGATGAACGCGCCGTCGCCCCCGCTCGCGGCTGATCCGCGGGCCGCCGAACCGCTCCACGAGGAGCCGGGCCCCGGCACCGCCCGCTGCCTCGGCCTGTACGCCAAACTCGCCGCCGGGGTGAGCGTGGTGACGGCCCGCGGCGAGGGCGGCCCGCTCGGGATGACCGTCTCCGCGGTCACCTCCCTGTCGGCCCGGCCGCCGCTGCTGCTGGCCTGTCTGCGCGACGGCTCCCGCACCCTGGCCGCGATCCGCGCCCACGGGGCGTTCGCGGTGCACCTGCTGCGTGACGACCAGCACACCCTGGCCACCCGGTTCGCCTGCCCCACCACCACCGCCGCCCAGCGCTTCGCGGGCACCGACACCCGGCAGGTCCTCGGCGTCCCCGTGCTCCCCGGCGCGCTCGCCTGGTCGGTGTGCCTGCTGACCGACGTCCGCCGCTACGGCGACCACCACCTGGTCATCGGCCAGCCGGCGGCGGTGCACGTCGGCGGCGGCCGGCCGCTGCTCTGGCACGACCGCCGGTTCCGCTCCCTCGCCGAGCCCGCCCCGGACGGCACCGGATGAACCAGCCGGCGGCCGGCAGCCCCGCCTGGGAGCCCGCGGAGGTGCCGCCGCAGCCCCCGCTGCACGGCGTGGTCACGGCGGACGTCGCCGTCGTCGGCGCCGGACTCGCCGGCCTGTCGTGCGCCTACCATCTCGCGGAACGCGCGCCCGGCCTCGACATCGCCGTCGTCGACGCCGGACACCCCGCCGCCGGGGCCAGCGGCCGAGGCACGGGACTGCTCGGCCCGCGCGCCGGACCGCCCGTCGACCGCGCGGTGCGCCGCCACGGCATCCGGCAGGCCCGCCGGATGCACCTGGCGAGCGTACGGGCGGTGGACACGGTCCTCGACCTGTGCGGACGGCTCGACACGTCCGTCGGGCTGCGGCGCGGCGAGCAGATCATGGCGACCCGCGCCACCGCGGGCCTCGCCGCACTCGCCCGGCAGGCCCGCGCCTACCGGGCGCTCGGCGTGGACGTCCCCGTGCTGCCCGGCGCGGAGGTGCACGCCCGGGTCGGTGTGCCGTACACCGCGGGCCTGCTGCACCGCACCGCCGCCACCCTGGACCCG
Organism: Streptomyces sp. NPDC001532; assembly: GCF_040298625.1. Lineage (NCBI taxonomy): Bacteria > Bacillati > Actinomycetota > Actinomycetes > Kitasatosporales > Streptomycetaceae > Streptomyces > Streptomyces sp. NPDC001532. Next base: position 95,813 of record NZ_JBEPAL010000018.1, read on the forward strand.
GCCGCGCTGACCTGTGCCCTGGCCCGCGCCTGCGCCGCCAAGGGCGTGCGCTTCTACGGCGACAGCCCGCTGCGCGCCGTGCACCCCGGCGACCTGGTCGGCCCCGAACTGGTCTTCCCGCACGGCCGCCTCTACGCCGGACAGGCCGTGCTCGCCGTCAACTCCGCCGCCCGCGACCTGGACCTGCCGGTCGGCACCGTGCTGCCGATGGAGGTGTACGCCGTCGCCACCGCGCCGCTCGGCGTCGACGCCTACCGCGCCCTCGGCGGCCACGAGGGACGGGCCGTCGTCGACGCGCTGCCCATGGCGCCCTACTTCCGGCTGCTCCCCGACCGGGGACTGGTGGCCGGCGGCGGCACCGTCACCGTCCCCACCGGACTCGCCCCGCACCGCCTCCAGGCCCTGCGCGAACGGGCCTGGGACTGGCTGGGCGGCTGGCTGCGCAGGCTGCACCCCGAACTGTCCGACGTGCCGGTCACCCACCGCTGGTCCGGCCGCATCGGCATGACCGCCGACGGACTGCCCGTGGTCGGACCGGTCCACGGCTTCCCCGACGTCTGGTACATCGGCGGCTGTTGCGGACACGGCCTGGCGATGTCCGTGGCGCACGGCGCGTACGTGGCCGGCGCCCTGCTGGGCGTCTCCGAACCGGCCGAGCCGCTGCCCTGGCACCGCTCGGCGGCCCCCTCGCTGCCCGTCCGCGGGCCCGCCCGCCCCCTGCTGCGGGCCTACGTGGACACGCTCGGCCGGGTGACCCGGCGCACCTGCTGAGCCGGGCCCGCATGTCCGACCGGGAGACCAGATCCGACAGGGAGATTCCATGCTGCTGCCCGACCTCGGCTCCGACGGCCTGCCCGTCACCCTCGCCATGGGAGCCGCGGACGCCGCCTACCACCGGGCCACGGGCGGCAGACCGCTGCCCGCCGGGTTCCTGTTCGACTTCACCGGCCGCGCCCCGTCCCTGGACGCCGTACGGGCCCGGGTGGCCGAACGGGCCCACCGCATCCCGGTGCTGCGCTACGGCATCGTCCGCGACCACAAGGTGTTCCGCAGGGCCGACCGGATCGCGGTGGAGCGGCATGTGCACGAGGCCCGCCTGCCCGCCGGGGACGACGGGACGGGCGCCGGACGGCTGATGGTGGCCCAGCCGCTGACCGGCGGCGACCGGCCGCCCTGGGACGTCTGGCTGATCCACGGCCCCGACGGCCGCTACCACCTCTGCTACCGCAACGACCACACCCTCCAGGACGGCGTGGGCGCCGCGCACACCGCCCGCGCCCTCCTCGACGACCACCCCGTCGGCGGCCCGGCCCCGCACCGCCCCGCCCGGCCCACCCTGCGGGGCCTCACCGGCGCCCTGGGCGACGTGACGGCCTCCCTGCGCCCGACCGCCAAACCGGCGTTCGACGGCGCCGTCAGCGGACGGCTGGCGGTATGCCACGCGGTGACCCCGCTGGCCCGGCTGCGGGCGATCGGCCGGGCGTACGGCGGGACGGTCAACGACGTCTTCCTCGCCTCGTACGCCCACGCCGTGCACACCTGGCACCGGAAGGCCACCGGCACCGTCCACCCGCCGCTGCCCGTCGCGGTGCCGATGTCGCTGCGTGGCCCCGGCAAGGAGTGCGCCCCCGGCAACCACATGGTCGTCGCACGCGTGCTGCTGCCCTGCGACGAACCGACGCCCCAGCGGGGCATCGCCCGGGTGATGGCGCACACCGCGCGGCTGCGCGGCAGCCGGCAGCGCGACGCCTTCCGGCTGCTGCTGGCGGCCGGCCCGCGGGAGCTGGGCGCCCGCATCGGCACCCGGATGGTCAACGGGGCGGCCGTCGCCGGACCGGTGAGCAGCGTCGACTTCGGCGACCCGCTCCTCCACCAGGGCACCGCCTCCACGCGCGCCGTCGTCTTCTCCGGCCTCGCCTCCGGCATCCGCTGCCTGATCACGCTGACCAGCCAGCAGGGCACCTCCTGCCTGACCGTCGTCCACGACGAGAACCTGGCCACCGCCGACCAGCTGCCGGACCTGTGGCTCGCCGCGCTGCTGGAACTGGAGCGCGGCTGACGGAGTCCGCCCGGAGCCCCGGACCACGCGGTCCGGGGCTCCGCTCGTGCCACGAGCCGGTCGGTCAGCGGCGAAGGGTGCCGGTGGTCAGGAACACGCACCGGGCGGCCGCCTCGGTGAGCAGCGGCAGGTGGGGCGCGAGCCGCTCCATCACGTACGGCAGGGTGAACAGGTCCGCCACCCGCGCGTCCCAGCCCCGGCCCGCCCACCAGACCTCGGGCTCGGCGAGCTGCCAGAGCCAGTGGACGCCGGTGGCCGACAGGGCGTCCAGGAACGGTGCCACGAACGCCGACGCCGTCTCCTGGGCGTTCACGCACTCCGCGGCGAAGATGCTGCCCGGCGCGGACAGTTCCGTCGCCGTGCCGACGATCGGCTCCACGGCCGCCGGGTCCAGGTGGTACAGCAGCGTCTCGGCGAGCCAGACCGTGGGCCGCCGGGGATCGAGCCCCGCCGCGAGCAGGGCCTCGCGCAGGGAACCGCCGGCCGGGTCCGCGGCGACCGTCGTGCGGCGGCCGCAGGTGGGCCGCTCCCCGTCCAGCACCCGGTCCTTGAACCGCAGGACGGCGGGCTCGTCGACCTCGAAGACCTGGACCCCGCGCGGCCAGTCCAGCCGGTGCGCGCGGGTGTCGAGCCCGGCGCCGAGCAGCACCACCTGACGGCAGCCCGAGCGCGCGGCGGCCAGCAGCTCCTCGTCGAAGAACCGCGAGCGCACCACCGCCCAGTCCGGCAGCAGCCGCCGCAACGGCCCGTCGCCCGGCGGCCCGCCCCGGAACCCGGCGGCGTGCAGGAAGTCGGCGGCCCAGGGATCACGTACGTACGGGACGGCCCGCCCGAACTCGGCGGCGTGCGCGGCGGCGGTCCAGAGCGCGACGGGGGACAGAGCGGTGGGTGGGACGGCGCCCCGCGGGACGGCGGCCGGTGCGGCGGGGGCCGGCACGGCAGGGGTCGGCACGGCGGGTGACTCGGGCGGGGCGGGTGACTCGGGCGGGGCGGTGTCCGGCATGGGGCCTCCGTGAGGGATGACGGCAGGGCGTGACGGCAGGGCGTGACGGCAGGGCGTGACGGCAGGGCGTGACGGTCGGGCAGGCCGGCAGGGCGTGTCGGCAGGGCGTGACGGTCGGGCAGGCCGGCAGGGCGTGACGACGGGTGGGTCGGCGCTGCGGGGCGCGGCACGGGGGGCGGCCGGCCGTGGCGGGGGCTCAGCGCCGGCGGGCCATCAGGTACGCCAGCGCGCCCAGGGCCAGCAGGCCGCCGGAGGGTCGGGTCGGGCGCTGTCCGCCCATCGCGGCCGGGGTCCGCGGCTCGTGCAGATGGAGCGCGAACCGGCGGTTGGCCAGGTCGCCGAGCAGCCCGCGCAGCTGCTCGGGGCTGGTGGCCGCGGCGAGCAGCAGCTCCATGGAGTTGCGGGCGAACTGATGGCGGCCCAGGAACTCGCGGCCCAGCGAGAACAGGATCTTCGGCACCTCGCCCTGGAAGACCTCCGGAAGGGTGATCTCCGGGGCGAGGCAGCGCACCGAGCCGTCCAGGTTGGCGAAGGACTTGCCGAGCAGCGAGACGGCCGGCGGCGAGCCGATGCCGCGTTTGGTCGCCTTCGCCAGCACGGTGGTCAGGGAGACGCCGAAGTTCATCTCCTCCAGGGACAGATGCGAGACCTTGGGCACGAACGCGGCCATGTCCGCGGCGAACGCCGGCATGTTGGCCCAGGGCGTGAGCCGGCCCATCTCCGCCCAGTGGTGCGCCAGCCCCGGCCCGTCGTTCTGCGCCAGCGTCATGAACAGCGGCAGCAACTGGAGGCTGGTGCGCCGGTCGAGGCGGCCGACCATGCCCCAGTCGATCAGCGTCGCGGGCCCGCCGGGCGACGCGAAGACGTTGCCCGCGTGCGGGTCCGCGTGGAACATCCGGTGCACGAAGTAGCCGTGGTACATGAAGCGCAGCAGGTCCCGGCCGATCTCGATGCGTTCGTCGTCGGTGAAGTGGTGCCGGTCCAGGTGCCGTACCGAGGTGCCGGACGCCAGCGACTGGACCAGCACCCGGGGGCTGGCGTGCAGCACCCGGGGCACCTCCAGGGTCCGGAAGGCCTTGATGTTCTCCCGGGCCTCGTCCATGTTGCGGGCCTCGCCGGTGAAGTCCAGCTCCGGTTCCATCGCGTCGAAGACCGAGCCCAGCATGGCCTCGATGTCGATGACCTCGTTGAACCGGGGCGCGACCCGCGCCACGATCTTCGACGCCCGGCGCATCAGCGCCATGTCGGCGAGCACGCCCTCACGGATCCCCGGGCGCTGGATCTTGACCACCGCGGGCCGTCCGCCGGGCAGGGTCACCCGGTAGACCTGGGCGAGGGAGGCCGCGCCGAGCGGGGCGACGGTGTCGATGTCGTCGAAGCGCAGCTTCCAGTCCGGCCCCAGATCACGGACCAGCTGGGGTTCGAACGCCGAGAACGGCTGCACGTCGACCTCGTCGTGCAGGTTCTGCAGCTCGTCCCGGATGGACTGGGGCACCATGTCCGGCCGGGTGGAGAGCATCTGGCCGAGCTTCACATAGAAGGGCCCGAGGCTCTCCAGGGCGTGCCGCACTGCCTTGGCGCGCCGCTGCTCGGCTCCGGCGGAGGCGTCGGCCGCCTCCGCCGGGGTCCGTAGGGACCGGCCGTCCCGCTTGGCACTTCTGCGCAGCCGGGTGGCCTGGCCGACCTCGTCGGCGACGAGACTGCCCAGCACCTTGACCACGAGACGCAGGCGGTCACCTACGACAGACGCCATCGTGAGCGATCCTTTTCGTTCGGAACCGCGGAACCGCGGGACCGCGGGCGGCCGTGGAGCGGCGGCGCGCGGGGGAGAGGCGGGACGGATCGGGGACGGTCAGGGCTTATGGGGTTCGCCGCCGCGTTCGGACGCCGGAGAGGCGCCCGCTCCGGCCCCGCCGAGCAGCCCGCCCACCCCGGGCACCGCACCCGCGAGCCCGGCGGCGGCTTGCCCGACGCCCGGCACCGCGCCCGCGAGCCCGGCGGCCGCCTGCCCCACTCCCGGCACCGCTCCGGCGAGCCCGGCGCCGGCCTGCGCCAGCTGCCCCGGCACGCCCGCCAGCTGCCCCGGCACGCCCGCCAGTTGACCGAGCTGGCCCGGCAGTCCGGCCGCGGTGTTGAGCACGTTGCCCACTCCGCCCGCCGCATGACCGACCCCGCCGGCCAGCTGGCCGACGCCGCCCGCCAGTTGGCCGAGGCCGCCGAGTCCGCCGGCCGCGCCGCCCAGCATGTTCAGCGCGGCGAGCGGGTTCGCGGCGGCGCCGCCTCCGGTGAGCGCGTTCAGCGCGCCGAGGGCGGCCAGCGGGTTGGCGCCGCCACCGCCGGTGAGGGCCTGGAGCGCGGCGAGCGGGTTCCCGGTGGCGCTGAGGAACTGGGCCGCGCCGACCGGGCTGAGCGCCTGCGACAGCGCGCTCAGCGCGTCGACGGGCAGTCCGGTCAGGGCCTGCACCGGGTTGGCGGACGTACCGCTGTCCGACCGGTTGATGAGATCGTCGACCATCTGTTTCCAGCTGTCGGTCACCGACCCGACGAAGTCCTTCATGATGTCCTGAAGGTTCTTGTTGCTGCCCATGGAAGGATTCCCTTTCACTGTCTGGGCGGAGCGGCAGCGCTTTTGCTGCCGCCGTTCATCCGACGCGGTCGTCCAAGGCCTTCACGCAGGCCATTTTCAGTCGCGCCCGGCCCCGGGTGAATGCGGATTCGGCCGCCTTCACGGAGATGTTGTGCATACGCGCGAATTCCGCGGTGGAAATTCCGGCGGCGCGGGCGAGTATCACTTCCTGTTCCCGGCCGCGGAGCTGGTGGACCTGGGTGAGCAGCCACCGTCCGAAATCCTCGTCGCAGACGTCTTCCTCGGTCGTGCCGGGGTCGTCCAGAAAGGCGGTGCGTTGCAGCAGCCGCTTGCGTCGCTCCATGTCACGGTAGAAGTCGATGCAGAGGCGAAGGGCCACGGAGGTCAGGAAGGGGCCCAGTCGATTCCGGTCCAGGGTGGTGTGCGCCGCGGCCCGGGCCATCGTCTCCTGAACGCAGTCCTCGGCGTCCTGATAACTCGGGAGTCTTCGTCGAACCAACCGCATGAGACGGTCCTGATGCTGGAAGATTTCTTCCCAGGAGCATGCAGCGGGCGATTGGCAGGTGGAATTCAGCACCATGGGAATTGCAGCCCGTTGTCTCTCGATCAGGCAGGGGAAAGGGCAGCCGGGAATTCATTTCGCTCGGCCGTGTGGTTTTCCTACCCGAGGCCTCGGGGCGGCAAACCGGAACGTTGCGTTTCCGAATCAGCAGGAATGATTTTTCATTTCTCCCGCCGCCCCCTGGGATTCGCGGTGCGCGGAGCCGGCCGCCGCGTCCAGTCCTGGTTCCAGTTGACCCACATGTCCCGGACCGTCTGATGCACCACGGAGCCGCCGTCCCGCAGGCTGGCGGTGAACGCCTCGACCGCCTCCTTGCCGACCATCCGGCCGCCGCCGGTGAAGTAGGAGCCCCGTACGTGCCGCGGGGAGCGGAACCTGCCCCACAGCAGGATCCGCATCAGCGGCCAGAGCGTGAACACGCCCGACGGGCAGCGGTCCTCGGGGTCGAGGGTGCCCCACACGTCCGGGCACAGTTCGCTCTCGCGCAGCAGCTCGAAGATCCGCGCGACGGTCTGCTCCTTCGTCAACTGGCCCTTGCGGTACGCCAGTACGGCGTCCCGCGACTGGTTGAAGAGCCGTTCGACCCACGGGTTGTCGACGCCTTGGAGACCCCGGTACGGAGTCGACTCCAGAGCGTCGAAGACCGCCCGGTCACGGGTCTTCTCGAACCTCACCGCGGCCTGGTTCTGCGCGTTGGTGCCGTACAGCGTGGTGATCGTCCAGACCCGGTTCCAGGCGTTCCACAGCTCGAAGTCGTCGAAGGAGATGTAGCTGCACGACACCAGGTCGTCGTAGAAGCGGAACATCCGCTTGATCCACGTCTCCAGGTAGGCGAACCGCTCGGTGGCGAAGTCGTCCCGTCGGACCGCGTCGATGAGCCGGTGGCCGAGCGCGTTGAGCGACATGACCGTCACCGCGAGCCCGCTGGAGAACAGCGGATCGATGAAGTCGCTGGCGTGCGGCAGCAGGCACCAGCGGTCGCCGACCACGGTCCGCGTGGAGAACTGGGTCCGGTCGGTGGAGACGTACGGCCGCACCGACCGCGCGTGCTCGAACTGCCGGGCCACGCTGGGGAACCGCCGCACATGGCTCCAGAACTCGTCCTCCGCCGAGACCCCCTCCGGGCGCGGATACCGGTCCAGGTCCAGATTGACGCCGACGCTGCACAGCTCGCTGGTGCTCGCCGAGTGGTTGTCGAACGGGATCACCCAGAACCAGCCGCCCTCGAAGAGATGGTGCAGCGTGCCCTGGCCGAACGGGCTCGGCATCCCGTGCTCCTCGCGCGGCGGCGCGACGGTGTCGAAGGGGCGCACGTTCACCATGTGGGTGAAGATCGTGCGTGAGCGGGTGCGGTACGGCGGGTCCTGCCGCAGCCCCAGCCGCTCCGGCAGGATCGCCCGCATCCCGCCGGCGTCCACCACGTACGACACCCGGAAGGTGCCCTTCTCGCGGGTGACGACGGTGGCCCCGTCCTCCTCGAACTTCACGTCGTCGACCAGCGTGTGGGTGTACGCGGTCGCGCCGTAGGAGACGGCCACGTGGAACATGTACGCGTCCACGTCCTGCCGGAAGTAGTGCGAGTCGGGCCCGAGCGGCGGCCCCCACGTCGGGTACTGGGTGCACTCCTCGCCACGGGTGGGCTCACCCTCGCGGTGATAGACGAAGCTGAAGTTGCGCTTCACCCCGCAGTTCGACGACACATGGCGGCGCAGCGCCCCGTTGGTCGCCAGATGCTCGATCTCGGGGACGTCGTAGCGGCGGGCCAGCACCCTGAGGCCGAAGGTGGTCTCCGGGACGGTGGACTCGCCGATCGCGAACCGGGGGTGCCCGCTTCCCTCCAGCAGCAGCACCCGCACGCCGTGGCGTGCCAGGATCGCCCCGAGCATCGTCCCGCCGATGCCGCCCCCGATGACGGCGACATCGAACTCACGCTGGTCGTCCTGCCCGTCGGCGGTCCTGCCGGCGGTCATGTCTACGGTCATGTCTACGGTCCTTTCGCGTCGGGAAGAGCGAGTGGCCGTGCCGGAGTTCAGCCCGTGGCGGCCGAGGAGTCCGGCAGGACCCGGCGCAGCCCGCAGACGGCCACCCGGGCGGTGAAGGAGACGGCGAACCAGGGCGTCGGCGCCAGACCGGCCAGCCGGCCCCGCTCACCGGGCAGCCGGCGGCGGCCTCGCCCGGTGACGTCCAGCCAGGCCCCGAAGTGCAGCAGCCGCGCCTCGGCGCCGGCGTCGCGGGCCGGCCGCGGCCGCATGTGCTCGCGCACCGCCCGGGTCAGCGCCGCCCGCCGCGCCCCGGCCACCCCGTGCCCGGCCAGGAAGCGGTCGAGCAGCACCGCCGAACGGCACGGGAAGCCGCCGCGCACCCGTGGCGCGGCCCCGGTCAGCCCGGTGTCGTGGAAGGCCGCGGCGGCGAGCAGTCCTGCCTCGTCGTAGCGGATCCCGCGGGCCCGCGCGCAGGCGTCGGCCAGCAGGAAGGTCCGCAGCGAGTGCAGCGCGGCGCGCGGCGGCAGCAGCCGGCGCAGCTCCCGCAGTGCCGCGTCCGCCAGCGGGTCCCCGCACAGCTTCGCCAGGCCGGGCTCGGCGAGCAGCGGGCGCCACGCGTGCGGCAGCGGCTCGGGCGGTCCGTCGCACCGGCCACCGTCACCGCTCCGGGAATCACGTGCGTCGGGCAGCCACGCGGACATGCCCCACCCCCTCGCATATGCGCCATGCTGGTTGCGCCTGTCTCATCTCTCTTTACGCTGCGGATTCCGCTTCCCCTCCCGTCTCCCTCGGCGGAATCGCAGCTTGGCCGGTCTTCACCCCGGCGCGCGGCGCGAACTCAGGTCTCCAGCAGGGCCATTCACTCGTACAGGGCACAAAGGGGCGATGCATACCGGCCGTTGAAGGGGTGCTGTCAGCGGCTACGCGGCCGACTCCGTTTCCCCTCACGCGCGTGGACGCGCGGCCGCGGGGCGCGGGTGGCACGCCCGCCGCGCCGCCCGCGCCGGTGTGCCTCCGGCGACCCCGTTCGGGGGAGTGCCCGGGCGCCGGGGGCCGGGCAGCCTCGGGGAAAGGCGAGACCCGGCTCGCAGCTCCCCGGCTCCGCACGTCCGCACCTCCGCACCTTCGAGGCCCGCCCATGATCGCTGTCCTGAACGTCCACGAGCGCGAACTGCCCGCTTCGGAGGGAGCCGTCGGAGCCCTGATCGACTCCCTGGGCGGCGCGCAGGACCGGCTGTGGCCGCCCGACTGGCCGCCGGTCCGCTTCGACGGGCCGCTCGCCGTCGGGGTGTCCGGCGGCCACGGGCCCGTGCGGTACGTGGTGAGCCACTACGTACCGGGTCGGTGGGCGCGGTTCCGGTTCACCGGACCGCGGGGCTTCGAGGGCTTCCACGAGTTCAGCGTCGAACGGCTCGGCGACGACCGCACCGTACTGCGCAACACCCTCGTGCTGCGGCCCACGGGAGTGCGCTGGCTGGCCTGGCTGCTCTTCTTCCGGCCGCTGCACGACGCCGCCTTCCGGCACAGCCTCGACTGCGCCGAGCGCGCACTCACCGGACGGGTGGCGCACCCCGTACGCCGGGGGCCGTACGTCCGGCTGCTGCGCGCCGCGACCGCCCGCCTGGCACCCCTGCTCGTCACCTGAGAGGACCCGCCATGAGCATGTTCCCCGAGCCCCATCTCCCCGGTCTCAACGACGAGCGCGTCGAGACCGGCCTCATCGAGGCGCCGCACCGGCTGGCAGGGCTGACCGAGGCCGGCGCCGCCGCCCTGATCGCGGGGGTCGACGTCCAGGCCGGACAGGACGACTGGGACCTTCCGCTGACCCCGGAACACCCCCGTCCGGTCGTCCTGGTGCACGGCACCTTCGGCAACCGCGGCTACACCTGGACCAAGGCCGCCCCGCTGCTGCGGTCGCACGGGTACCGGATCTTCCGCATCGACTACGGCCAGCACCTCAGCCCGGTGCTGTTCGGCCTCGGCGACATCAAGGAATCCGCCCGCCAGCTCGCGGTCTTCGTCGACGAGGTGCTGCTGCGCACCGGCGCCGAGCAGGTCGACATCGTCGGCTTCTCGCAGGGCGGCATGATGCCGCGCTACTACATCCAGGCCCTCGGCGGCGCCCCGAAGGTGCACCACCTCGTCGGCATCGCGCCCGGCACCCGCGGGGTCACCGCGCAGGGCCTGATGCGGCTGGCCCGCCAGATCCCCGGCGCCAAGGAACTGGTCGAGGCGGGCCCGGTGCAGGTGACCGTGCCGGCCTGGCCGCAGCTCCAGTCCGACAGCGCCTTCATCCGCGAACTCGGCGACCTCGGCGAGACCAGCCCGGGCGTGCGCTACACGGTGATCGCCACCCGCTACGACGACGTCGTCACGCCGTACGAGTCGTGCGCCCTGAAGGAGACCGAGGGACACCACGTCAGGAACCTCGTCCTCCAGGACATCGCCCCCGAGGACCGCACCGCGCACGCCGGAATGCCGTACAACCCGACGGTGCTGAACGAGGTCCTGAAGGCGCTCGCCGACTGAACCGCGCGGACGCCTCTCAGCGGCTGCCGTCCAGCAGCACGCGCGCCACCAGCGCCGGGTCGTCGTTCATCGGGACGTGACCGCAGCCGGGCAGCCGGACCAGCCGGGCCCGCGGGATCACGGTCTTGGCGCGGACGCCCTGCCGGGGCACCAGCAGCCGGTCCCGGCTGCCCCAGGCCACGGTGACCGGAAGCCCGGCCACGTCGTCGGTGAAGCGCACCTGCCGGCCCGAGCGCAGGGTCTCGGCGAACCCCTCGGCGGTCGCCAGCGCCCGCGTCTCGGCGACCACGGCCTCGGGTGAACGGCGGGCCGGCCGGGCGTAGATGGTGCTCGTCAGCAGCGTCCGTCCGACCGCCGAGGGCGCCAGCCGCTCCACCACGGACGGGGGCGTCCGGCGGGCGATCTGCCGCATCGCCGTCAGCACGCCGAAGGCGTACCGCCGCTCGGCCTCCGACCAGAAACCGGCCGGGGACAGCGCCGTCACCGAACGGACCAGGCCCGCACGGCCCAGCTCCAGCGCCAGCAGCCCGCCCAGCGAGTTGCCCGCCACATGCGGCCGGCCGAGCTCCAGCGCCTCGCAGAGCGCGGAGAGCACGGTGGTCATCGTGGGCAGGTCGTGCGCCAGTCCGTCCGGGAGCCGCGGGGACGCGCCGAAGCCGGGCAGGTCCACGGCGATCACGTCCCGCTCCTTGGCCAGCACGGGTATCACCGGGTCCCAGGCCTGCCGGTGGTGACCTATGCCGTGCAGCAGCAGCAGCGGTTCGCCGTCGCCCTCGCGCGCGTAGGAGACGGTCATCGGCCGCGGCCCGCTGGGCGTCGGGACCTTGAAGGAGACGGAGGCGGACATGCTGCTCCTCGGGGATAGGCGCCGGGGACATTGCGTAGACACCTTGTCAGCAATTGCTACCGACGGGTAGCCCCTTGGCGCGCCTCGCTGCGCCCGATCGCGCGCCCCGGCTCGAAGGGCGCGCGCCGCACCGGAATTCGCCTGGACACCGCCCGGCGCGTCGGCTGGGATGAGTGCTGTGACCACCGACACCGCCACGGACGTCTTCGAAGCGCACCGCCCCCTCCTCCTGGGAGTCGCCTACCGCATGCTCGGCCGCGTGGCCGACGCTGAGGACGTGGTCCAGGACGCCTGGCTGCGCTGGGCCGGCGCCGACCGCAGCGAGGTGCGCGAAACCCGCCCCTACCTGGTGCGCATCACCACCCGCCTCGCCATCGACCGGCTCCGCCAGATCAAGGCGCGCGGCGAGACCTACGTCGGGCCCTGGCTGCCCGAGCCCTACGTCACCGCCTACGAGGACACCGTTCCGGACACCGCCGAGCGGGCCGTGCTCGCCGACTCGGTCTCCTTCGCCGTCCTCGTCGTCCTGGAGTCGCTGTCCCCGCTGGAACGCGCGGTGTTCGTGCTGCGGGAGGCCTTCGGCTACCCGTACGCCGACATCGCCGCCCTGCTCGACCGCGGGGAACCGGCCGTACGCCAGCTCGCCGGACGCGCCCGCAAGCACGTCGACGAACGCCGGCCCCGCTACGACGTCGACCCCGCCCAGCGCCGCGACCTCACCGAACGCTTCCTCACCGCCGCCGCGGGAGGCGACCTGGAGAGCCTGATGGCGCTGCTCGCGCCCGACGTCCGGCTGGTCGGCGACAGCGGCGGCAAGTCCCGGGCGCCGCTGCGGGTGCTGGAGAGCGCCGACCACGTGGGCCGCTTCCTCGTCGGCGTCGTCGAGAAGAGCGCCGCCGAGGTGTCCGTCCGGTTCCTGGAGGTCAACGGCGGACCCGCGGTCCTCGTGCTCTCCGAGGGCCGGCCCGACTCCGTGCTCCAACTGGACGTCCTCGACGGACGGATCCAGTCCGTCTACATCGTCCGCAACCCCGACAAGCTGCGGTCCCTGGACACCGCGGCCTGACGGACTCCCGCCCGGCGCCACCCGAGCCCCCGTTTCACGACGGGGGCTTTGCCGTGGTGTCACGAACCCTGTCTCGTGCGAACGCCCCGTGAACGCTCCGCGGCAGCGCTCCCACGCGCCGGTCACGGAGTCGAGGATTGGTCTTGACCAAGGGTGGGGGCCGCCTTATGGTCGCAGACAAGTGCAACAACCTTTAATAAACAAGGGCGCTAAAACGCCGCGGGGAACACCGGCGATCGCGGAGGACAGGGTGGGGACCACGCAGCTGGAATCGGTGCCGGAACCGAAGTACTGGCATCTCAAGACCGTGCTCACCGAGGCACTGGACTCCGAGTTCTCCGTCGGCGAGATCCTGCCCAACGAACGCGAACTGGCCGCCCGCTTCGGCGTCGCCCGCGCGACCCTCCGCCAGGCCCTGGAACAGCTGGAACTGGAAGGCCGGCTCCAGCGCCGCCGCGGTGTCGGCACGACCGTGGCGCCGCCGCGGGTCGGCGTCGCCGTCGGCACCGAACAGCACTCCTGGCCGGGTGCGGCCGGCGACGGGTGGCAGGCCGTCGACTGCGCCACCGCGGCCCCGCCGGCCGCCGTCGCCGAGGCCCTCGGCACCGGGCGGGACGAAGCCGTCCACATCGTCCGGCGCACCCGCACCACTCACGGACAGCCGGTCGCCGCGGAACTGCTGTACATCCCCGCGGCCTCGGTGCCCGACCTCTCGGCCATAGACGCCCCGTCCGGCCCCGCCCGCGCCCGAGCCGTCCTGCGGGAACTCCAGCGGCTGGAGCTGGAGGGCCGGGACAGCGCGGTCGAGCTGGGCTCGGCCCGCGCGGACGACGCCAAGGAGCTCGACCGGCTGCCCGGCGCCCCCGTCCTCGTCGTCACCACCCGCTTCTCCGCCGTCGGCAGCACCGCCGCGCTGTCCGTCGCCACCTACCGCGCGGACACCTGCCGGCTGACCTTCGGCGACTCCGGCAACGTCGAGATCCACGAGGACCCGGAACGCCGGGCGTCCTGAACCCGCCGCGAGCCCCGGGGAACGGGCGTCAGCGGCGGGCCGTCACCGTGCCCTCGACCGCGAAGAGCTGCTCCTCCACGTGGTCCAGGGCCAGACGGAGCGCGCCGGTGGCGACGGCGGCCTCACCGAGGAGGGAGAGGGCGACCTTCGGAGGCCGCAGGCAGTAGCGGGCCAGTTCGCGGCGCAGCGGTTCGAGGACGCCGTCCAGGCCGGCCGCCCAGCCGCCGACGACGACCAGTTCCGGGTCGAGCGCCAGGACCAGCGCGGCCACGTCGTGCACCAGCCGCTGGATGAAGCGGTCGACGGCCGCGCGGGCGCGCTGGTCGCCCTCGCGGGCCCGGGCGAACACCTCGGCGACCTGCTGCTCGTCCAGCGGGTGCAGCGGCTCGTCCGTCGTGGACAGCAGCGTCTCCGGCGTCGCCTCCCGGCCCAGCAGATGCAGGGCGCCGATCTCGCCCGCCGCCCCGCCGTACCCCCGGTGGAGCCGTCCGCCGATCAGCGCCCCCGCGCCCGGGCTGAGCCCGGCCAGCACGAACACCATGTCGTCGGACTCGGTGGCCGAGCCCTTCCAGTGTTCGGCCACGGCCGCCGCGTTGGCGTCGTTCTCCACCAGCACCGGGCATTTGAAGGACCGGCTCAGCCGCTCGCCCAGCCGCAGCCCCGTCCACCCGGGCAGCGCGGTGCCCAGCCGGACCGTGCCGTCGGCCTCGACGATCCCCGGTGTCGCCACCCCCACCGCGCGCAGCGAACCGCGCGACACCCCGGCCCGGCGCAGCAGCTCGGCGACCGCCGTCCGCAGCCGTTCCAGCCGTTCGTCCGCCGGGGCCGTCTCGGAGATGTCCTTCGCCTGCGCGCCCAGCACCTTGCCGTCGAGGTCGGAGAGGAGCGCCGCGACCCGGTGCGGCCCGATCTCCAGGCCCAGCAGATGACCCGCCTCGGCCCGGAACCTGAACCGCCGCGCGGGCCGCCCCTGACGCCGGGTGGCGCCTTCCTCGGCGGCCTTCTCGACGACCAGCCCGGCCTCGATCAGCCCTTCGACGACGCCTTCGACCGTCGGCCGGGACAGCCCGGTCACCCGGGTGATCTCGGTCAGCGTCGCGCAGTCCGTGGCTCGCAGTGCGTGCAGCACCACCGCGGAATTGATCCTTCGCAGCAGCGAGGGATCCCCGCCGGTCAGCCCTGCCAACGTCCCGTCCTCCCAGCTCGTGCGCGTGTTGGCCGGATCGTACTCGGCGCCGCCCACCCCGGCGAGCGCCCCCGGCCCCGGCTCCTGACGGCGGCCCGGTCAGCCGGGGGAGACGAACCCCGACTCGTAGGCCGCGATCACCGCCTGGGTGCGGTCGCGCGCCCCCAGCTTCGCCAGCACCGCGCTGACATGCGACTTCACCGTCTCGCCGCCCACGACCAGCCGCTCGGCGATCTCCGCGTTCGACAGGCCCCGCGTCATCAGCCGCAGCACCTCCGCCTCCCGCTCGGTCAGCTGCGCCCGCTCCATCGCGGCCCGCGCCGCCGGGTCACCGCCCTCGCCGCCGTGCTCGGCGGCCAACCGCCGCACCGACGCCGGGAAGAGCAGCGACTCGCCCTCGGCGACCAGCCGCACCGCGTGCACGATCTCCGCCGGCCGGGCCCGCTTCAGCAGGAACCCGTCGGCACCGGCGCGCAGCGCCTCGTAGACGTACTCGTCGTTCTCGAACGTCGTCACCACCAGGATCTTCGGCGGCTCCGGCACCGTCCGCAGCACCGCGCGCGTGGCTTCGATCCCGTCCAGCAGCGGCATCCGCACGTCCATGGCGACCACGTCCGGCCGCAGTCGCCGGACCAGCGGGATCACCGCGGCCCCGTCGGCGGCCTCCCCGACCACCCGCAGATCCGGCTGCGCCTCCAGGACGGCACGCAGGCCCGCGCGGACGAGCGGTTCGTCGTCGACGAGCAGGACGGTGATCGGCGGCATCCGCCCAGCGTAGATCAGCCCAGCGGCAGCTCGACGTGCACCTGCCAGTCGCCGTCGGCCGGGCCGGTGTGCGCCCGGCCGCCCAGCAGCGCCGCCCGCTCGCGGATCCCGCGCAGCCCGCTGCCCCGGCCGGGCCCGGGTATCGGCACCGGCAGCGGATTGCGGACCTCCAGCTCGAGCCGGCCGGCCACGACCGAGACCCGCACCCGGGCCGGCACGCCGCCCGCGTGCCGCAGCACGTTCGTCAGCGCCTCCTGCAGGATGCGGTAGCCCTCCCGCGAGACCGGCCCGGGCACCGCGGCGAGCGGTCCGGAGAACTCGGCGTCCACCTTCGTGCCGGAGGCGCGCGCGGACTCCAGCAGCCGGTCCGCCTCGATCAGCGTCGGACGGCCGCTCACCGGCCGCTCCGCCTCCCGCAGAATGCCGAGCACCCGGTCCAGATCCTCCAGCGCCGCCCGCCCGGTCTCCTCGATGGCGTCCAGCGCCCGGTCCGTGAACGCCGGATCGCCCGCCGCCCGCGCGGCGCCCGCCTGCACCACCGCCACGGTCAGCGCGTGCCCGATGGAGTCGTGCAACTCCCGCGCGATCCGGTTGCGTTCCAGCAGCCGCTCGGTGCGCTCCTCCAGCGCCGCCAGCCGCTCGGCCGCCGACGGCCCGAGCAGCCGCCGCGCGATCGCGGTGACCAGCTCACCGAGCCCGACCACGCCCGCGGCCAGCACGAGCACCGGCAGCGGGGCGAGGAGGCCGTAACCCCAGTGCGGTTGGTCGATCCGCAGCAGCGGGTTGTCGTCCACGCGCTCGCCGAACCCCGCCGAGACCAGATCGACGGTCAGGATCGGCAACCACACCGTCATGAACCCGGCGACCGCGCCGCACACCATCCGGGTCTCCAGCCACAGCACCGTGCGCAGCCGGTCGCCCCAGGTCGCCGACGGAGCCGTGGAGATCCCCGACTCCGCCTCGTCCGGGACCAGCATGTACCGCGCCTGAAGCCCCTCGCCCCGCCGCACGGCCGGGATCAGGCCGATCGGCGCCAGGATCACCGCGGGCACCCAGGGCCGCGCCATGTCGATGAACAACCACACGCTGACCAGCAGCACCGGAACCCACAGGTGCAGCAGGCGGGTGTACGTCGTCCCGCGCAGCAGCGGGCGGATGAGGCGGACCATCACGTCATCGTGCCAGCCGCCACCGACAGCGGACCTCCCCCGAGCGGGGGAGACCATCTCCCCGCGCAGGGGAGGCACCGCCCCTGGGCCGTCGGCCAGGCTGACGCCCATGACCAGCATCGACGTCCGAGACCTCACCAAGGAGTACGGCACCCGGCGCGCCGTCGACCACCTCACCTTCACCGTCGAACCCGGCCGCGTCACCGGCTTCCTCGGCCCCAACGGCGCCGGGAAGTCCACCACCATGCGGCTCGTGCTCGGCCTCGACCGGCCCACCTCCGGCACCGCGACCGTCGGCGGCCGCGCCTACACCGCGCTGCGCGAACCGCTGCGCGAGGTCGGCGCCCTGCTCGACGCCGAGGCAGCGCACGGCGCGCGTACCGGCCGCGACCATCTGCGGATCCTGGCCGCGAGCCACCGCATCCCGGTGTCCCGCGTGGACGCCGTGCTCGCGGAGACCGGCCTGACCGGCGCCGCGCGCCGCCGGGTGCGGACGTACTCCCTCGGCATGCGCCGGCGCCTCGGGATCGCGGCCGCCCTCCTCGGCGACCCGCCCGTCGTCATGCTGGACGAGCCGTCCAACGGCCTCGACCCCGAGGGCATCATCTGGATCCGCACGCTGCTGCGCCGGCTCGCCGACGAGGGGCGCACGGTGCTGGTCTCCAGTCATCTGATGAACGAGACCGCGTCCTTCGCCGACCAGTTGGTCGTCCTCGGCCGGGGACGGCTCCTCGCCGACCTGCCGATGCGCGACTTCATCGACGCGCGCGTGCAGCCCCGCGTCCTGGTGCGCAGCACCGACGACACGGCCCTGGGCGACCTGCTCGCCCGGCACGGACACGACGCCGCCCCGGGCGACGGCGGCGGCTGGATCGTGCGGCACGCGCGCGTGGAGGACATCGGCCGGCTCGCCGCCGAGGCCCGCCTGCCCGTCCTGGAACTCACCGCCCGGGAAGGCACCTTGGAGGAGGCCTACCTCGACCTGACCGCCGACGAGACCGAGTTCACCGCCCCGCCCCAGGAGGCCTGACCATGCCGTTCGCTCCCGTCCTGCACGCCGAGTGGCTGAAGATCCGCACGCTGCGCGCACTGTACGGCGCCCTGGTGGCGCTGTTCGCCGTGACGACCGCGTTCTCCGCGATCGCCGCCGGCGGCGGCACCTCCGACCCCGGCTTCGACCCCCTGTTCACGGCCTTCCTCGGCATCGGGCCCGGCCAGATCGCGGCCGTCGCGTTCGGCGCGCTCGCGGTCTCCTCGGAGTTCGCCGGCGGCGGCCTCCGGCTCGCGTTCACCACGGTGCCGCGGCGCGGCCGCTGGCTCGCCGCCAAGCTGACCGCCGTCGCCGTACCGGTGTTCCTCGTCGGACTGGTCACGGGCGCCGCCGCGCTGGCCGCCGCCCGTGCGGGCATGGGCGACGCGGCGGACGGCCTCACGGCGGGCCAGCAGACGCGCGGAGTCGTCGGCTGCGCCGTCTACCTCGCGCTGATGGCCCTGTTCGCGGCCGGGCTGACGGCCCTGCTGCGCAGCGCCGTCGGCGCGCTCAGCATCCTCGTCCCCGTCCTTCTGGTGGTCTCGTTCGTCCTCGGCACCGCGGCGGGCGGCCTGCCCGAGTACCTGCCGGACCGGGCCGGCCAAGTCGCCCTGCACGCCCACCCGGACGGCTCCCTCGGACCCTGGACCGGCCTCGCGGTGACCGCGCTGTGGGCGGCGGCAGCGGTGGCGGCGGGCGCCTGGCGGGTGCGGACCAGGGACGCCTGACGCCACGCCAATTGTCAGTGGTGCCGGGTTTACTGGGCGGCATGGACATCGCACGGTGCCTGGACACGATCGACCGGCTGTGCCTGCGCCCCTTCCCCGCGGAGCACGGCTGGACGGACGTGGGCCGGGCGGGCCCGGGCTACTTCATGGCGGAACTGCGCGCGCGGGGCGCGGGGGACACGGGGGAGGGGGAGGAACGGGAGGCGGCGGCGCGCGAGAGCACGGCCGAGGACGTCGGCGCGCATCGGGAGGCGGTCGCCGAGCGGCTGCACCGGCGATGGGGGCCGGTCCCGCCCTGGGGGATGCTGACGCTCCGGGAGCGCGGCCTGCGCGGCGAGGAGATACCGGAACCGTGGGCCAGCCTCAGCCACCTCACGGACCAGGTGTACGTGTGGCAGGCGGACCGCACCGGCCGCTGGGTCGCCCTCGGGCTCGCCGACCGGGACCCGTCGGACGCGATACGACTGCTCGCGGTGATCACGGACACCGACCCGCCCTGAGCCGGGGCCTGTCAGTCCTCGGCGGCGGCTCGGCCGGTCAGTCCTCGGCGGCGGTCCTGAGCCGGGGCCGGTCAGTCCTCGGCGGCGGTCCTCAGCCGGGGCCGGTCAGTCCTCGGCGGCGGTCCTCAGCCGGGCGAACTCCTCGGCCATGGTCTGCGCCGTCCAGTGCGCGTTCAGCCCGCTGGGATTGGGCAGCACCCACACCCGCGTGTCCCCGATGACCCGCTCCTGCGGCCCCACCCGGGCCTTGCGGTCGTCGAACGCGGCCCGGTAGGCGGTGACGCCGACCACCGCTAGCCAGCGCGGCCGCAGCTCCGCCACCTTCACCGCCAGCCGGCGCCCGCCCTCGCGGTACTCCTCGGCGCTCAGCTCGTCGGCCCGGGCCGTGGCCCGCGCCACCACGTTGGTGATGCCGAGCCCGTACGTCAGCAGCTCCCGCTGCTCGGCCGGCTTCAGCAGCCTCGGGGTGAACCCGGACAGGTGCAGCACCGGCCAGAAGCGGTTGCCGGGGCGGGCGAAGTGATGGCCGGTCGCGGCGGTCATGAGACCGGGGTTGATACCGCAGAAGAGCACGCGGAGGCCGCCCGCGACGACGTCCGGTACCAGACGGTCGCGGGCGGCCTCCAGCTCGGCCTGGGTGAAGCGGGTCAGAGGATCGCTCCCGGGGTGTAGCCCGCGGCCTCCGGGTGCTGCTTCACGATCTCCTCGATCCGGCCGACGAGGACACCGACCTGGTCGGCCGCCGCGCCGGTGAAGGACAGCTTGTCGGCCATCAGCGCGTCCAGGCCGGCGCGGTCGAGCGGGATGCGCTCGTCGGCGGCCAGCTTGTCGAGGAGCTCGTTGCGCTCCGCGCCCTGCTCGCGCATGGCGAGCGCGGAGGCGACGGCGTTCTCCTTGATCGCCTCGTGCGCGACCTCGCGGCCGACGCCCGCGCGCACCGCGCCCATCAGCACCTTGGTGGTGGCCAGGAACGGCAGGTAGCGGTCCAGCTCACGGGCGACGACCGCCGGGAAGGCGCCGAACTCGTCGAGGACCGTCAGGAAGGTCTCCAGCAGGCCGTCCAGCGCGAAGAACGCGTCCGGCAGCGCGACCCGGCGCACCACCGAGCAGGACACGTCGCCCTCGTTCCACTGGTCGCCCGCCAGCTCGCCGGTCATCGACGCGTAGCCACGCAGGATGACCATCAGGCCGTTGACGCGCTCGCAGGAGCGGGTGTTCATCTTGTGCGGCATCGCGGAGGAGCCGACCTGGCCGGGCTTGAAGCCCTCGGTGACCAGCTCGTGCCCGGCCATCAGGCGGATCGTCTTGGCCAGCGAGGACGGCGCGGCGGCCAGCTGCACCAGCGCGGTCACGACCTCGTAGTCGAGGGAGCGCGGGTAGACCTGGCCGACCGAGGTGAAGGCCTGCGAGAAGCCCAGGTGGGCGGCGATCCGGTCCTCGAGGTCGGCGAGCTTGGCCGCGTCGCCGCCGAGCAGGTCCAGCATGTCCTGGGCGGTGCCGACCGGGCCCTTGATGCCGCGCAGCGGGTAGCGGCCCAGCAGCTCCTCGACGCGGGCGTGGGCGACCAGCAGCTCGTCGGCGGCGGTCGCGAAACGCTTGCCGAGGGTGGTGGCCTGCGCGGCGACGTTGTGCGAGCGGCCGGCCATGACCAGCTCCGCGTACTCGGCGGACAGCTTGCCGAGGCGGGCCAGCACGGCGACCGTGCGGTCGCGCATCAACTCCAGCGAGAGCCGGATCTGGAGCTGCTCCACGTTCTCGGTGAGGTCGCGGGAGGTCATGCCCTTGTGCACGTGCTCGTGCCCGGCGAGGTCGTTGAACTCCTCGATCCGTGCCTTCACGTCGTGCCGGGTGACCTTCTCGCGCTCGGCGATGGAGGCCAGGTCGACGGTGTCGAGGACACGCTCGTAGTCGGCGATCGCCTCGTCCGGCACCTCGATCCCGAGGTCCTTCTGCGCCCGCAGCACGGCGAGCCAGAGCTGACGCTCCAGCTTCACCTTCTGCTCGGGCGACCAGAGCGTGGCGAGCTCGGCGGAGGCGTAGCGTCCGGCGAGGACGTTGGGGATGCGGGGCTTGGCGGGAGCGGCAGTCACGTGTACGGATTCTACTGGCGATTCGTGCAGGCCAGCGCCATGGGGGCGTTCGGCGGAACCTACGAGACCCACGCCACTGCCCGTCCCGACGGCGGGACTACGCCTCCGGCCGCTCCCAGGGCAGCAGGTCGGGGCGCTTTGCGGGCCGGCCGTCGCCGGAGGACCGGCCGGTCAGCCGCCGCCCTATCCACGGCAGCAGGTGCTGCCGGGTGAAGCGGACGTCGGCGACGCGGCGGGCGACCCAGCCGGGCGGTGCGGAGGCGGGCGGCGGGGTGTGCCAGTCGGGGTCCTCGGGTTCGTAGCCCAGGGTCTGCCAGACCGCCTCGGCGACCCGGCGGTGGCCGTCGGCGGTCAGATGCAGCCGGTCCACGTCCCACAGCCGCGGATCGGCCAGCGAGGGGGCGCCGTACAGGTCGACGACGATCGCGCCGTGCCGGGCGGCCAGCTCGTCGATGCAGCCGAACAGCTCCTCCATGCGCGGCCGGAACCGCTCCAGGACGGGGCCCTGCCGGCCCGGGCTGCGCATCAGCACCAGTTGCTTGCAGGCCGGCGCCAGCCGCTCCACCGCCTCCTCCAGCAGCCCCCGCACCCGGCCCATGTCGCACTTGGGCCGCAGGGTGTCGTTGAGGCCGCCGACCAGGGTGATCACATCGGCGCCCATGGCGGCGGCGACGTCGACCTGCTCGTCGACGATCTGTCCGATCAGCTTGCCCCGCACCGCGAGGTTGGCGTACCGGAAGCCGGGCGTCCGCGCGGCCATCCGCTCCGCGAGGAGGTCCGCCCAGCCCCGGTAGGAGCCGTCGGGCATCAGATCCGACATGCCCTCGGTGAAGGAGTCGCCGACCGCGACGAGGCTGCTGTGCGTGGGAAGGTGAGTCTGCATGGCGTGGGAGATGGTATCCCGCGGCACATACCCATCGGTCGGTCACCCCGTCGCCGTACGGCACACACCCCGAGGCGCAGACCTGAGGCGCAGGCCGCGCGGCGCACACCTGAGGGCGTACACCGCGCGGCACCCGCACCCGTGCTACGCCCGCTGCCCGAACAGCTCCCGCAGCACGTCCTCCATCGTCACCAGCCCCGCGAGCCGTCCGTCGGCCCCCAGCACCGCAGCCACATGGGTGCGGCTGCCGCGCATGGCGGTGAGGACGTCGTCCAGCGGCGTGGTCTCCCGGACGCGGGCGATGGGCCGCATGTCCCGCAGGCGGAACGGGACGTCGCGCGGGGAGGCGTCCAGCGCGTCCTTCACATGCAGGTAGCCGACGATGCGCCGGCCCTCGTCCACCACGGGGAAGCGCGAGAAGCCGGACTCGGCGGACAGCTGCTCCAGCTCCTCCGGGGTGACGCCCACGCGCGCGTAGATCACGCGCTCCAACGGCAGGACGACATCGCGCACGGGCCGCCGGCCCAGCTCCAGGGCGTCGTGCAGCCGCTCCTGCGCCCGGTCGTCGAGGAGCCCGGCCGCGCCGGAGTCCTTGACCATGCGAGCCAGCTCGGCGTCCGAGAAGGTCGCCGCCACCTCGTCCCGGGTCTCGATGCGCATCAGCTTCAGCAGCGCGTTCGCGAAGGCGTTGATGGTGAAGATCACCGGCCGCAGCGCCCGCGACAGTGTGACCAGCGGCGGGCCCAGCAGCAGCGCGCTGCGCACCGGCTCGGCGAGCGCGATGTTCTTCGGCACCATCTCGCCCAGCAGCATGTGCAGATACGTCGCCAGCGCCAGCGCGATCACGAACGACACCGCGTGTCCGGCACCGGAGGGCACGCCCACCGCGTGGAAGACGGGCTCCAGCAGATGCGCGATCGCCGGTTCCGCGACCACACCGAGGACCAGTGTGCACAGCGTGATGCCGAGCTGCGCCGCGGCCATCAGCGCGGACACGTGCTGCAGACCCCACAGCACGCTCTTGGCGCGCCGGTCGCCGTGCTCGGCGTACGGCTCGATCTGGGAGCGCCGCACGGAGATCAGCGCGAACTCGGCCCCCACGAAGAAGGCGTTGACGACCAGGGTCGCCAGACCGATCAGCAGTTGTACCGCGGTCATGCCCGCGCCCCCTTCGCGTCGTCCTGCGGCTCGTCGTGGTCCTGCGGCGCGCGCATCAGCACCCGCGCGGCGCGGCGCCCGGAGGCGTCCAGGACCTCGAGCCGCCAGTCGGCCACCTCCACGGCGTCACCGACGGCGGGGATCCGGCCCAGCTCGGTGGCGACCAGCCCGGCCAGCGTCTCGTACGGCCCGTCCGGCGCCCGCAGGCCCACGCGGACCAGCTGGTCGATACGGGCGGCGCCGTCCGCGGAGAACATCGGGTGGCCCTCCTCGTCGGTGCCGACCGGGGCGAGGTCGGGGGTCTCGTGCGGGTCGTGCTCGTCCCGTACCTCGCCGACGACCTCCTCGACGATGTCCTCCAGGGTGGCGACACCGGCCGTACCGCCGTACTCGTCGATGACCACGGCCATCGTCCGTCTGCTGGACAGCCGGTCCAGCAGCCGGTCCACGGTCAGCGTCTCGGGCACCAGCAGCGGCTCGCGCATCAGCTCGGCGACGGACACCCGCGCCCGGCGCTCGGCGGGCACCGCCAGCACGTCCTTGACGTGCGCGGTGCCGACGACGGAGTCGAGGGTGCCGCGGTAGACGGGGAACCGGGACAGCCCGGTGGCCCGGGTCGCGTTGGCGACGTCCTCGCAGGTCGCCTGGGCCTCCAGGGCGATGACCTGGACGCGCGGCGTCATCACGTTCTCCGCCGTCAGGTCGGCGAGGTTCAGCGTCCGCACGAACAGCTCCGCGGTGTCCGGCTCCAGCGCGCCCTCGCGGGCGGAGTGCCGGGCGAGGGCGGCGAGTTCCTGCGGCCCGCGGGCGGAGGCCAGCTCCTCGGCGGGTTCGATGCCCATCCGGCGCACCACCCGGTTGGCCGTGTTGTTGAGGTGGGTGATGAACGGCCGGAACAGCGCGCTGAACCAGCGCTGGGCGTTGCCGACCCGCTTGGCCACCGCCAGCGGCGAGGAGATCGCCCAGTTCTTGGGCACCAGCTCGCCGACGACCATCAGGAACACCGTCGACAGCGCCGTACCGATCACCAGCGCGATCGAGGAGGCCGCGGACGCGGACACCCCGAGGGACCGCAGCGGACCCGCGATCAGCGCCGCGATCGACGGCTCGGCGAGCATGCCGACCACCAGGTTGGTGACGGTGATGCCGAGCTGCGCGCCGGAGAGCTGGAAGGTCAGGTTGCGGACGGCCTTCAGCGCGCCGGCCGCGCCCGTCTCCCCGCGCTCCACGGCGCGTTCCAGGTCGGAGCGCTCGACGGTGGTCAGCGAGAACTCCGCCGCGACGAAGGCACCGCAGGCGAGCGACAGCACGATGGCCACCAGCAGGAGGAGCACTTCGATCATGGGTTCACCTCCGTCCCCTGGTCGGGCAGGGACGGGAGGGTCGCGCGATGTCGCGTACTGGGAGGCTCGCCCATGGGCGGACGCTCACACCTTTCATGAAGAACGAGTGATCCTCCTGGGGAGGACCGAGTGTTCCTCACAGGGTAAAGGATGTGCAAAGAACGGTTCGAGGTGACCGGGACGCGGCTGTGGTCAGGCTTCGGCCAGCGGCTTCACCCAGCGCCGCCACTGCTCCTGCGGCGTGTACCCGGCCGCCTGCCAGGCGTGGTGCGCGGTCTCGTTCCGGGTGAGGACCATCGCGTCCGCGCGGCGCCCGCCGAGCCGGAGGAACCGTTCCTGTGCCGCGGCGAGCAGCGCCGAGCCGATGCCCTGCCGGCGCCGCCGCGGATGCACCGCCAGCCGGTACAGATGGCACCGCCACCCGTCGAAACCGGCGATCACCGTCCCGACCAGCTCGCCCGACACCTCGGCCAGGATCAGCGCCTCCGGGTCGCGGGCGACCAGCCGCTCCACCCCGTCCCGGTCGTCGCTGATGCTCGTCCCCTCGGCGGCCGTCTTCCAGAACGCCAGCACCGTGTCGAGATCGTCGGGCGTCGCGGCCCGTATCCGCAGCTCAGTCATGGCGCCATCCCACCACCGGGCCGCTCCTGGAACGGGGAATTCCAGCATGCGGACGCCTGGAGAGTGAGGGCAGCGGCCGGGAGGGGGGAGCAGCCAGACGGGAAGGGCCAGAGGGCATGGGGCCAGACAGCATGGGACAGGGACGTCGGGATCCGGGGACGCCGTGATCGGGGGGCGCCGGGACCGAGGGCGCCGGGCCGGGGGCGCCGGGACCGGAGGCGCCGGGATCGGGAGGCGCTGAGCCGTTCACTCGTGCGCGATGGCCGCCAGCACGTTCATCCGGGAGGCCCGGGCCGCCGGCAGCAGCGCCGCCACCACGCCCACCACCGCCGAGCCGACCACCACGGCGACGATCGTGCCCCACGGGATCGCCAGCTCGGTCATGCCCTGCAAGGCCAGCACCTGCTGCATGCACACGCCCCACACCAGCCCCAGCGCCAGCCCCAGAACCGCCCCGAACACCGCGATCACCACCGACTCCAGCCGGATCATCCGCCGCAGCTGCCGCCGCGCCAGCCCGATCGCCCGCAGCAGCCCGATCTCCCGGGTGCGCTCCACCACCGACAGGGCGAGCGTGTTGACCACCCCGAGCACCGCGATGACGATCGCCAGGCCGAGCAGGGCGTAGACGAGGTAGAGCAGCACGGCGATCTGGTCGCGGACCAGCTGCTTGTAGTCGGCCAGGTCCCTCACCTGCACCTGCGGATACGGTTCCAGGGTCCGCTCCAGCGCGGTCCGCAGCTCGTCGTCGCCCGTGCCCGCCGCGGCGTTCACATAGGCCGCCGAGTCCTGGCCGCCCGGCGCGTACCGCTCGGCCGTCCCCCTGCCGAAGTAGATCCCGCCGGTGGTGCCGAACCCCTCGGCGGTGTCCTGGTCGGTCAGCGCGCCCACGGTCAGCTCGGCCGTGCGCCCGCCCTGGAACTCGACCGGCACCACGCTGCCGACCCGCAGTCCGTGGTCGCGCGCGAAGTCCACGTCCATGGCGAGCTTCCCGTCGGCGAGCGCGGCCGCCGTGTCGCCCTGCGCGTAGGTGATGTTGGCTACCTCGTCCAGCCGGGGGTCGTAGGACGCGGCCGTCGTCTCCACCCGGTCGCCACCGGGCAGCCCCAGCGCGATCGGCGTGAACGTGGACCGCACCAGGAGCCCGACGCCCTCGGTGCCGCGCAGCGCCTCGGTGACCTCCCGGGGGAACGGCACGAAGTTGGTGTTCTGCACGACGAAGTCGGCGCCCAGCGTCTTGTCGATCTGCCGGTCGAACGACGCGGTCATCGAGGCGCTGGCCACCGACATGCCGCCGACCAGCGCCAGCCCCACCATCAGGGCCGCCGCCGTCGCCCCGGTACGGCGCGGATTGCGCAGGGCGTTGCGCTGGCTCATCCGCCCCACCGGGCCGAACAGCGCCGGGAACGCCCCGCCGAGCACCCGGATCACCGGCCGGACCAGCAGCGGACCGGCGATCACGGTCGCGATCAGCGTCAGTACGACGCCCAGGCCCAGCAGGGACGCCGCCGACGCCGTCTCGGACGCCAGCGCGCAGCCCGCCAGCGCCGCCGCCCCGGCCGCCCCGACGACCGCGCCGACCACCGCCCGCAGCCGCAGCGGCCGGCCCACGCCGGCGATCTCCGCGTCCGTGAGCGCCGCCATCGGCGACACGGCCGCCGCGCGCCGGGCCGGCAGGTACGCCGCGGCGAAGGTGACGCCGAGGCCGACGGCGTACGCCGCGACCGGCGTCCCCCAGCCGATCACCATCTGCGTGGTCTCGATGTTCATCCCGAGCAGGTTCAGCAGCTCGATCAGCCCGGCGGCCAGTCCGATGCCGGCGACCAGGCCCAGGGTGGAGCCGGTCAGGCCGAGCAGCAGCGCCTCGGTGAGCACCGAGCGGCGCACCTGCCGCCGGTCGGCGCCCAGCGCGCGCAGCAGGCCCAGCTCGCGGGTGCGCTGCGCGATGAGCATGGAGAAGGTGTTGACGATCAGGAACACGCCCACCAGGACGGCGATCCCGGCGAAGCCCAGCATCACGTACTTGATGACGTCGAGGAATCCGCCCAGCTGTTCGACGTCCGACTCGGCCTGCTCGGCGGCGGTGCGGTAGTCGTACCGGTCGGCGCCCAGCGCGGCCGTCACCCGACGTTTCAGGGACGCGTCGCTCACCCCGTCCGCCGCGTCCACGGTGATGGTGGTGGCCGCGTCGGCGTCGCCGAGCAGCTCGGTCCGTGCGGTCGGCGGGTCGAGGAACAGCAGGGCCGTGCCGGGGCTGGCGGTGGTGAAGGTGACGATGCCGACGACCTTGGTCCGGAAGGAGCCCGGTGGCGCGATCACGGTCAGGGTGTCGCCGATCGCCACGTCCGCGCGGTCGGCGGTCTCGGCGTCGATCAGCGCCTCGGCGGGACCGCGCGGCGCGTGCCCCGAGGTCAGCTCGACGGGGCTGCGGCCGGTCGGGTTCCAGGCGGAGCCGAGGGTCGGGGCGCCGGTCGTCGGGCTCACGGACCTGTTCGCCGAGTCGACGACGGTGATGTTGGGGACCTCGGCCTCCGCGCGGGCCGCGGCCACCCCGTCGACGCGCGCCACTCGGTCGGCGAGCGCGGCGGGCAGCGTGGGCGTCGCCCCGGACGGCACCGTCTCGTCGAGGGTCTCCCGGGGGCTGACCGTCACATCGGCCGCGGTCGTGGCGAACAGCCGGTCGAAGGTACGGCTGACGGTGTCGGAGAAGATCAGGCTGCCCACGACGAACGCCACGGAGAGGACCACCGCGAGCGCCGAGAGCAGCAGCCGGCCCTTGTGCGCCAGGAAACTCCTGAGTGTCGCCTTGAGCACGGGGTCAGTCCTCGCCCCGGTGTTCGCCCGGATCCTCGCCCCGGGCCTGTTCGAACGGCCCGCGGACCACGTCGAACCGCTTCATCCGCTCCAGCACCGCCTCCGCCGTCGGCCGGGCCATCTCGTCGACGATCCGGCCGTCCGCGAGGAACAGCACCAGGTCGGAGTGGGCGGCGGCGCCCGGGTCGTGGGTGACCATGACCACGGTCTGCCCGAGGTCGTCCACCGCCTCCCGCAGGAACCCCAGCACCTCCAGACCGGCCCGCGAGTCGAGATTGCCGGTCGGCTCGTCCGCGAAGATCAGCTCGGGACGCGCGGCGAGCGCCCGCGCGCAGGCGACGCGCTGCTGCTGACCGCCCGACAACTGCGCCGGCCGGTGCCGCAGCCGGTCCCGCAGCCCGAGCGTGTCGACCACCTGGTCCAGCCAGGCCGGGTCCGGCCTGCGGCCCGCGATGTCCATCGGCAGCGTGATGTTCTCCAGCGCGTTCAGCGTCGGGATCAGGTTGAACGACTGGAACATGAAGCCGATCCGGTCGCGTCGCAGCCGGGTCAGCTCCCGCTCCCGCAGCCCGGTGATCTCGGTGTCGCCGAGCCACACCTGCCCGGCCGATACCGTGTCGAGCCCGGCCAGACAGTGCATCAGCGTGGACTTTCCCGACCCCGAGGGACCCATGACGGCCGTGAACCGGCCGCGCACGACGTCCACGTCCACCGAGTCCAGGGCGACCACGGCCGTCTCGCCGGAGCCGTACGCCTTGGTCAGCCCGCGGGCCCGGGCGGCGACCCCGGCGGTGGACGCGAGTCCTGGGGCGTGCTCCGCAGCGGGTGTGGACAAGGCTGCCTCCTAGCGCGCAGACGACACGGGACGAACCGAATTCCTCGTCCCGGCCGAGCGTAATGTGACGCGGCCCACAGCCGGTATCCCCCGAGGACGCCCTTGCCGCTGCTAGCGTTCCGGCGCTAGCGTCGAGGTATGGCGAAGACCCAGCTGAACGTGCGGGTGGACGAGGACACGGCCCGGGCGGCCCGCGAACGCGCCCTGGCCCGCGGGATGAGCGTCAACCGCTACATCGAGGAACTGGTCCGGCAGGACACCGGGGAGGTCGGCCACACCTTCGTGGAGGCCGCCGCCGACTTCATGCAGCAGTACGAGAAGGTGTTCGCCGAGGAGTTCGGCGAGGGCGGTCGCTGATCCCTTGAGCGAGCTGCGCATCGACCTCGCCTGGCTGCTGATGCTCGCCGAACGGCAGACCCCCGGCGACCCCCAGGTCACCGACTGGGGCGCCCTCGTCGCCGCCGTCGCCCGGCACCAGGCCGAGATCTTCGACGTCCCCGTCTACGACACCCCGCACGCCCGCGCCGCCGCCCTGCTCCAGCAACTCATCCACATCCCCGCCCTGGAGCGCTCCAACGCGCTGTTCGCCTCCGCCGTCGCCTACGCCTACCTGATCGCCAGCGGCTTCAAGGTCGTCACCTCGCCCGAACAGGTGCGTGACCTGGCCCGTCTGGTCAAGAGCGGCGAGGCGACGGTGCAGGAGATCGCCCGTGAACTGCGGCAGTGGTGCCGCTAGGGCCTGCGTGCCAGGTGTCGCGGAGCAGGCGGGAATGGTCAGACAGGCCCTTAGGGGCGATTCAGGAACGCACGACCTGCTCACAGCCGGCGCCCACGTTGTCCACGGGGTCGGCGACCACCAGATCGGTGCCGGCGCCGCAGGTGACAGTGTCCGTGGTGCCGTCGCGCAGGAAGACGGTGTCGGCGCCGTTCGAGCCGGCGACCGAGTCGCTGCCGGTGCCCGCGTCGAGGGTGACCGCCGCGGTGAGCGGCGAGGCGAAGGCCAGAGAGTCGGCCGCGTCGCGCAGGACCACGGTGAAGCGGGTCAGGCCGGCCGCGCTGCCACAGGTGACCGTGGTCGCGGAGAGCGGACGGCAGCCCGGTCCCGGCACGATGTCCGAGGTGTCGGTGACGCGCAGGACGCCGCCGACGACATCCACCGTGACCTGGTTCCGCGCGCCGGCCAGGGCGGAGAACGACAGGCTGGAGCCGTACCGGGTGACGGTGGCGCCCGCCGCGGCCGCGGGGGGCGCGAAGGCCAGGGGGAGGGACAGCGCCACGGCGGTGGCCGGGACCAGCAGACGTATCGCAAGCTTCATGTCAGTCCTCTCGCGCTCGGCGGGCGGCCGGGGCGGAGCCCGTCGGCGCCAGTCAAGCAACGAGTGACCGTGCGTGCGCGATCGGTTACGGCCGTCCGGGTGGCTCCGTCGGCCGCCAGGCCGTGCCCAGCGCGCAGTACGAGGCCGGCAGCACCGGGCCCTTCTCCGGCAGCAGCAGCCGCCGGTAGGGGCCCAGCTCGAATCCGGCGGCCCGCAGCGCCGCCACCGGGTCGCGGCTGACATGACAGCCGCCGGCCAGGAGCGGCCACACCGTGCGGTCCAGGGCCCGCTGGGTGAGACGCATCGCCCGGCCGCCGCCCCGCCCGTGCTCGAAGAACCGCACCTGCCCGCCCGGCCGCAGCACCCGGCGCACCTCGCCCAGCGCCCGCTCGACGTCACGCACGCTGCACAGCACCAGCGACAGCACCACCGCGTCGAAGGCCTCGCTCTTGACCGGCAGCGCCTCCGCCGCCCCCGGCACCACGTCCACCGGCGTCTCGGCGCGCAGGGCGGCCTCCACCGCCAACCGGCGCAGCTCGCGCTCCGGTTCGATCGCCACGACCTCCGCGACCGCCCGCGGATAGTGCCCGAAGTTCAGGCCGTTGCCCGCCCCGATCTCCAGCACCCGCCCGGACAGCCCGGCGAGCAGCCGGTCACGAATCCCTGCCACGCCCATCCGGGACTCGGCGGCGACGCTGGCACGGGCGTAGCAGCGGGCGAACAGCGGGTGGTGCACGGGATCCCGTGCCACCTTGCGGGAGCCGGTGGACATGGAGGCACCTCCCAGGTCGAGCGCGGCCGGGAACTCGGGGAGGCGCGGAACCCCGCCCGGCGGACGGACACTCCTTCCTGGAGTCTCCCCCGCGAGGGCCCCGCGCACCCCCGGTCGCCGGCAGCCGCTTCTCCGGCCCCGGCGGCACCTTAGGGCCTGTCTGACAATTCCCGCCTGCTCCGCGGTGCCTGGCACGCGCGCTCGCCGCGTTGCCGAATCACCCACGTGGCTCCGCCACGAGGGTGCTCCGGCGCATTGCGATCGCACGCACCAGGCGCCGCGGAGCCCGCCCTCCGGGCGGACGACGGGAATTGTCAGACGGGCCCTACCGGGGCGCCGCCGCCTCCCGCACCCGGAACGCCTCCGCGTCCCACGTCCCGTCCAGGGCCGGCGCCAGCCAGCCGGGCGCCGCGGAGCGGAACTCCGCGGGCGCGAGAGCGCCCGCGCCCTCGGGAAGGGCGCCCAGCAACGGGGCGGCGGAGACCTCGGTCAGGTCCGCGACGTTGCAGCGGGAGGCGAGGTCGGGCTCGCCGGGCCAGCTGCCGATCACCACGCCCGCCAGGGCCACCCCGCGGCGGTCCAGCTCGCGCGCGGTCAGCTCGGTGGTGTTGAGCGTGCCGAGGCCCGCCGTGGCCACCAGCAGGACCGGCGCCCCGAGCAGCGCGGCCGCGTCGGCGAGCGTGCCGCCCGCCGGGTCGAAGCGGACCAGCAGCCCGCCCGCGCCCTCCACCAGCACGAGGTCGTGCTCGGTGGCGAGCTTCGCGGCCGCCTCGGCGACGTCCTGCGGATGCACCGGCGCCATCCCGGCCCGCCGCGCCGCCGTGCCGGGCGCCAAGGGCTCCGGGTAGCGGGCGAGTTCGGCCGCCGTGACGGCACCGGCGAGCCGGGCCACCTCGTCGGCGTCGCCGCGCTCGTCGGGTCGTACGCCCGTCTGAGCGGCCTTCAGCACGGCCACCGACCGGCCCGCCGCGACGGCCGCCGCCGCGACGGCGGCCGTGGTGACGGTCTTGCCGACCTCCGTGCCCGTACCCGTGATCACCAGGACCGGCATGTCATCCCTCTCTCGCCGCGGCGCGGACCGCGCGCGCGATCCGCGCCAGGTCCGCCTCGCCCGTGACGTACGGCGGCATCGTGTAGATCAGATCGCGGAACGGCCGCAGCCACACGCCCTCGCGCACGGCCGCGGCGGTGGCCGCCGCCATGTCGACCGGATGGTCCAGCTGGACCACCCCGATGGCGCCGAGGACGCGTACGTCCCGGACGCCGGGCAGCTCCGCGGCGGGCGCCAGCCCGTCCCGCAGCCCCGCCTCGATCCGCTTGACCTCCGCGCGCCAGTCCTGCGCGAGCAGCAGCTCGATGGAGGCGCAGGCCACGGCCGCGGCCAGCGGATTGCCCATGAACGTCGGGCCGTGCGCGAGCACCGGCACCTCGCCCCGCGAGATCCCGTCGGCCACCCGCGCGGTGCACAGCGTCGCCGCGAGCGTGAGGTAGCCGCCGGTCAGCGCCTTGCCCACGCACATCACATCGGGTGTCACGGCCGCGTGCTCCGCCGCGAACAGGGCGCCCGTACGGCCGAATCCGGTGGCGATCTCGTCGAACACCAGCAGCACGTCGTGCGCGTCGCACGCCTCCCGCAGCACCCGCAGATACGCGGGGGAGTGGAACCGCATCCCGCCCGCGCCCTGCACCACCGGCTCGACGATCACCGCGGCCAGCTCGTGCGCGTGCGCGGCGATCAGCGTGCGCAGCTGCCCGGCGTACGACTCCTCGTAGCCGGCGGGCGGCGGGTCCGCGAAGACCTGCCGGGGCAGCACCCCGGTCCACAGTTCGTGCATCCCGCCGTCGGGGTCGCAGACCGCCATCGGCTGCCAGGTGTCGCCGTGGTAGCCGCCCCGCCAGGTCAGCAGCCTGCGCTTCTCCGGGCGCCCCAGAGAACGCCAGTGCTGGAGGCACATCTTCACGGCGACCTCGACCGACACCGAACCGGAGTCGGCGAGGAAGACATGTTCCAGACCTTCGGGCGACAAGTCGACAAGGAGCTTCGCCAGCCGGACGGCGGGCTCATGGGTGAGCCCGCCGAACATCACATGGCTCATCCGCCCCAGCTGCTCGCGGACCGCCTCGTTCAGCACCGGGTGGTTGTAGCCGTGGATCGCCGACCACCAGGAGGACATGCCGTCGACCAGCTCGCCCGAGCCGTCCGCGAGCCTCAGCCGGACCCCGCTCGCCGACTCCACGACGAGCGGTTCCTGCCGGCCGGGCATCGGACCGTACGGATGCCAGACATGGCGACGGTCGAGGTCCAGCAGCTCCGGCACGCTCAGGTCAGGCATTGGGCGCGAGGTCCGTCCCGGCACCCCGGCGACGCACCGCCACCAGGTCGGTGCGCGGCTCGTTGGCACCCGGCGCAGCCGCCGGCGCGGCAGCCGCGGCGGGCGCGCACACGCCCGCGGAGCCGCACCCGGCGCCCTCGTGGCCCCCGCACGCCCCGTCCGCGCCCTCGCCCTCGTGGGAGCCGCAGCCGCCGGCCGCCGCGCCGTGCGAGCCGCAGCCGCCCTGGGCCGTCGCCCGGTGCTCCGGCAGCGTCACCTGATCGGCGCCCTCCACCTCGAACCCGGCGTCCGCGATCATCTCCAGGTCGGCCTTGCCGGCCTGTCCCTCACTGGTGAGGTAGTCGCCCAGGAAGATGGAGTTGGCCAGGTGCAGCGCGAGCGGCTGCATGCTGCGCAGATGCACCTCGCGGCCGCCCGCGATCCGCACCTCGGCGTCGGGGCAGACGAACCGCACCATCGCCAGGATCCGCAGGCAGCGCTGCGGGGTGAGGTTCCACTCCTTGGCCAGCGGCGTGCCCTCGAACGGGATCAGGAAGTTCACCGGCACGGAGTCCGGGTCGAGCTCGCGCAGTGCGTAGACGACGTCGACCAGGTCCTCGTCGCTCTCGCCCATGCCCGCGATCAGTCCGGAGCACGCCGACAGACCCGCCGCGTGCGCCTTCTGCACGGTGTCGACGCGGTCGGCGTAGGTGTGCGTGGTCGTGATCTCGCCGTAGGTGCCCTCGGAGGTGTTGAGGTTGTGGTTGTAGGCGTCGGCGCCCGCCTCGCGCAGCCGTTCGGCCTGTCCGTCGGAGAGCAGTCCCAGGCAGGCGCACACCTCGACGCCCTCGTTCTGGTCCTTGATGGTCCTGATGGTCTCGGAGACCCGGTCCACGTCACGGTCCGTCGGGCCGCGCCCGCTGGCCACCAGGCACACCCGCTTGGCGCCGCCGGCCAGACCCGCGGCGGCCGCCTCGGAGGCCTCGTGGGGCTTGAGCCAGGTGTACTTCAGGATGCCGGCCTGGGAGCCGAGTCGCTGGGAGCAGTAGGAGCAGTCCTCGGGGCACAGCCCGGACTTGAGGTTGACGAGGTAGTTGAGTTTCACCCGTCGGCCGAACCAGTGCCGGCGCACCTTCCCGGCCGCGGCCACCACATCGAGCACATCGTCGTCGGAAGTCGCGAGGACGGCCAGCGCCTCCTCGCGGGTCGGCAGCTCGCGCCGAAGCCCCTTGTCCACCAGCGTGTTCAGCAGGTCCATGAGAGCCGATCCTGTCCTAAGGAGGTGCTCGGGGCCAAGGAGAGTTCGCACAACAGCTCCACTTCGTCGTGTGTGGATTGCCACATCCTGGCCCGCGGGCCCGGCCGCTAGTGTCTGTGCACTGCCTACAAAATCCCCGGAGGACCCATGGCGTTCGGCTGGATCGACGCGCAGGCGGAGTCGCGCCGCCGCGCCGGACTCGTACGGACCCTGCGGCCCCGGCCCGCCGACTCGCCCCTGCTGGACCTCGCGAGCAACGACTACCTGGGCCTGGCCCGCCACCCCGAGGTCACCGAGGGCGCGGCCCGCGCGGCGCGTGTCTGGGGCGGCGGTTCGACCGGCTCCCGGCTGGTCACCGGCACCACCGAGCTGCACGGCGAACTCGAACGCGAGCTGGCCGACTTCTGCGGCTTCGAGGCGGCGCTGGTCTTCTCCTCCGGCTACGCGGCCAACCTCGCCGCGGTCACCGCGCTGGCCCCGCACGGCTCGCTGATCGTCTCCGACGCGGGCAACCACGCCTCCCTCATCGACGGCTGCCGGCTGGCCCGGGGCACCACCCAGGTGGTGGCGCACGCCGACCCGGAGGCGGTCCGCAAGGCGCTCCAGACGCACGACGGGCCCGCCGTCGCGGTCTCCGACACCGTCTTCTCGGTGGACGGCGACGCGGCCCCGCTGGCGGAGCTGGCCGCGGCCTGCCGGGAGCACGGGGCGGGACTGGTGGTCGACGACGCGCACGGGCTCGGGGTGCTGGGCGACGGCGGCCGGGGCGCGCCGTACGCGGCGGGCCTCGCGGGCGCGGAGGACGTGGTGGTCACGGTGACGCTGTCGAAGTCGCTGGGCAGCCAGGGCGGCGCCGTACTGGGGCCCGCCCGGGTGATCGACCACCTGCTCAACGCGGCCCGGACGTTCATCTTCGACACCGGTCTCGCCCCCGCGGCGGCGGGCGCGGCGCTGGCGGCCCTGCGGCTGCTGCGCCGGGAGCCGGAGCGGGCGGCGCGGGCGGGCGCGGTGGCGCGCGAGCTGCACGCCCGGCTGACGGCCGCGGGCCACGCGGCGGTCCGTCCGGACGCGGCGGTCGTCTCCGTGCGCGCGCCGTCCCCGGAGAGTGCCGTGCGCTGGGCGGCCGACTGCCGCACCGCCGGGCTCGCCGTGGGCTGTTTCCGGCCTCCTTCCGTGCCCGACGGCGTCTCCCGGCTGCGGCTGACGGCCCGCGCGGACCTCTCCGGGGACCAGATCGAACGCGCTGTACGTGTGATCGGCGAAACGCGACCGTGAGTCGGCGTCCACGGCCGTGCGTCGCTCCTGGCGGACGGGGGGTCAGACGGCGGCCGTGAACCTCGCCCAGCTCTCGGGGGAGAAGAGCAGCGCGGGCCCGGCCGGGTCCTTGGAGTCGCGTACGGCGAGCAGTCCGGCGCAGGTGCCCGAGCGGGGCCTGGCCGTCTCGACGCAGTTGTTGGCTCCGGTGCTGTAGCTGCTGCGCAGCCAGTGCGCACCGTGCAGTCGGGTACTGGAAGGGACGTTCCGAGGCAGTGCGGTCATGGATGCCTCCCTACGCGCCGGTGCCTTTCCCGGCGATGTAGTCCAACGAGTCCTCGGGTGACAGGGCGTTCCTCCGAAGAGCGTCGAAGGCCTCGGTGTAGGCCTCGACGTCTTCTTTCCGTTCGAGGTAGAGGCTACTCGTCAAGTGGTCGAGAACAACCACGTCCAGATCAGAAGTGCTCGAAAACGAGAAAATAACGAAAGGCCCGGTGACTCCGATGTGCGCTCCGGCCGAGAACGGCAGCACCTGGAGCCGCACCTGGGGCAGCCGGGCCGCCTCCACCAGCCGGCGCAGCTGCCGCTCCATGACGTCCGGTCCGCCGACCTCGCGGTGCAGCACCGCCTCGTCCAGGACCGCGTTCAGCGTCAGCGGCGGGTGCGAGCGCAGCACGTCCTGGCGGGCCAGCCGTACCTCCACCAGCGCGTCCAGCCGGTCCTCGTCCAGCCCCTCCACGGCGGCCCTGGTCACCGCGCGGGCGTACTCGGGGGTCTGGAGCAGCCCGGGGACCACGGTGGTCTCCAGCGTGCGCATCGCGCGGGCCTGGGACTCCAGGCTGATGAAGTCCCGGTAGGTCGGCGGCAGCACCCCGCGGTAGGCGTGCCACCAGTGGTCCCGGCCCTGGCCGTCCGAGCGGGCCAGCGCCAGCAGCAGTTCGCGCAGCTGAGCGTCCGTCACGCCGTAGGCGTCGAGCAGTAACCGCACGTCGGCCGGTTTCACCCCGCTCGCGCCCGTCTCGATCCGGCTCACCTTGGACTGGTGCCAGCCCACCAGCCGGGCGGCCTCACCGCTGGTGAGACCCGCGCCCGTGCGCAGCGTGCGCAGTTCGGCGCCCAGTTTCCGGCGGCGTACCGCGGGACCGTGCTGCATGGGCTCCTCCTTACTCCAACCGAGCCGCCCAAATACGTTCTGCCGTCGCAGAGTTCACCGCTTCGAGCGACAGATATATGCATATGTTGGTGGATCGCCACCGTGACCGGCGCGCTAGTGGCAGTCTGGCGACGAAGCACCAGTCCGGGACCGTACTCGAACCCTCCGCCCTCGTGTCGGACTGCGCTCCCGCGGGAAAAGGACGGCATCGTCATGGCAGACCATCTGGAAGCATCCGCCACTCTGCCGAGCGACCCCGCCTCGGTCTCCCGGGCCCGCGCCTTCGTCCTCGGCATCTTGGCGGAATGGGGGCTGCCACCGGACACGGAGGTGGCCGAGACCGTTCGGCTGATCGTCTCGGAACTCGCCACCAACGCCGTACAGCACACGTTCGGGCAGTCACCCACCTTCACGGTGGACGTCGAACTCGAGCGCGACGAACGTCTGCGCATCGGGGTGACCGACAGTCATCCGCGCTTCCCCAAGCGGCTGCCGGCGGCCGTGCAGCAGGACAACGGGCGCGGCATGGTGATCATCCGCTGGCTGACCGCGGAGTGCGGTGGCCGGCTGAGAGTCCGCCCCACCCGTGAGGGCGGAAAGACCGTCGCCATCGAACTGCCCTGGACGGTCCCGGCGCGGCCGGTGACGGCGGCGGGGCAGCAGGAGCCCTGACCCGGCGACACGGCCGGGCCCGCGCGCGCAGGAGGCGGCGGGCCCGGCGTGGTCGCTCACGGGCAGATCCCGGGCGTCGACAGCGGGTCAGGGGCGCCGCCGACGGCCCGCAGGGGTCACTTGACCCGGCCGTACCAGACGCTCTTCGTCCAGATCTTCTGCAGTCGCACGACGTCCCCGGTCTTCGGGGCGTGCCAGATCTTCCCCTTTCCGGCGTAGATCCCCACGTGGTAGACGCTCGATCCCGAGTGGAAGAAGACCAGGTCCCCGGCCTTGCGGCTCTTGGCGGAGATGTGGTGGGTCTTGTTGTACTGCTGGGCGGCCGTGCGCGGCAGGGACTTCCCCGCCTTCTTGAACGAGTAGAGCGTGAGGCCCGAGCAGTCGAACCTCTTCGGTCCCGTGGCGCCCCACTTGTACGGGGAGCCCTTCTTCGAGGCGGCGATCTGCAGCGCCTTCGTCGCCGGGGTGGCGGCGGCGGCCTCGGTGGCGAGGCCGGGCGCGACTACGGAGCCGCCCACTGCGGCCAGGGTGAGGGCCGAGGCCGTACCGGCCCGGGCCATGAGCGACGGGACACGATTGAGCGCGGTCATGCGCAACCCTTCGTCAGCCGCCTGTGAAGGATGACCTGTCGGATTCGGGCTGGCGAAGTTGCCCGGCCGCGTGACCGCGGCTTCACCCCAAGGACCGCTCGGCCCGGCCATGGTGCGACCGTTCCGGCGACCCGTCGTGCTTGGGTCCTCCACTCCTGCCGATCCACTCCTGTCGACCGGTCATCCGGGCGGCGGCAGGACTCGGCGTCCGCCCGGATCGCCCCGCCGCGGTGGCGGGGTCTTGTCGTCAGACAGGGATCTTGACCCACGCATGTCCGAAAATCCCAATGGAACCGGGGATTTGTGGTGTTCCTCACCACTCATCCGTTCGGGTGGACATCCTGACGAGCAGTCGGATGTCAAGAGCGCCGCAGGTACCCGGACCAGCGATGGAATCACCGGTTCCGCGCCGTAAACCTGTTCGGCGCGCAACTCGAACCCCTCCGAAAAAGGACCCGTTCGTACGCCGAACGTGGGTCCGTCGTTCAGCCCGTTTCGACGCATCCGCGGACACCACGTGACCTGGGCCGATGACGGCGATCACGCATGCGGTGCGTCAACTGTCGGAGCGCGGCGGAGGGCTGGTGCGCGCCGTGCGATGTCCACCGTCGGCACGCGCAGCGCCCGCGCAGGAGTCGGCGCGTACGGCCAGACTTCGCCACGCCGGGCCGCTCCCCCCGGAGCGGCGCCCTCCGCGTCCGGACGACGGCCGGCCAACTCGCCCCGGGCGCGGAGGTCGCCGCCCCGGCGGCACGCGACAGCGGGGACGCACGGTCCGCTTCATGGGCGCCGGGTGGGGCGTCAGCGGGCTCCGCCGCCGGGGTGGGTTCGGCTGTACGGGACTTCAGTGCCGCGCCGAGGCCCGGTACTGCCCGGGCCGGTCGCCGTCGGTCGTGTGCGCCCGGTCGGGTGGCAGCCGGTGAGTGCCGGTTCGCGTTCCGCCGTCCGGGTGGGCCTGGCTGTACGGGACTTCGGGGCCGCGTCGAGCGGTACCGCCGTCCCGAGCCCCCCAAGTACCACCCGCCGGGCCAGGGCCGGGCCCGGTCACTGCCGCGCCGTCGGCGTCGGGTGCCGCGCCGGGTGTCAGCCGGCGCGGCGGCTTCCCGCTCGGCCACCGGGGCGGGTTCGGCCGTACGGGACTTCAGCGCCGTCCCGAGATCGGTGCCACCCGCCGGGACAAGGCCGGGCCGGCCGGTCGCCGTTGGCCACGGGTGCCGCGCCGGGTGTCAGCCGGCGAGCGCGGCTCCCGGCTCCGCCGCCGGGGTAGGTTCGGCCATACGGGACTTCAGCGCCGCGTCGAGCGGTACCGCCGCCCCGAGCCCCCAGCACCACCCGCCGGGCCAGGGCCGGGCCCGGTCACTGCCGCGCCGTCGGCGTCGGGTGCCGCGCCGGGTGTCAGCCGGCGAGCGCGGCTTCCCGCTCGGCCACCGGGGCGGGTTCGGCCGTACGGGACTTCAGCGCCGCTCCGAGCCCCTGTACCGCCCACCAGGCCGCGGCCGGGCCGGTCGCCGTCGTGCCGTCGGTCGTGTGCCCCGGTCGGGTGTCAGCCGGTGAGTGCCGGTTCGCGTTCCGCCGTCCGAGTGGAGCCGGCCGTGCGGGACTTCAATGCCGGGCCGAGGAGTACCGCGCCGAGGCCCAGTACCGTCCACCAGGCCAGCGTGAGGGCCGGGCCGGTCGCTGCCGCGCCGTCGAAGTACGACACCGAGCGCAGCAGGGACGCTCCGGCGCCCGGGGGCATCCACTGGCCGATCGTCCCGGCCGGGGCGGGCAGCATCTCGGGTGCGGAGGCGGCGCCCGAGAAGGGGTTGCCGATCAGCATCACCAGGGCGGCGCCGACACCGATCCCGGCCGGGCCCAGCAGTGCGGCGAGCCCGGCGACCGCTCCGGCCACCGCGAGCGCGGTGAGGCTCAGCGCTCCGGCCTCCGTCCACCAGTCGCCGGTCAGGAAGCCCAGCCAGCTGTGTGCGAGCGCGGTCATCGCGATGCCGACCAGTGCCGTGGCGCCGGCCAGCGCGGCGACCGCGCGCAGGCCCCGCAGTCCGAGCAGGGTCACCAGGGCGCCGGCCGCGATCCCCGCCAGCGTCAGCGGCAGCGCGGCGGCGTTCAGACCGGTGCCGCGCGGGTCCTCGGCCGGGGTGGCCACCACGTCGACCGTCGGCACGGGCTTGCCCGTGGCGGCGGCCTGCCGGCTCACCGCCTGCTGGAGCATCTGGGCGACGAGCGGGCTCGCCGCGGTCGCGGTCAGCAGCTTGGGGCCCTGCTCGGTGACGACGACGGCGCCGTAGACCTCGCGGTCCTCGATGGCGTCGCGGGCGGCCGCCTCGTCGGCGTACCGGTGGATCTCGAAAGCGCCCTCCTGCCGGGTCAGACCCGCTTCGACCTGGGCGGTCGCGGCGGCCGGGCCGGCGACGCCGAGCGGCAGGTCGCGCGGGGCCGTGCGGGCGGCGGGCCAGGCGAAGGCCCACAGGGCCAGGGAGGCGATGAGCGGGGCGATGACGGCGACGACCGCGATGAGTCGGGGCGCCGAGCGGGTGGGGCGCGTGGCGGACATGGGGTTCTCCCGGTTCGGGGTGTTCGGGCGTGGTCGGGGTGTGAAGCAGCCGCCGAGGCGGCGAAGTCAAAAAGAAGGATCGTTCGTTTTACTTCGCTCCCACCGTCTCTCCGCGGCGCCGCCTTGTCAAGAAGGAACGTTCGTTTTACGTTGAGGCCATGGCCCGTGTATCCCAGGAACACCTCGACGCCCGCCGCCGGCAGATCCTCGACGCCGCCGCGCTGTGCTTCGCCCGCAACGGCTTCCACGCCACCTCGATGCAGGACGTGCTCAAGGAGGCGGACCTCTCCGCGGGCGCCGTCT
Source organism: Streptomyces sp. NPDC001532 (assembly GCF_040298625.1). NCBI lineage: Bacteria > Bacillati > Actinomycetota > Actinomycetes > Kitasatosporales > Streptomycetaceae > Streptomyces > Streptomyces sp. NPDC001532. The sequence goes on from NZ_JBEPAL010000018.1 coordinate 136,763, forward strand.
ACCGGTACTTCAGCGGCAAGGACGAGCTGATCCGCGCGATCGTCTCCGCGGTGATGGGCGAGATTCGGGACGCCTTCGAGGAGGCCGCCCGGCAGAGCCCGCCGCCGGACCCCGACGTCCTGGTCGCCACCGTCCTCGGCCGGACCCTGGAGGCGCGCGGATCCCTGGCCGTCGACGGCGAACCGGCCTTCCCGCGTCTGGTCGTCCAGGTCTGGACGGAGACCGTCCGCGACAAGAGGCTGGCGGCCGTCCTCACGGAGGGCTACGACGCGGTGCGCGCCGCCTGGACCCGTGTCGTCGAGGTCTACCAGGAGCGCGGGATGATGCGGGCCGACCTGCCCGCCGACGACGTCGCCCGCACGATGATCGCCGCCGTCCAGGGGTTCATCGTGCAGCAGTCCCTGTTCGGGCCGGTGCCGGTCGAGGTGCTCCGCAACGGGCTGCGGGCGCTGATGAGTATGGGGAAGACCAGCGGCGGGTCATGAGGCGATCAAGGTCTGGTTAACGTAGTTGAAACTCCGGCGAACTAGCCTGCCCCTCCACGCCACCTGGGGATCTTCCTTCCCGATCGCGCCGATTCGCGCCATCTGTCTGTGTGTTACATCTATCCCTGCCGTGGTGGCTGCGGCAACCGGGTCCCGCACGGCCCGGAGCGAGGACAAGAGGTGGGACGTGCAACTGACCCCGCACGAGCAGGAGAGGCTGCTGATCCATGTGGCGGCCGATGTCGCCGAGAAGCGCCGGGCCCGCGGGCTGAGGCTGAACCACCCCGAGGCGGTCGCCCTCATCACCTCGCACATCCTCGAAGGCGCGCGTGACGGCCGTACCGTCGCCGAACTCATGGCCTCCGGGCGCAAGCTGCTCACGCGGGACGACGTCATGGAGGGCATCCCCGAGATGATCCACGACGTCCAGGTCGAGGCGACCTTCCCGGACGGCACCAAGCTCGTCACCGTCCACGACCCGATCGTCTGAGGGGCCTCGATGATTCCCGGGGAGATCCTGTTCGCCGAGGACCCGATCGCCTACAACGTGGGCCGTGAGGTCACCCGGCTGACCGTGCTCAACGCCGCCGACCGTCCCGTCCAGGTCGGCTCCCACTACCACTTCGCCGAGGCCAACCCCGGCCTGGAGTTCGACCGAGCCGCCGCGCGCGGCAAGCGGCTCGACGTGCCCGCCGGCACGGCCGTGCGCTTCGAGCCCGGCATTCCCGTCGACGTCGCACTCGTCCCGCTCGCCGGCGCCCGCGTGGTGCCCGGGCTGCGCGGCGAGACCGGAGGTGCCCTCGATGCCTGAGATCTCGCGTGCCGCGTATGCCGACCTGTTCGGCCCGACCACCGGCGACCGCATACGGCTCGCCGACACCGATCTGCTGATCGAGATCGAGGAGGACCGCTCCGGCGGCCCCGGACTCGCCGGTGACGAGGCGGTGTTCGGCGGCGGCAAGGTCATCCGCGAGTCCATGGGCCAGTCCCGCGCCACCCGCGCCGAGGGCACCCCCGACACCGTGATCACCGGCGCGGTGATCGTCGACCACTGGGGCATCGTCAAGGCCGACATCGGCATCCGCGACGGCCGGATCACCGCCATCGGCAAAGCCGGCAACCCCGACACCATGGACGGCGTCCACCCGGACCTGGTGATCGGCCCCGAGACCGAGATCATCGCGGGCAACGGACGGATCGTGACCGCCGGCGCCGTGGACGCGCACGTCCACTTCATCTGCCCGCAGATCGCCGACGAGGCGCTCTCCGCCGGCGTCACCACGCTGGTCGGCGGCGGCACCGGCCCCGCCGAGGGCTCCAAGGCCACCACCGTCACCCCCGGCCCCTGGCATCTCGCGCGGATGCTGGAGGCGATGGAGCAGTACCCGCTCAACATCGGCTTCCTCGGCAAGGGCAACACCGTCTCCCACGAGGCGATGCTGTCCCAGATCCGCGGCGGCGCGCTGGGGCTCAAGCTGCACGAGGACTGGGGCTCGACCCCGGCCGTCATCGACGCGGCGCTGACCGTCGCCGACCGCACCGGCATCCAGGTCGCCATCCACACGGACACGCTGAACGAGGCCGGATTCGTCGGCGACACGCTCGCCGCGATCGCCGGACGCGGCATCCACGCGTACCACACCGAGGGTGCGGGCGGCGGGCACGCGCCGGACATCATGACCGTGGTCTCCGAGCCGCATGTGCTGCCCAGCTCCACCAACCCCACCCGCCCCTACACCGTCAACACCGCCGAGGAACACCTCGACATGCTGATGGTGTGCCACCACCTCAACCCGGCGGTCCCCGAGGACCTGGCCTTCGCCGAGTCCCGTATCCGCCCGTCCACCATCGGCGCCGAGGACGTCCTGCACGACCTGGGCGCCATCTCGATCATCTCCTCCGACGCCCAGGCCATGGGCCGGGTCGGCGAGGTCGTACTGCGCACCTGGCAGACCGCGCACGTGATGAAGCGCCGCCGCGGCGCGCTGCCCGGCGACGGCCGCGCCGACAACCACCGGGTGCGGCGGTACGTCGCCAAGTACACGATCAACCCCGCGCTCGCGCAGGGCCTCGCCCACGAGATCGGCTCGGTCGAGAGCGGCAAGCTCGCCGACCTGGTGCTGTGGGAGCCGGCCTTCTTCGGCGTCAAACCGCACCTCGTCGTCAAGGGCGGACAGATCGCGTACGCGCAGATGGGCGACGCCAACGCGTCCATCCCCACCCCGCAGCCGATCCTGCCGCGCCCGATGTACGGCGCGATCGGACGGGCGCCGGCCGCCAACTCCTTCAACTTCGTGGCCCCCTTGGCCATCGAGGACGGACTGCCGGAGCGGCTCGGACTCGGCAAGCGGTTCGTGGCGATCGAGTCGACGCGTGGTGTCACCAAGGCGGACATGCGCGAGAACGACGCCCGGCCCAGCGTGCGGATCGACCCCGACAGCTTCGCCGTGCACGTCGACGGCGAGCTGATCGAGGCGACACCGGCCGCCGAACTGCCCATGGCCCAGCGTTACTTCCTCTTCTGATGTCGCGCGCAGCACTGCTCGTCCTGGCCGACGGCCGCTTCCCCGCCGGAGGCCACGCGCACTCCGGCGGAGCCGAGGCCGCCGTCAAGGCCGGGCGGATCACCTCGGCCGCGAGCCTTCAGGACTTCTGCCGCGGGCGGCTGCACACGGCGGCGCTTGAGGAGCGCGGAGCCCTGCGCCAGCACCTGCTTGCCCACGGCCGTCGAACCGGTGAACACG
>NZ_JBEPAL010000019.1:0-138551 GCF_040298625.1 Streptomyces sp. NPDC001532
CGGCCGGGGGTGGCCTTACGTGGGCCACCCCCGGCCGGGTTTTTTTTGCGGCTCAGCGGTCCACTCAGGCGAGTTCGACGAGCAGGCCGCCTCGCCGCCGCCCTCCGTCTTCGTTCCGGAAACAGCCATATCGGACCGTTTCCCCGAGCCGGGGAAAACCCGAAAAACCCGACACGGCGTGTGCTATCACCGTCTCAGACAGTGAGCAGCATGGGGGTGTCTTGCGAACGGAACAGCTGGCCGCGCTGCTGGCGCGACTACAGCGAATCGCCGAAGACGGTGACCCGTACGGTGAGCCCGAACGGCAGGTGGCGGACGCGGCCGCAAGGCTCGCGGAGGGCTCGTACGAGGACGATGTGCGGGTGCGCTTCGAGCTCGGGTGCCTCCTCTGGCGTCGGCACGGACTGCTGCCCGAGGGGGAGAGAGCCGCAGCCCTTGACCTCGCTGTCGACGTGCTCGGCCCCTGCTTCGTCAGCGGCATGAGCGGGCTTCCGGCTCCGCTGCTGCCGCGGCTCGCGGACGCTGCCGCACCCCGCGCCTTCGACATGGTCCGGCATGTGCAAGGGTCCGACGATCCGAGACTGTTGTCCGCTGCCGTGGAGCTGTGGCAGCGCATCGTGAACGCCACTCCTGCCGAACACTCGGAGCGGCCGAGGGCGTTGTCCAATCTCGGTGGCCTGCTCGGGATCCGGTTCCAGCGCAACGGCACCTTGGCGGACCTGGACGCCGCGGCCGACCTGTACCAACAGGCCGTGGTCGCGGCCGGCGCCGGTCATCCGGACCGGGCCGGGATGCAGTTCAACCTGGCGAGCGTGCTGCGGGCTCGCTTCGCTCTTGCCGGCGCGGTGACGGACCTGGAGGTGGCCGTTGCCGCAGGGCAGGCGGCAGTGGACGCCACGCCGCCCGGCCGCCCCGAGTGGGCGGGCATGGTGTCCCTTCTCGGGGTCTCGCTGCTGGACCGGTTCGAACAGGCCGGAGCACTCCGGGACCTCGACCGCGCGATCGAGTACCTGCGACGGGCGAGAGCCGTGTCCCCGCCCCTCGGGCCCCAGTGGGTGCCGCTGCTCACCAGTCTCGGGCAGGCCCTGCAGGCCCGTTTCGGGCGGACGGGAGCGTTACCCGATGCCGACGCCGCCGTGAAGGTGCTCCATGACGCGGTAACGGCCATGCCCGGCCACCACCCGGATCGCGTGCGAGCACTCGTCCGGCTGGCCAGTGCCCTGGGAGAGCGGTCCCAGCGGACCGGCTCCACGCAAGACCTGGACGCCGCGATGGACCATTTGCGGCAGGCCGAGCGGCTGTGCCCGGAAGGCCATCCCGAGCGCGGAGCGGTCCTGTCCACCATGGCCAGCGCTTCGGGAGACCGGTTCGAGCGCACGGGAGCGCTGCACGATCTGGACACCGCCATCGCCCTGCACCGCCGGGCCCACGCCTCCCTGCCGGCACAGCACCCGGCGCGCGCCTCGGTGCTGTCCAACCTGGGGGCCGACTTGCAGAGGCGGTTCGAGCGGACGGGGGCGATCGAGGACCTCACCGAAGCCATCGCGGCAGGCCAGGAAGCGGCCTCGGCCACACCTGACAGCGACCCGGATCTCGCCAGGGTTCTGTCCAACCTCGCCGGTGCGCTGTCCCGACGTTTCGAGCGGAGCGGAGCGCTGACGGACCTCGACTCCGCCATCGACCGGCTGCGTCAGGCCGTGGCGAGGACACCAGCCGACCACCCCGACCGTCCCGGGCGGCTGGGCAACCTGGGCGGAGCACTGCGGAGGCGGTACGAGCGGACCGGGCAGTCGGCGGACCTCGATGCCGCCGTCAGCCACTTGCAGGACGTGGTGACCGCCACGCCGCCGGACCATCCCCACCGGCCGATGTGGCTGTCCAACTTGGGCGGCACGTTCGTGGCGCGCTTCGAGCGCACGGGCACCACGGCGGACCTCGAGGCCGCGATCAGGACGACGAGGCAGGCGGCGACCCTCCTGACACCCGGCCACCCCGAGCGCGCGGCGGTGCTGTCCGTCCTGGGCAGCACTCTGCTGCGCAAGCACGAACGGACCGGAGCCGCCGAGGATCTCGACGACGCCATCGGCTGCCTCGAACAAGCGGTGACGGCGACACCCGCGAGCCACCCCGACGCCGCACGCTTCCGGTCCATGTCGGGATCCGCTCACCTCAGGAAGTTCCAGCGTACGGGGCATCTGAAGGATGCCGACTCCGCCATCGGCCGACTGCGTGACGCCATGGCCGCGGCACCGGCGGATCACCCGGACCGCTCCATGTGGTGGTCCAATCTCGGCCTCGCCCTGGGGGCCCGTTCCTCGCGCACCGGAGCTCTCACGGAGCTCGACGCGGCCGTCGAGGCGGGACAGCAGGCGGTGGCTGCCACTCCGGCCGACCACCCGCACCGTGCGTCGGCGCTGAGCAACCTCGGGATCGCCCTCAGGGCGCGGTCCGAACGGACCGGAGCGGAGGCGGATGTCACCGCCGCCGCGCACTGCTGGCTGGAGGCGTCCGAGGTGGCGTCCGCGCCACCGTCCGTCCGGGTCAGGGCCGGCTTCGCCGCAAGCCGGCTGTTCGCCCGCGCCGGTGAGGCCCATCGTGCCGCGGACACGGCGGAGGCCGCCGTGCGGTTGTTGCCCTCGGTGCCGTCGCGGCGGATGGCACGCACCGATCAGCAGTACGCGATCGGCGGCTTCACCGGGCTGGCCGCCACGGCCGCCGCCCTGGCCCTCGCCGCTCCGGCCGGTACTCCGTGCGGTCGGGCGGAGCGGGCTCTGGGGCTGCTGGAGGCGGGCCGTGCCCTGCTGCTCAACCAAGTCCTGGAGACGCGCAGCGACGTGACCGATCTGCGCGACCGTCATCCGGAACTCGCCGCTCGCTTCCTTCGTCTGCGCGAGCTGCTCGACGATCCCATGGACGCCACGACGGACCCGGCAGCCGGATACGCAGCCGTGGACGGCGGGGTGCGTCTGGATCGCCTGAGGGCGGACCGGAACCAATGGGCCGAGGAGTTCGCGGAGCTCCTGGTCGAGATCCGGAGTCTGGACGGTTTCTCCTCGTTCGGCCTTCCTCCGAGCCCTCAGGAGCTGCGCGCCGAGGCGTCGGACGGCCCGGTGGTGGTGTTCAACGTCAGCGATCACCGAAGCGACGCCTTGCTGCTCACCTCCACCTCGATCACGAGCGTGGAGCTCCCTGCCCTCACTCCCGCGGCAGTCCTGCGACAAGCCCGCGCCTTCAGGAGCGCGCAGGAACTCGCCGCGCACGGAGAGACGCAGGCGGAGCGCGAGGAGGCGCAGGCAACGCTTTCGAACGTCCTGCGGTGGCTGTGGGATGCCGCCACCGGGCCGGTGCTGGAAGCTCTGGGCCATCATCGCCGGCCGGACGAGGCGTGCGACGAGGAGTGGCCGCGGGTGTGGTGGGTCCCCAGCGGGCTGCTGACGCTGCTGCCGCTGCACGCCGCTGGTCATCACACCGACTCGGGCGAGAACCCGCGCACGGTGATGGACAGAGTGGTCTCCTCCTACACCCCGACCGTCCGCACCCTGCGCCACGCCCGTGAGTGCGCCCGGAGCCGTGCCTCGACGGCCGTACGCAGTCTCATCGTGGCCATGCCGACCACTCCCGGGTTGCCCGGCCGCGGGCGCCTTCAGTTCGTCGAGGAGGAGGCCGAGATGCTGCGGGCTCGACTGCCCCAGCCTGTGCTGTTGCAGGAGCGTGGTGCAACGGAGGGTGGCGCCAACGCCCTCGCCGAACCTGACGCCCCCACCAAAGCCGCCGTGCTCAAACATCTGGCCGAGGCGTCCTTGGTGCACTTCGCCTGCCACGGCACCAGTGATCCCGCCGACCCCTCCAGCAGCCGGCTGCTGCTCCACGATCACGCGGAGGATCCGCTGACCGTGGCCAGTCTGATCCCGGTCGCACTCAAAAGCGCCGGGCTCGCCTACCTGTCCGCCTGCCGCACGGCCGCCGTGGACACCACCGAGCTGCTCGACGAGGCTATCCACCTCGCCTCCGCGTTCCAGCTCGCCGGGTTTCCCCATGTCATCGGGACGCTCTGGGCGATCGACGACCAGATCGCCGTCACCATGGCCAAGTTGTTCTACTCCCACCTGGACACGGACTCCACGGGCCTGGACCCGGCTCGTTCCGCCCGCGCTCTGCACGATGCGGTGCGCGAGGTGCGCGACGGCTCCGACCTGCCGCCCGGGTTCGACCGGAGGCAGACACCTCAGCTGTGGGCCGCCTATCTGCATGCCGGTGCCTGAGCGAGGCGCCCTACGAAGTGACGCCGCGACGCGACACCACGATGCCCAACGGGCTCACGGGCCTACGGGCCTACGGGCCTACGGGCCTACGGCGCCACGCTGCAACGTGACACCCATCGGAGCGCGTCGCGTCGGCCAGGCGGCACCACCCGCTCGGTCGCCCCACTCGGAGAGCGGGCAATCAGGCGCCGGAGGCGGGAGGGTCGTGGCGTGGCCGGGGAGGCGGGCTCGGGGTGAGATGGCGGGTGATGATGTCGCCGAACTCCTGGGTGAGGGGCGCCGGGTCGAGGCTGAGATGTTCGGCGAGGTCGCGGACGTAGGTGCGGGCCGCGGCCTCCAGCAGGTGGGCGTACAGGTCGGCGGCGGCGCGGGTGCGACGCCAACTGGCCAGGAGCAGCGCGGCGGTGACTGCCGTGGCGGGCCACCACCACACGGCGAGGCACAGGTAGAGCACCGCCCAGGCGGTGAGGGCGGTGGCCCGGGTGAGGGTCTGGCGCGCGGTGGTGACGTCGGTCCGCACCGTTTCGGGCAGGATCGTCCACAGGTGCGGCCACACGGCCGACAGGTCGAGGTGGTGGTCGCGTTCGAGGCGCACGGCCACCGCCTGGATGCGGTCGCCGCTCCAGGTGGGACGCTCGGGACATTCGACCGAGATGCGCGTCATCGCTGCCTGGGCGGCGTAGCGAGGGAGGGGGTCGGCCCGTTCGCGGCGCAGTCGGGCGTCGGCGGCTTCGTCTCTGAGGCGGTGCCAGGTCTCGGCTGCCGCCTTCCAGCGAGCGGCGCGGGAGCGGGTGGCCCTGTGGGCCAGGTGCCGGAGTCCGGGTGGCCAGGTGTACCAGTTGGTGGCGAGATGCAGTTGCTCGGCCAGGGATCCGAGCGCCGTCGCGATCAGTCCGGTGACGGCGGCGGCGGCCAACACCGCTGCCAGCAGCACGACTTGGCCGCCCACGGTGCGGACCGCGGGAGCGGCGGCCCACGCGGTTATCTGCTCGGTCAGGCTGTCGAGGTCGAACGGGTGGGCATGGCCGAGGGCGCGGGCGGCGGCGGCCACGGCCAGGTAGAGGGCTCCGGGTAGGACGAGCAGGGACATCCACCGTTCGGCGAGCTTCTTGCCGAGTTCCGCCAGCATGCCGCCCATGGGCTACAGCCGGTCCCGCCGCAGCACGTCTGCGCTGATCGTGCAGGTGGGGACCGGCATCGCGCCCTGCGGCCACCAGCGGCGGGTGCATCGAAGGGCCGGGCACAGATAGACGGTCTCGCCGGCCCCCGCGTAGGGGTCCACGCCAGCGGCACGGAAGTCACGGTCCGCAGAGCGCTCGTGATCGACGTACGAGTAGAGGCCCTGGGAGTCGCCGAGGGCCTGCAGCACAGAGTGCAGCACGTTCACCGCTCGCGCCACGCTCCCGCCGTCGCCATCACCGCCACGGCTCGCGTTCAGTACGTCGTCGAGGAGCGAGTCGCTTCCGGGCGGGCCGGCCCGCAACCGCCTGCGGATGTCCTCCGCGTGCGCACACACGACAGCCAGCCTTTTCGCCGTTTCCCCAAGATCCGCCATGCGCCCCCGCCCCCTCGGCCGCTCAGCCGCGCCATCGCACTCAGGGCTGCCCGATGCGGCTGAACCGGGGCGAGTCTACCCAGGCGTGCTGCCGTTCCGCGACGGATCGTGCTATCAGCATGACAAGGAGTGAGCGAGGCGGGGACCAGGGGGGTGCGGTGCGCGAGCGACTACTGGCCGCAATGCGGGCACGACTACGACAGGTCGCCGAGAGCCGCGATGTGTCACCCGTGCTGAAACGCCGCGCAGTTCGGGAGGCCCGGCAGTTGGCCGAAGTGCAGGCGCTTGCTCCCCTCCCCCAAGACCACCCCATCGCGCCGCTGTGCTGCTGCACTTCCACCTTGCTCTTCTCGGACCTTCAGGTGAGCGAGGTCCCGGTCGGATACGCACCCTTCGTCACGGAGTAGTGATCAGTTTCTCCGGGAGCCCGCCGTTCTTCTCACAGCCCAGTTCCTTGGCCATGGCCAGCGAGAAGGAATGGGCCACGGTGGCGTAGGCGTTCTTCAACGCCTCGGTGTCCCCCTCGGGCTCCGTCGGTGTGCCCCAGCGTTCCACGCCGATGCCTACGTGAGCCGCTTCATTCATGGAGTTGGGAAGCTTGTCGCTCCGGCACGCGAACCGGACCGACGCCCTGTTCGCCGCCGCCAGGGTGCGCTCCCCCATGTTCAGCACGGTGAATTCCGGGTCCGGTGCCCGTCGGAGAGTCGCCGTACAGCCCCCAGGTGACTCGGACGCGAAATCCGCCTCACCGCCGGCCGTGTAGATGCGACAGACGTCGTCGCGTCCTCCGGTGGCGGCCGGAAACACAGCGACCAGGTTATTCGCGGCCTGCGCGACGGTGGACTTCTCCGCTGTCGTACCGAACCGCGATGTCCCCGTGATCACCTTCAGTGCCTTGGACGCCTGGGCGGACACGGCGTCACCACCGCACACCTGCGTTCCCGCCAAGGCCTTGTCGGCCGGCTCCTCGTTTCCGTCCCCGTCACAACCAGTGGCCGCGAGACCCAACAAGCCGGTCACGGCCGTGGCAAGGAGTCCAACGCGTACCGACCTACGACTGATCACTATCCGCATCCTTACGTGTCCTCGGCCGCCGACCTCAGCCCGTCTCCAGGCTGTTGCCCTGCCGTTTCGCCCGGTTGTTGCCCACCCCGTAGCCCAGCAGCATCGATTCGCGAAGGTCCTGCGCGAACGTGCTGCTCTCGGGGGCCGGCGTCCGGGTGCTGCCCCAGGGTGCTGAGGGAGCCACACCGGGATCCGGGTACCCGGCCGGTAGCCGAGGGTCGCTGCCTCCAGGGCGTGGCCGAGGGCATCGGGCATGTAGTCGGGTGCAGCCTCACCTTCCTTCGGCTCCATCGAGTTGACGTCGGGGAAGGACTCCCAGGTGTCGATGACCTCGCCGTCCTCCGCACACAGCCGGGTCCACGAGGCGGCGACGTCGCTCGATCTGGAGTGCCCGGCGTCGGCAAGTGCAGTGGGCAGGCGGGGCGAGATCGCGAAGACGACGCACCCGTCGTCGCTCTGGCCAGCGACGATGCGAGGCTGAAGGCATTCCCACTCGACCACGGCTTCTTCGGGATCGAAGTTGCCGATGGAGAGCGACTCGAATGCCCGTCCCGGCCCCGGCTGAAGGGCCAGGCCCGCTGACGTGTCGTCCGGCGCCACGAAGAACTTCACGATGATGCTCACCCGGGCATCATGCCCGTCTGCCTACAGCCGTGATCGGCTGGACAAGTCCTAGGTAGCCGCGCCGGCGCAGCGGGACCTCACTACTCGGGCGAAGTGCGGGCAGGCGCATACTCGGTGATCGTCGCGCTGCCGCGAGGCGGTGACCGCCGTGACTGTTGTGGTGTCCGAGCGAAAAGGGCGTACGGGATATGAGTGACGCGGGTCGGCCGATGGTGCCGGAAGTGGTGGACAGTCCGGCTCTGCGGGCGCAGCCGACGGGGAAGGCGGCTCGGTGGCTGCTGCGTCATCGGGTCCAGCCGACGGGTCCCGCGGCCGGAGAGAGTCGGGCCGAGCAGCACCCCTGGTGGAAGGTGATGTGCCTGACCGGGGTCGACTACTTCTCCAGCCTCGCCTACGTTCCGGCGATCGCCGCCCTGGCGGCCGGGAGCGTGTCGCCTCTGGCGACGCTGCTGATCGTGGGGCTGACGCTGCTGGGGATGCTGCCGATGTACCGGAGGGTGACCAAGGAGAGCCCGAACGGTGCGGGCTCGGTCGCCATGCTGGAAGACCTGCTGCCGTTCTGGTGGGGCAAGCTGTTCGTGCTGGTCCTGCTCGGCTTCGTGGCCACGTCCTGGATCATCACCATCACGCTCTCCACGGCGGACGCCTCGGTGCACGTGGTGGAGAACCCCTTCTTCCCCACCGCGTTGCACGGCCACGAGGTCGCCCTGACCGTGGTGCTGCTGCTGGTGCTCGGCGGTGTCTTCCTGCTCGGGTTCAGCGAGGCGGTCAGTGTCGCGATCCCGCTGGTCGCCGTCTTCCTGGCACTCAACGCGGTCGTCATCGCCGTCGGCCTGGTGCACGTGTTCACGACCGACGGCGCGCTGTCGGCCTGGACCGACGCCCTCGCGGACGGCGGCGGCTTCGGTGACCTGGTCGGTCCGGCGCTCCTCGCCTTCCCGCTGCTGGTGCTGGGCCTGTCGGGCTTCGAGACCGGCGTGAGCATGATGCCGCTGGTGGCGGCCGACGGCGCCGACGCCGAGCAGCGGCTGCGTGCCAGGATCCGCAACACCCGCCGTCTGCTGACCACCGCCGCCCTGATCATGAGCGTCTACCTGCTGTCCGCCAGCTTCGTGACCACGGTCCTCATCCCGGCCGACGAGTTCGAGCCCGGTGGCGCGGCCAACGGCCGGGCTCTGGCCTGGCTGGCCCACGAGCACGTCGGCGAGGCCTTCGGCACGGTCTACGACGTCAGCACCATCCTCATCCTCTGGTTCGCCGGTGCCTCGGCCATGGCCGGGTTGATCAACATCGTTCCGCGGTACCTGCCCGACTACGGCATGGCTCCCGAATGGGGACGCGCGGTGCGTCCTGTCGTCCTCGTCTACACCGCGCTGTGTGTGGTGATCACCATCGCCTTCGACGCCGATGTCGACGCCCAGGCCGGCGCCTACGCCACGGGGATCCTGGCGATGATGGTGTCCGGGGCCTTCGCCGTCACCGTCTCCGTCGCCCGCGGCCGCCGACGGGTGGCCACTGTCGGCTTCGCACTGCTCACCGTGGTGCTGCTCTACGCACTGATCGCCAACATCGTCGACAAGCCCGACGGCATCGCCATCTCCGGCCTCTTCATCCTGGGCATCATCATCGTGTCGCTGATCTCCCGCGTGTCACGCACCACCGAACTGCGCGCCGACCGCGTCGTCTTCGACGAGACCACCCGCCGCTTCATCCACGACACCCTGGCCCACGACGACGCCATCAACATCATCGCCAACCGCCGCCAGGCCGGCGACTTCGCCGAGTACAGCAGCAAGGAACGCGAACAGCGCGGCACCAATCCGGTACCGGGCCCTGCCGACATCCTCTTCCTGGAGATCGACGTGGTGGACCCTTCCGACTTCAGCGAGACCCTCACCGTCCACGGTGTCGAAGTGGACGGCTACCGCATCCTGCGCGCCGAGGCTCCGGCCGCCCCCAACGCGATCGCCGCCATCCTCCTGGCCCTGCGCGACGCCACGGGCGTACGGCCGCACTGCTACTTCGCGTGGGCCGAGGGCAGTCCGCTGATGCACATGTTCCGCTACTTCCTCCTCGGGCGCGGCGACACCGCCCCCGTGACCCGCGAGATCATACGCAGCAACGAACCCGACCCCGACCGGCGTCCCGGCATCCACGTCGGCGGCTGAGAACCCGTCTCCTCCTCCCCCCAATTACGAGCAGACCAGCGGGGCAACGAAGGCCGCCGGGCGCGATGACGGAATCCGGCGGGCTTCGGACCCCACTCCCCCGCCGGTACCAGCCGTCCTCACAGCAGCGCGCTCTTCCGCTGCCAGGCGGCCCATGACAGGTTCCAGGCGCCGAAGCCGTTCCCCGGGTCCACCACGCCCTTGGTCTCCTTGCCGGTGATCTCGAACGGGTCGCCCGGGCGCACCTGCCCGTAGAACCAGGCCGCGTTCGCGTCGCTCATGCCTATGCAGCCCGAACTGCGGTTGGAGTTGCCGAAGTAGCGGGCGTTCCACGGGGCGGCGTGCGCGTACATGCCGGACCAGGTCAGCCGCATCGAGTAGTCGACCATCTTGTCGTAGGCGTCGCCGAGACCGACCGTCTCGGAGTTCATGTTGATGGTGCCCTCCTTGGCCATGAGTACGGCCGTTCCGCGCCAGGAGCGCTTGTCGCCGCCGGGCGTGCCTCCGGAGACCGGGATGTCGCGGACGGTCCTGCCGTCGCGCACGAGTTTGAGCCGGTGGGTGTCGAGGTCGACCTGGACGATCTGTTCGGCGCCGATGGTGAAGGTCGTCGTGTAGTCGCGTACGAACCAGCCGCCGTCGGCTCCCGAGTGGGTGCCGTTCAGTTCGGCGTCGAGTGTCACCTTCGTGCCGGGCTTCCAGTAGGCCTTCGGACGCCAGTCGACCCGGTCCCGGCCCGACCAGTCGCGGATCCAGCCCCAGGAGCCCTCGGTGTCGTTCGAGGTGGTGACCTTGAGCTGCCGCTCGACCTCGGCCCGGTTCTCGACCGGGTTGTCGAAGACCAGGGAGATCGGCTGGGCCACGCCGACGGTGGTGGCGGGGCCCGGCCGCCAGTCGACCTTGTTGACCTTGTCCGCCTCGGCCGTGGTGAAGGAGGCCTCGGTGGTCGCGGCGGTGCCGCTCGCGCTGCGGGTCGCGGCGGTGACCTCGTACGCCGTGCCGGGCGCGGCCTTGCGGTACGAGGTCCACCTCGCGCCGTCGGCCGTGACCTTGCCGGGCAGCCGGCGGCCGTCGGCGTCGGTGACGGTCACCGAGGTGAGCCGGCCGTGGGAGGCGGTGACGGTGACCGGCCGGCCCGGTGCGGCCTGCCGTCCCTCGGGTGTGACGGTGACCGTCACGGGTCGGTCGTCGGTCCGCTGGGTCCGCGGCGCGTCCGAAGCAGTCGGTGACGCACTCGACGAGCAGGCGGCGAGCGGCGCCAGCAAGGCCGCGGCGACGGCGGCCCGGATCGGGGCATGGGTGAACACACGTGTGCGGTGCATGGGGACCTCCGTGACGGGCGGTTTCAGCGGTCGACTTCCGCGGTCGGCTTCCGCAGGCCGACGTCCGCAGTCGACGTCCGCAGTCGACGTCCGCGGTGATGGGCGGACGATCGTGACTGTAGAGCCGGAAAACGCCAGGTCAGCCACTGCGGAGCAATGTGACGGCGGTTGGTGAGGAACGGTCATGGTCCGGTCACATTCACCGCGCGGAGCGGTCATGGGCCGCTGTGAGCATCGTCGGCGTCCCCGTGACAAGCCGGGGAGAAAGCGAGGCTCAGACCGTGTCCGCACTGCTCGTACCGCCTGGCCGCGTCCCCCGAGCGGGACAGGCACCCGTGTTCCTCGGTCCCGTCACGCCCGAGGCCTACCGTGCCTTCCTGGCGTCACCCGCCGGCCAGGCGCTCGGCCCCGGCTTCCTCCAGTGCCCTTCCTGGGCACAGGTCAAGGAGGGCTGGCGGGCCCAATTGCTCGGCTGGGGAACGGATCCTGGATCGGGCGGGCTGAGCGGTACGGGTCAGGGATCGGGTGCGCCGAGCGGTACGGATCCGAGGTCGGGTGCGCTGAGCGGTGTCGCCCTGGTCCTGCTGCGTCAGTTCCCGGGCACCCGCAAGTACTTCGCCTACCTCCCCGAGGGGCCCGTGGCCGACTGGGCGGATCCCGACATCGACGTCTGGCTGACGCCGCTGCTCGACCATCTGCGCGGCGCGGGCGCGTTCGCCGTCCGCATGGGACCCTCGCCCGCCTACCGGCGCTGGGACGCCTCCGCGCTGAAGCCGCTCGCGGGGCCGGGTCGCCGGCTGGGCGATGTGCTCGCCAGCGAGGTCGACCCGCTCGGCACCGCCGTCGCCGAGCGGCTGCGCGCCCGAGGCTGGCGCCGCTGCGGCGGGGACGGGACCGGGAACGACGGGGACGCCCAGCCCCGTCACGTCTTCCGGATACCGCTCACCGGACGCACCACCGAGGACCTGTGGTCCGGGCTCAACCAGGAGTGGCGGCGCAACGTCCGGCGCGCGCAGAAGGAAGGCGTGGAGGTGGTGGTGGGCAGCGCCGCCGAACTCCCGCAGTTCTACCGGCTGCTGGGCCTCACCGAGGAACGCGACGGCTTCCGGCTCGGCCGCCCCCTCGCCTACTACGAGCGTCAGTACGCGGCGCTCAACGCCGAGGAGCCGGGCCGGATGAAGCTGTATCTCGCCCGTCACCGCGGTGAGATCCTCGCCGCCCACACGATGATCACAGTGGGCCGCCGGGTCTGGTACCAGACGGGGGCCTCGGCCGACCACCGTCGCGAGGTACGGCCCTCCAACGCCCTGCAATGGCGGATGCTGCTGGACGCCCACGTCCTCGGCGCTGACGTCTACGACATGCGCGGGGTACCCTCCACTCTCGACCCCGACGAACGTGCGTACGGATTGCTGCGCTGGAAGCTCGGCACCGGCGGACAGGTCGTCGAGACGTTGGGGGAATGGGAGAGACCGTTGGGCGGCACCGCCAACCAGACGCTGTACCGCGCCTTCCAGGCGTACCTGAACCGCCGGTGAGCGCCACGACTCCGACCGGTACGGACGGCGCGGCCTCCCGGCCGGACGGCGAAGGGTCCCAGCCGGACAGCGCCGCCTCCCGGCCGGACGGCGAAGGGTCACCCGCCCGCGGCGGCGTGCACAGGCGCTCGCCGACCCGGCGGCGGCGACACCGGCCGGACGGCGAAGGGTCCGGCGACGGCCGCGCCGGTGCGAAGGCGGCCTCCACGGCACGCAGCAGTGCCGTCATGGCCGCCGGGTCGATCGTCTCCCGAGGCACCGGCTTCGCCCGCTCCGCCGTGGTCGCGGCGGCGCTCGGCACCATCGGGCCGACCGCCGACGGCTACGCGGTCGGCAACTCGCTGCCCACCATCGTCTACATGCTGCTCCTCGGCGGCGCGCTCAACGCCGTCTTCGTCCCCGAGCTGGTCAAGGCTGCCAAGGAGCACGAGGACGGCGGTGTCGCGTACACCGACCGGCTCGTCACCGTCTGTGTGACCGCCCTGCTGGCGATCACCGCGGCCGCGGTGTGGGCGGCCCCCGCGATCGTCGACGCGTACACCGACTACGGCGGCGGACAGGCCGCCATGACGACCGCGTTCGCCCGCTACTGCCTGCCGCAGATCTTCTTCCTCGGGCTGTTCACCCTGCTCGGACAAGTCCTCAACGCACGCGGCCGGTTCGGCGCGATGATGTGGGCGCCGGTGCTCAACAACCTGGTCGTCATCGCCGTGTTCGGGCTGTATATGGCCTTCGCCACGGACATCGGGGACACGGGCGGCGGGAGCGCGCTCACCCCGGCCGAGACCGCCCTGCTCGGCTGGGGCACCACCGCCGGGATCGCCGTCCAGACCCTCGCCCTCGTCCCCGCGCTGCGCGCGGCGAAGTTCCGCTGGCGGCCCCGTTTCGACTGGCGCGGCAGCGGACTGACCCGCCCGTTGCGGGCGGCCTTCTGGCTGGTGCTGCTGGTCCTGGCCAACCAGGCCGCCTACTGGGTCACCACCCGGCTGGCCACGACCGCGGGACTCGACGGCGGCCCCGGATACAGCGCGTACAACAACGCCTATGCCCTGTGGGTCGTGCCGCACGGCATCATCACGGTCTCCCTGGTGACCGCGCTGATGCCCCGGATGAGCGCGGCCGCCGCCGACGGGGACACCGCCGCCCTGCGGCGTGACGTCTCCCAGGCGCTGCGCACCTCCGCGTCCGCCGTCGTGCCCGCCGCGTGCATGCTGCTCGCCCTCGCCCAGCCGGTGATGGCCCTGGTCTTCGGGTACGGCAGGACCAGCGCCGGCGACACCGAGGCCATGGCCGGGATCCTGATGGCCTTCGCGCCCGGACTCGTCGCCATGTCCGGCCAGTACGTGCTGTCCCGCACCTTCTACGCCCTCTCCGACACCCGTACGCCGTTCCTGCTCAACCTGGTGATCGTCGCCCTGAACGCGGGACTGTCCGTGGCGGCCGCCCACCTGCTGCCCGCCCGCTGGGCCGTGACCGGCATGGCGGCGGCGTACTCGGTGGCGCTGTGCGTGGGCTGGGTGGTGACCGCCCGGGTGCTGAGCCGCCGTCTCGGCGTCACCCGTCCGCTGCGCTCGGCCGCCGCGGGCACCCATGCGCGGCTCGTTCTCGCCGCCGTACCCGCGGCCGGGCTGGGCCACCTGGCCGCGCTGGGCGCCGCACGGGCCGGAGCCCTCGCCTCCGCAACCGCCGGGGCCGTGGTCGTCGTGCTCGTCTTCGCCGTGCTCGCCCGGCCGCTGCGGCTGACCGAACTCGACGCCCTGCTGTCCGGCGTACGCCGCAGACTGGCCCGGACCTGACCACCACCTAGGGAGAACTGCCCATGCCCCGCGTGCTCCTCATCGAGGACGACCCTTCCGTGCGCGAAGGGGTCGAGCTCGGTCTGCGCCGCCGTGGACACGAGGTACGGGTGGCCGCGACCGGCGAGGCCGGTCTCGCCGCGCTGGCCGAGTTCCGCCCGGATCTGATGCTGCTGGATCTGATGCTTCCCGGCATGAACGGGGTGCAGGTCTGCCGGCGGGTCCGCGAGCGGAGCCAGCTGCCGATCATCATGCTCACCGCGCGGGGCGACGACTTCGATGTGGTGATCGGCCTGGAGGCCGGAGCCGACGACTACATCGTCAAGCCCGCCCGCACCGAGGTGATCGAGGCGCGGATCTGCGCCGTGCTGCGCCGCATCGACACCACCGGCCAGGACCGCGCGGCCGTCGAGGTCCACGGCGACCTGGCCATCGACCGCGCCGGGCTGACCGTCACGAAGTCCGGCCGCCGCCTCGCGCTGGCCCCCTCCGAGCTCAAGCTGCTGCTGCATCTGTCCGCAGCGCCCGAGCAGGTGTTCAGCAGACAGCAGTTGCTGGAGCACGTGTGGGAGCACAGCTTCCACGCCGACGCACGACTGGTCGACGCCTGTGTCGCACGGCTGCGCGGCAAGATCGAGGACGAGGCGGGCAGCCCTCGCTACATCCAGACGCTGCGGGGCTTCGGCTACCGCTTCGGACCGCTGTGACCTCCGGCTCCGGCCCCGGCCGCCTCGCCCGGCGGGCTCTCCGCGCGAGCGTCGGCCGCCGCGGCGCGGCCGACGACGGCACGGCGCCCGCGGACGCTCCCGCCGACGGCAAGGCGCCCGCCGATTCTCGCGCGGGGCGGACGCGGGCCAGGGCGTTCGGGCTGCGCACCCGGCTGGTGTTCGCCTTCCTGCTGGTCGCCGCCGTCAGCGCGGGCACCACGTCCGCGCTGACCTACCGCGAGGCCCGCAACGCGCTGCTGAAGACCGCCCAGGACACCGCGGTCTCCTCCTTCCGTGACCAGGTGCAGCAGACCGGCTGGGCCCTGCCCGTGCAGCGGGAGGGCCTGGAGGAGATCCTGCGCGACATCGCCCGGAAGGGAAAGCCGCGTCCCTGGGTGGTGTTCGCGGAGTACGGTTCGGTCCGCGCCTCCTCCGGCGAGAACCCCGTCTCCAGCGTCATCACCCCGGAACTGCGCCGCGCCGCACGCGCGCACCCCAACGGCAGCTTCGAGCGGGTCGTCAAGGACGGCGTGCCCTACCTGACCATCGCCATGCCCACCGTCTTCAGGACCGGCCCCGAGAGCACGCTGCCGAGCGGACTCGTCCTCTACGCCGTCATGCGGATGACCGACGAGCAGGTCAACGTGGACGCGCTGCTCGTGGCCGCCCGGGACGGCGCCCTGCCCGGTCTCGCCATCGCGCTGATCCCCGGCCTGATCGCCGCGCGCAGCGTGCTGCGGCCGGTGCGGGAACTGCGCCAGGCCGCCCAGAGCATGGGCAGCGGCAGACTCGACACCCGGATCACCGTGCGGGGCAGCGACGAACTGGCCGACCTCGCCCGCACCTTCAACGCTTCCGCGGGGAACCTCGAACGCTCCGTGCGCGAGCTGCGCGAGGCCGAGGCACGCGCCCTCCGCTTCGCCTCCGACGTCTCCCACGAGCTGCGCACACCGCTCGCCGGAATGCTCGCCGTCACCGAGGTGCTCGACGAGGACGCCGGCCGGCTGGACCCCGACACCGCCCGGGCGGTCCGCCTGGTCAGTGCCGAGACCGGCAAGCTCGCCGTGCTCGTCGAGGATCTGATGGAGATCTCCCGCTTCGACGCCCGCGCGGCCGAGCTCAACACCGACGAGGTGGACGTGGCGGAGACCATCGGCAAGACGCTGGAGAACCGGCACTGGACCGATGACCGCATCCGCACCGATCTGCCCCCCGGCATCCGCGCTCGCCTCGACCCGCGCCGCTTCGACATCGTGATCGCCAACCTCGTCGGCAACGCCCTGCGGCACGGCGGCGCGCCCGTCACCCTGAGCCTGCGCAGCGAGACGCGCTCCTCCGGCCCGCCCGTACTGATCACGGAGGTCGCCGACAGCGGGCCCGGCATCCGGCCGGATGCGCTGCCGCACATCTTCGACCGGTTCTACAAGGCCGACGCGGCCCGTACCCGGTCGGCGGGCAGCGGCCTGGGGCTGGCGATCACCCAGGAGAACGTCCGGCTGCACGGCGGCACCGTCCGTGCCGGGAACCTTCCCGGAAGTGGTGCCGTCTTCACCGTCGAGATACCGCTCCACCTGGAGGAGGCCGACGGATGAGGCGTGCGCGGACGTGCCGGCGTACCGGCGCGGTCGCCGTCGCGTCGGGGTTGCTGCTGCTCGGCGGCTGCGGCATCCAGGAGACCGACGTGATCGAGGCGGGCGGTCCCGCCTCCGTCCAGGCGTTCGTCGACCACGACTTCGACATGCTGCTCTTCTTCCGCACGTCCGACGGCGGGATCAGTCCGGTGATCCGGTCCACCACGTCCACGATCGAGTACGGTCCCGAAGGCGGCATGGTCGCCGGCCAGGACCCCGCCGACGGGGCCGCCGTACCCGTACCGACGGAGAAGGTGATCCTCGCGCTGCTCGGCGGTCCCGACGAACAGGATCGCGCGGCGGGGCTCGGCACGTCCCTTCCCTCCGCGCGCTCGGCCGATACTCCCCGGGTGGAGGTCTCGTCCGGCGGCGACAGGGTCACGACCGACCTGCCCATCCCACTGGACGGACTGGACCGCACCGCGCTGCGCCAGCTGGTCTGCACGATCGCCTACAGCCACGACGCCGACGGCCGGGCCACCGTACGGCTCACGGGAACGGACGGGGCGTCGGCCTCGGGAACCTGCGGCCTGGATCCGGCGTCGCGACGGCGCTTCTGACGGGCCGCGGGCCCGGTCCCAGGCGCGGGGGATCAGGTCTCAGGTCTGTGTCCGGAGGAGGTGTCGGGCGTGGTCGGTCTCGTCGGCCCGGAGGACGCCTGGGCGTGCGTCGCGGAGGTTCCAGTGGGTGGTCGTGCCGTCCGGGCCGTCGAGGCCGGAGCGGGAGAGAGCCGCCTCCAGACGGCTGCGGACCTCGGCCTCGACCGCCGCTTCGACGGCGAACAGCACTCGCGGCCACACCTCGTCACCGGGGCTCTTCGCGGCGGTGTGGTGGGGCGCGAGCGAGCGCGGAGGTTCATGTCTCCTCGCCTCAGGTCACCGTACTGTCCCCCTGCCGGCGCACCATCTCGGCGATCCACACGGGCGCGAACGGCGAGGTGCAGCCCGGTGAGGTCGGGTAGTCCTTGAGCACCTCCAGGCGCTCTCCGATCCCGATCGCGCGGCTGCGGTACTCGGCGTGCTCGATCCCGATCTGTGCCAGACAGTGGTTCATCGCCCATTGCAGACGGTCCGGGGCGTCCTTCATGTCCGCCTCGATCACGTCGAGCAGCCCCGCGAGGTCGAGGCCCTCGGGCTGCTTCGCCACGCGTTCGGTGGTGAGCGCCCACCCGGCGCTCGCGACGACCGGGTCGGGATCGGCGAGCCAGGCCAGGCGCAGTTCCTCGCGGTGCGGATTCTTCTTCACCACGTAGTTCACGAGCCAGTCGTGCACCTTCGGGGTGCGCGCCTCGCGCAGCATGGTGTCCAGCTCGTCGCGCTCGTACGCCCTCGGGCGGCAGATGAGGAGCGCCAGCAGCCGCGCCGCGGTGTCGGCCGTCGTCCAGAGCTCACCCGCGAGGTCGTGCCGCGTCTTGAGCCGCTTGGCGAGCGCGCGCAGCTTGGTGAGGTTCACGCCGTGGTCGTCGCCGTGTCTCTCGTTCACCGCGCGGATCTTCGCATCGTCCAGCGCGGCCAGCTCGGCCATCACCTCGGCCGCCGTCGTCCCGGCCACCTCTGCCTCCTGTCCGTCGCGTCTTCTGTCCGTCGCGCCTTCTGTCCGTCGCGCCTTCTGTCCGTCGCGTCGGGGGCCGCCTGGTGGAGGCCGTCGGGGCACCTCGCTCAGGTCAGCGGCGCGAGGGTGAAGTGTCGCACCTGGAGTGGTGCGACGAGGTACTCGTCCTCGCCCGGCAGCACCACGGGCTGGTCACGCCAGTGCTCGCCGGCGTAGCCGACCAGGTCCTCCTCGCTGCGCCAACGACTGACGTACAGCAGCGAATCCGGCGGCGCGAGCAGTACTTCGTGGTCCACCAGGCCGGGGTAGCGGCCGGGGAACTCGCGCACCGCGTCGACGATCATGTCGCGGAACGCTTCGAAACGCTCAGGACGTACGCGTGCCTCACTCACCCTGATGATCACGCCATCAGCGTGTCATACCGGTGGCAGGTGCGGTGCCCCTTCTTGGTCTCCTGTTGTTCTTCTCGCCGTCGGCCGGCCGAAGGTCAGGCGGCGGACGCGAAGAACAGCCCCAGCGCCACCGCCAGCACGACGGACCCGCCGAGCAGCGTCAGCACCGCCGGGACCGCCGCCGTCAGCCGCTCCTGGCCCCTGCGTCGGCCCCGGCGGAACACGACGCGGGCCAGGACGAGCGGCAGCGCGGTGATGGCAAGGAAGATCACGGGAACCGAGACCCTGCTGTACGCGGCGGCTCCGGCGTCGCCGACCAGATGCCAGGCGGTCGTACCGAAGACCACCGCCGGTCCCGCCAGCAGGACGAGCGAGAGGACCGACGCCACGGCGACAGTCAGCGCCTCGGTCATCCGCTCGGCACACGTCCGCCCCCGGCACGGTTCCGTCGTCCCGCTGTACCCCATGCCCACTCCCCCAGGTGCCGCGCTCCGGCGCGGCCGATGTGCCGATCGAGCCGTTCGTCCCGCGGGCGCCTGCTTAGCGGCAACACCAGGTCCGGAGGCTCGGGACACGATGATCTCACGGACCCGGGCCCACCGGCCGGGCAGGTCCGGGCTCTCACCGCAGCGCGGGCCAGGTGCGGGAGAGTCGGACCGGACGGCGAGCCGTCCGTCACCTGGTTCGATCGCGACTTCGACACCGAACTCGCGCTGGCGCCGGACTTCCGGACGTTCGTCGAGAACCTCACGGCAAGCAGCTCCTTCGACACCGAGCCCGACGCCACCCCGTCCACCTGACCTGTCGACCTGACCTCCTGCACCGCACCCTGCGGAGCAGCCGCGATCCTGCAGTACGGCCCTCGGGCCACCTTTTCCCGTCGCATGGTCGTGAGCCGTACGACGAAGTGCACGGCGGCGCCCGCCGCGGCCACGGACGGGAGGTCGGCCGCCATGGGGTGGGCCACGGCGTCCCGGAGTTGCGGAAGGGTGTCGGCCTGGTGGAAGCGCGCGGCGGCGAAGCGGTTGAGCAGACCGCTGCCGACGAGCAGGCCGCATCAGCCGGTGTCGAGCCCGTCGATCAGGCGATTGAGGAACCGGGTGAAGGTGGCGTCGGGGGTCAGGGGACGGCCGGGGGCGGACAGGGCCTCGGCGAGTTCCGGGTGGTGGCCGTCGGCCGCGACGGCGGTGAGGTAGCGGACCTCGGCTGCGGCGCGGTCCGGTGATCGTGAGACCGCGGCCTGCGCGACCTCATGGGCGACGTGCCCGGCCACGAATGCGGTGAGCTGGGCGAAGACCTCCAGCTTCGCCGCACCGTCCAGCCCGGTGGGCCGCAGGACGGCGAGTACGTGTTCCAGGAAGGCAAGCGTGTTGGGCCCCGGAACACGGCGGGTGGACAAGGCGGCGGGCAGCCAGGGGTGGCGCAGCATGTGGGCGCGCTGCGCGTGGGCGACGGCCTTCAGGTCCGCACGCCAGTCGCCGCTCGGCGGGTTCGTGACCGTGAGTTCGCCGCTGACGTGGTCGACCATCAGCTCCAGCAGCGTCTCTTTGTCCGGCGCGTAGCTGTAGAGCGACATGACGCCCGCTCCGACCTCGGCGGCCACCCGCCGCATGGTGACGACGTCGAGCCCTTCCGCGTCGGCGAGCTTCACGGCTGCGGCGACGATCGCCTCCCGACTGAAGGAGGGTCTGCGGCCTCTGCGGGGCTCGGTGGGGCGAAGCCAGAGCTGTTCGGGGTCGACGCCGGCGGCACCGGACTTTCCGTCGCTGGGCACGGCTTCGCTCTCCTTCCCTGGTCGTTGCGGTGGCTCTTGCCAAGCCCATCCAAGCATGCACTATTCTCGTACACAGTACGAGAATGTGGAGGGGAACGATGCCATCAAGCACGCCCGACGCCGTGGCCGGACCGGTCTGGACGCCGCCCACGGGCAAGCCACCGCTGTCGTCCCGCATGATGAGGGCGCTCTGGCGAGGCCTGCCGGCGAAGCGGCACGAGGTCGGCTGGGAGCCGGGGCTGGTGGTGCCGGCCGCCGACGGCAGCCCGTTGATCACCGACCACTACTTCCCGCGTGCCCAGGGCGACTTCCCCACCCTCCTGGTCCGCTCGCCCTATGGCCGAGGACTGCCGTGGTCGCCCCAGTACGGCCTGCTCTTCGCGGAGCAGGGCTTCCATGTCGTCCTGCAGAGCTGCCGCGGCACCGGCGGTTCGGGCGGCGCGTTCGACCTGTGGCGCAACGAGCCCGCCGACGGTCAGGCCACGGTGTCCTGGCTGCGCGAGCAGCCCTGGTTCAACGGAACACTGGGTACCGTCGGCCCCAGCTACCTGGGCTATGTGCAGTGGGCCCTCGCCGCGGACCCGCCGCCCGAGCTGAAGGCGATGGTCGTCCAAGTGGGCCTGCACGACCCTTACGCCCTCTTCCACGCGGGCGGTGCGCCGCGCCTGGAGAACGCCCTCGCCGTGGGTGTCGGCATGACCTACCAGCACCAGGGCCTGGGGCCGTTCGTCAAGGCGACCCTGCGTCTGCAACGCCGCCTGCGCGACATCACCACCGCGCAGCCGCTGCGCGGGGCGTACGTCTCAGGCCTCGGGTGCGCCATTCCCTGGCTGGACGACGTGATGGCCCACCCGGACGCCACGGACCCCTTCTGGCGCGGCGCGTCCTTGGCGGGATCGGCGGAGACGGCCGAGACCACCGGGCCCGCCGAGACCGCCGAGACCGCCGAGACGGCGGAGCGGCTGAACGTGCCCACGGCTCTGATCACCGGATGGCACGACGCGCTGGTCGACCAGACCTTCGAGCAGTACGGCCGACTGCGCCGCGCCGGATGCCGGACCGCCCTGCTCGTCGGGCCCTGGACGCACACCTCGGCCCTGCAACAGGGATGGCCGGAGGTGTTCGCCGAAAGCCTCGCGTGGCTGCGCGCCCACCTGTACGCCGACCCCTCCGGCCTGCGTCCGACAGCGGTGCGCGTGCACGTCGGCGGCGAGAACACCTGGCGGGACCTGGACGACTGGCCGCCGACCGCGGCCGCCACCTCGTGGTATCCCATCCCCGGCGGGCACCTCACCCGGCAGGCCCCCGCGGACTCCACCCCCGTGACGGCGTTCCGCTACGACCCGGCCGACCCGACCCCCTCCCTCGGCGGCCCCCTGCTCTCCCGCACCGCCGGCCCCCAGGACAACGGCACCCTGGAAGCTCGCGGCGATGTCCTGACCTTCACCGGCCCAGCGCTCACCGAGCCCGTGGACATCCTGGGCCCCGTCTCCGCGCGGCTGAGCATCTCCACGGACACCGGCCACGCCGATGTCTTCACCCGCCTGTGCGAGGTGGACCCACAAGGCCGCTCCGTCAACGTCTGCGACGGGTTCAGCCCGCTTCGGACGGCCGGAGATGCGCCCTCGCGGGTCACCGTCCCGATGAGTGCCACCGCCCACCGCTTCCCCGCCGGCCACCGCATACGCTGGCAGATCAGCGGAGGCGCCCACCCACGCTTCGCCCGCAATCCCGGCACCGGGGAATCGCCGCTGGACGCCACCACCTTCACGCCGGTGCACATCACGCTCCACACGGACTCGGCACTGGTCCTTCCCAGCAGCCCTGCCCAGCCCGAGGACTGACGCCGTAAACGACCACGGCCTATGGCTCCTGGCGGACCATCCCCGCGGCGCACTCCCCGAGGGCGATCAGCCCTACGCAGCCGTGCTCGCGCCGGCAGGGTGGAGGGGACTCTCCCAGCGGAAGGAGCACGCCGACTCGGTGTCCTCCACGGGACTTCCGCCCGCCTGCGCAGGAGAAGTCCGCCTGGCCGTAGCCGCTGAGCGAGCACAGGACGATCACCGGCTGCCCTGGCGATCGAGGTAGTCGATCAGTTTCACCTCGCTGCGACGCAGTCGATCACTGTCGTCCGCCGGGAGGGAGGCCAGGGCGTCGACGAGGACACGTGCTCGGGGAATGTGAACCATCGCACCTGAGTAGATGCGGCACCTGGAACACCAGGCCAAGCCGACGCACCGCTCGAACATCGAGGACTCAGGAGGATGGAGACGGAACTGGTAGGAACGGACGGCGGTCCCGCAGGCGGCACAGACCCAGCGGTCACCGTCCCTGACCGTGTCCCAGATCGCGACCTTGATCCAGCGTTGCCGCCCGACCGGTGCGCTTCAAGTCGTCATGCGCACGATTCTCCCTCACGGCAGCGGGTCCTGGCGTGGCCTCCGGGTCAGCCGTCGAGCGCGGCGGTAGGTGTGTCCCCGTTCTGGGCCTGCTGGGCCCGCTCGGCGAGCACCGCGGCCAGGTCCCGGACCGCGTCCTCGTCGATGCCGCCTTTGTGCGCGGAAGTCGTCTCGGTCCACAGCAGCGTCGTGCCGACCCGGGTCTGGGTGACGGCGCCGGGCTCGCCGCGGAAGCCGGAGGAACCGAATCGAGCGTCGCGCTCGTCACCGATCGGGCCGATCTCGAACGTCTTGGCCCTCTGTCCCGCCCTCTTGCCGTAGTAGCCGTCCCAGAGAGTGTCGTACGCCTTCCGGGCAGCCTGTTCGCTGTCGTAGGCGATGATGAGAAAGGTGACGGTGGCCGCGTTGTCGTCGTGGCGGAAGGTGGAGGCGCCGTAGAAGCGGGAGCTCTCGCAACCCGCGTTGTTCTTGATGGGGCAGGCCTGCGAACGGTAGAGCTTGTCCATCTCGACGGCCGTGGGCCGAGCGGACTCCTTCCAACCCGTCATGGCCTCGCCGTCCGGCAACGTCTCCTGTGCTTGCTCCTTCGTGAGCACCGCGGCCTTGCCGTCCCCGCTGTCGCTCTCCGCGCCACCGCCACAGCCGGCAAGCAGCAGCGCCGCCACGATCGCCACGCCCCACCGGTAGTCACTCATGGTCATGCCATCACCCCCGAGCGGATCCTACGTGGACCGTCTTCGTACGGAACGCGCCGCCAAGAGCCGAGACCGTCAGCCGTCGTGGCGAGTGCTCTGTCGGCCGATGCCGGTCGCTTCGTGGGTGCCGTCGCGTCGTTCCCAGCGGATGCGCGGTCGACGGAAGCCGTGCGGCCAGGCGACGGTGCGCGACTCGCCCCGAGCGGGAGCGGTGCGCTTACGGTCGAGTGCCGTCGATGTGCTCGAGCAGCGCCCGGGCTTCGACGGTACGGCGGTGGTCCGGGCCGAACGAGGCCAGGCACGCATCGTGAGCGGCTGAAGCCTGGCGACAGGCGTCGGGAGCGCGGCCCAACCCCCACAGCGCGGTAGCGGAGGCCAGCTCGACGGCGCCCGTCTCTGGGCGGCGCTGGTCTTCGGGCAGCGCGCGGTGGAGCTTGTCGGCGCCCTGCGCCTCGGCGAGGGCCTCTTCGTAGCGGGCTTGGCCGTTGAGGCTGCGAGCCAGGCCGAGTCGCAGGACGAGGGACGGCCGGTCGCCTGCACGACAGGCGGCCAGGGCCTCGCGGGCGAGTGCCTCGGCCTCCTGGTGGCGTCCCTGCGCGTTGAGGGCGAAGACCAGTCCATTGCGGGCGGCCGCTGCCAGGAGTGACATCTCCGGTCCGGTACCGCGGCGCGGCCTCGGCCACGGCCGCGCATTCCGCCTCGCACTCGGCGTGCTGACCGAGCGAGACCATCTGCTGGGCGCGATCCGAGCGCAGCTTCAGGGTCAGCCAGTGATCGGCTCCGAATATCCTCCTGAAGGCGGGCAGCGCTTGGTCGTAGGTGGCGAGTGCCTCGGCGTGGCGGCCTTGGGCGCCCGTCGCGAGCGCGGCGATGTTCAGCGCCACGGCTGCGTATTCGTCGTCGCGGGGCCGCGATCGGGCCACGGCTCGGGCTTCGGCCTCCGCCTCGGCGTAACGCCCGGCTTCGTGGAGGGCTTTGGCCTCAGCCACAGGCGTTCCCGTCATTCGCTGGGCGTCGCCTCGGCCACGCGACCGGAAGAACCTCATGAACGGGAGCATACGGATGCTGCGCAGGCTGCTCGGCGAGGAGGTGAGGAGGTGGTCGGCAGCGACTGCGTCCTGCGTCAGCTCAGTCGTGTGGGACTCGCTGCCGTGCGGACGAGTCGGCGGACGACTTCGTCTGCGTCTTCTGCGGCAGCGATCTGCCCTCGGTGTGGAACGTGGACCCCATCGCGTGACGGCCGAGGGTCACAGCCGCTGAACCCACCGCTCGGTGAACACGCCACCCGGCCGTTCCTCTTACAGGTCACCCTGCTTTCGAGTTCCGGCCGCATGCTGATGGGCGCGGCACACCGTGGAGTCGCCCTCCAGGCGTTCAGACTTGGTGGCGGATCTGTTCCCGAGGAGGACTTCTGATGCGCAGCGTGACCTACTCGATGGGCGTCTCCCTTGACGGTTACATCGTCGGGCCGGACGGCGGCTTCAACTGGACGGAGCCCGACGACGAGGTGTTTCGCTTCGTCAACGAGGAGATCCGAGATGTCGGCGTCCACCTGTTGGGACGACGGCTGTACGAGACGATGCTGTACTGGGAGACCGCCGACCAGGATCCGTCACTGGACGACTTGATGCTGGAGTGGGCCGCGCTCTGGAAGCCGCTCCCCAAGGTGGTGTTCTCCAGGACGCTTTCGTCGGTGCAGGGCAATGCCCGCCTGCTGTCCGGCGGCCTGGCGGAGGAGATCGATCGGCTGCGAGCCGAGCCGGGGGAAGGCAGGATCGCGATCGGGGGCGCGACTCTCGCCGCCGAGGCGGCGGCATTGGATCTCATCGACGAGTACCGGGTCCGGGTCTACCCGGTACTGGTCGGCGGTGGCATTTCGTTCTTTCCCCAGCACGAGCGCCGGGTGGATCTCGAACTCGTCGAGACCCACATGTTTCGTTCCAAGATCGTCTACCTTCGCTATCGCGTGGTGCGCCAGGCCTCCCTCTGAACGGTGACGCTCTTGGCGATCGGGTGGCGCTGCTGGGCTATCGCCTTTCCAGCGTCCACTTGCCCCAGGTGGAGACGGCGAGGAAACCGCCTCCCGGGACGGCGACCACACCTCGGATGTCGCCGTGCCGGGCGAGTTTCCTGGCCGGCCCCCCGGAGGCAGAGGTGAAGTGCAGTTCACCGTGTTCGCTGGAACCCAGCCAGGCGAAGGACACGCGTGCGGGGGCGTCGAAGTACACAAGTGCCTCGTTCCTGCCTGACAGGACGTCCGCCAGCACGGGAAGTTCAGCCGCCTCGACGGTTCGTAGGTGCCAGCGGGAGAAGCCCGTCCCTGAACTCGGCCTCGGCTTGACCCGAGTGACCTCCACCCGGTTGTGACCAGCGGGTAGCAGCACTCTGCGCACTCCGGGCCCGTATGTGTGCAGCAGTTCCCCGCCATGTTCCTTGCGCGTCGCCGATCGCCGTAGGGCGTGCAACGTGAAGGACGTGGTCAGGCCACCCCTGAACTCCAGGGGGACCGGCCCCTGCGCCCCAGCGGGCTGCGGTATCTCGACTTCCCGCCCTCGCCAGCCGCTCGCCCGGAACCTGCCCGCTGCCGACATGGACTCCCCCTCCGCCAGGTCGTCACCCGCCTGGATTCGATCACAAGCTACTCACGGTCGGGCCAAGTCGCCACCAGTGCTTGCCGATCCGGGAAGCGCGGACCGGAGACCGTCTCCTGCATGGGCTCACCGTTGAGCCAGCACACTTGCTCGGGGGAGCCGTCGCCGGTGTCGAAAAGGCAGCACACCCCACCGCTGTCGGCGGTGAGATCGGTGAACACCTTTCTCGCGTTGCTCGACCGCGCGAACAAGCGGCTCATCTTCGATGTCGCCGCCCAGCACTCCACCGAGGCGTAGCCAGAGTGCAGGAGGGATTCGAACCGGATCGTCGCGTAGATGTACCCGACCTGGATGCGCCCGTCCGCCACAGGCCCAGGGCCATCCGTCTGCGCGTACTCGCGCAGTGCGTCATCGGCGTCGAACATCAGGGACGTGTCGAGCTCCAGGCTGCAGCTCGTGGCGCAGTCGACCGGCTCGCTCTTGAACTGGGAGGTGAACGGGAGGGCAAGCCGCTCACCGCCGGGCAGGGTGATCTCAAGCGGTGGTACGGCGCGTGCCGGTGGCGCCAGCTCGGCCAAGTTGGCCAATGCCCTGGCGACATTTTCAGGGCGCAGAGAGATGTCGTAGCCGTAGATCAGTCCCATATATCGCTTGCTGCCCCTTAGCTGTCCCCTGCCGTCCCTGCTGTCCCTGCTGTCCCTTGCTCCCCTGAGGCGCCTGCTGTCGGGTGCCTCAGATCCAACCGCACCCTCTCACGCGCCGGCCCTCGGGTGCCTGTCGGTTACCGCCCTCACCACACCGCCTCCCACCCATGTCGGACGGCTGCTAATTCGATGGCGCGCGTCGAGCGGGGCCTTCACGCTGGTCACCGTGGCAGAACCCAAGCACCAGATCCGCGCCCTTCACACCGCTTCCACGGTCACCGTCTACCAGGCGTACAGGCCGGAGATCGGCCTTCCCGCCGCCCGGGACGGTCGCTTCCCGGCGGCCTGGCAGCGGGACCGGATGACGTGGATCAAGCCCTCCTTCCTCTGGATGATGTACCGCTGCGGATGGGGCACCAAGGAGGGCCAGGAGACCGTCCTCGCCATCGAGATCACCCGGGAAGGCTTCGAATGGGCACTGGAACGCGCCTGCCTGAGTCACTACGAGCGCGGCCTGCATCCTGACCAGGCGACCTGGAAGCGCCAGTTGAAGCGGTCTCCGGCTCGGGTCCAGTGGGACCCGGAACGTGACCTCCACCTGCAACCGCTCCCTCGCCGCTCGCTGCAACTCGGTCTCGCAGGAGAAGCCGCACACCGCTACGCGGACGAATGGACGGTCTCCATCACCGACGTCACCGCACTCGCGCACACGATCCACGGCCACGTACGGGACGGGGACCTGGCTGCGGCACGACGCCTCCTCCCCGAAGAGCGCCCCTACCCAGTGCCCGGACGAGGCCTGGACCACTTGCACCGGTGACCGGAGCCGCCAACGGCCCGCCGCCGAAGGGGACGAGTGCGCGATCATGACCCGATGAACACTCATTTCCGCTTCCTTGGTATCGATGAGCTGACCGAGACTCCGTCCGTGGCGGTCGTGGTCGACGTCATGCGCGCCTTCACCGTCGCCGCCTGGGCCTTTGCCCGAGGGGCGGAAAGGATCGTGCTCGCCGAGTCGCTGGAGGAGGCGCTGGCGCTCAAGGCTCGCCATCCGGACTGGGTGGCGCTCAAGGACGGTCCGCCCGCCCCCGGATTCGACGCCGTCAACTCGCCCGGAATGTTGCGGTCTTACGACCTCGGCGGACGGACCGTTGTGCAGAAGACCACGGCGGGGACGGTCGGTGCCCTCGCGGTGCAGGAGGCGTCGCTGGTGCTGTGCGCCGGCTTCGTGGTGGCGGAGGCAACGGCAATGCTGTTGCGGAGCCGTGAGTGCGACAGTGTCACGTTCGTGGTCACCGGCGATGGTGGACGGGCCGACGAAGACCTGGCCTGCGCTCAGTACATCGCTCGGAGGACCACCGAGGCCGAGACCGATTCCGCTGTGTTCCTGCGGCGCGCCGCCGAGTCGCGCGCCGCCGCCGAGCTGGCGGAGGGTGTGCGTCAAGGAGTCCACCACGATGACGTCGCGCTCTGCCTCGAGCTCGATCGGTTCCGCTTCGCCATGGTGGCGACCCTGGAGGACTCGCTCATGGTTCTCCGACCCTGCGCCGTGCGCTCGGATGCCGGCGGAAGTCCGGATGGTGGCGGATGTCGGTGACGGTGAGCTGGCCGGAGGTCCGGTCCGACCGGAGCGAGCAGGAAGCCGGTCCTTTCGGTCCGGGTGCGCCAGGAGGCGTTTCGGGTTTTCTCGTTCGTCCCTGTCGGCCTCGTCTCCTGGCGTAACGTGGCGCCACCGCCGGGCGCGCTCAGGGGAATCGGGAGTCGGGGGCATCGATGAGTGAGTTACACCCGGAGCTTCGGACTGCCGTCCTGCGGGCGATGTCCACACCGGACGAGGCGGCGCCCTTTCTCTACGACGCCCCGGAAAGCGTGCTGGATCGCCGTACGCATCACAACCTGGCCCGGTTGCTGCACGGCACACTCGGTGAGTTGACCCACGGCACACTCCGTGAGTCGACTCCCGAGCAGGCAGCCGCAGGGAGCGCTTCGGAAACCGCTGCGGAGACCGGCGACGCGGATGACGTGTTCTGCGTGATCTACCTCGTCGCCTGCTATCACTTCGCGCGGTATCGCCACGTACTCCCCGAGGCGGAGAAGGACTGGAATCGCCACGCGTGCAATTTCCTCTTCGGGATCGTGCACGCGCTGCGTCCCGAAATCGTTCCGCAGCCGCTTCGCGATCACTTCGCGGAGAACCCGCCTCAGGTCGTGGCGCCCTACGAGATCGCGCACGCCGTCGGCAACGCGCTGCTCCTCGCAAGCGTGCCGGCGAAGGACCAGGAAGGAGTCGTCCTCGCGGCGGCGTTCCAGGTGTGGGCACGGGAGGAGGCGCGGGGAAGCGCGTCCGAACCGCACATCACCTTCAACACCGGTACGGCCCTGGCGGAGATGGCCGAACTGGGCGGCGCAGGTGTCGATTCCCAGCGGATGAGAACCGCCGGGCTGCACCTCATGCGTGAGGCGATCGCCGCGCTGCCGGCGGGTGATCCGGCGCGACAGGAGATGCTGGCCGTCCTCACGCGAACGCAGGCCAAGTCCCCTCCGGCTCCGGTCCCCGAGGACAGTGTGGCGGCCGAGTGGACCCGGTACATGCGGGACGGGGATCTGAACCGGCTCGACAAGGTCGTCGAACGGCTGCGATCAGCCGTCCGTTCGCCCGCGACCGGCGAGCCGGACCGCACCCACCGCCGGATCGAACTGGGCCAGGCCTTACGGATGCGCTTCGAGATGACAGGTGATCTGGCGGACCTGGACGGCTCGGTCGCCGCGCTCACCGAAGCCCTCACCGGCCCACTGGGCGACGACGAGCGGGCGACCACCTATACGTTCCTGGGCCTGTCCCATCTCGACCGGTACGCCTCTTCCAGGGACTTCGCCCACTTGGAGGCCGCCACCGACGCCGTCCGCCATCCCTGCGTCACCGCAGCGGCCGCGTCACCCGCTCATGCGCAGCGGCTCACCAATCTGGCCGCCGTCCTGACCGCACGCTTCGACGCCTACGGGGATCTCGCCGAGCTCGATGAGGCGGTGAGCCACCTGGAGTACGCGGTGTCGGCCACTCCCCCGGCCCAGCACGACCATCCTGTGATGCTGATCAAGTTGGCGGTCGCCCGCTGGAAACGCGGCATGCACACAGCGCGGGACACGGATCTGGATGCGGCCGAGTCCTTGCTGAGACACGTGGCGGGCGAGCCCTCGGACACCGGACCCAACCAGCAGCTGGCCCGCTGGGAGCTGGGGAAGCTGCTGCGGACACGCGGACTGAGCCGCAGCGCCGTAGCCGATCTGAGGGAGGCCGTGGCGCAGTACCGCACCACGGCGCTCGCGCGCACCCAGGACGTGCGCACCCGGCTGGCGTGCGCCGCTCAGTGGGGCGTGACCTGTATGACGCTCGGGGACCAGGAGCAGGCGCGTACCGCGTTCGGGGTGGCGCTCGCCGAGCTGCTGCCCAAACTGACGGGACGGTCGCTGGGCAGAGCGTCACAGGAAGTGCGCCTGCGCGAGGTGGCCTCGCTGGCCAACATCGCGGCTGCGGTGGAGATCGGTGCCGGCCGGCCCCGAGAGGCACTGATCAGGCTGGAGCAGGGACGTGGTGTCCTGCTGGCGCAGGGGCTCCAGCTGCGCAGCCGGCACAGCGACCTGATCGCCGCCTCCCCGGAACTCGCCGGTCGTTTCGAGCGGGTCTGCGAGGAGCTCGTCCAGTCCGAGCGCGGCCCGGAGCAGCGCAGGGAGTCGGCCGCGGAGTTCGACAGGCTCGTGGAGGAGATCCGCGCCCTTCCAGGGTTCGGCGACTTCCACCGGCAGCCGGACTGGGCGCGCCTGAGGAAGGCGGCGGCCCATGGGCCCGTCGCCGTCGTCAATGTCTCTCCGCTGGGCTGCCATGCCCTTCTGCTGCGTCACCGTCTCGGCCGCACGGATGTGGAAGTGGTGCCGCTGTCCGGCGTCACGCACGAGGACGTGGACCGCCACGCCGATGCCTTCCGGGCGGCCGTGAGCACCCTGGTGACGCCGGGCGCCGCGAGCGGCGTGAAGTACGCGCAGGACCGGGTGATGAGGCGGACGCTGCGGTGGCTGGGCGAGGAGATCGTGGGCCCGGTCCTCGGCGCGCTGGGCCTCGACCGCCCCACCGGCCCTGGCGAGCCCTTGCCCCGGCTCTGGTGGTGCCCGACCGGTGCCCTCTCCCTGCTGCCCCTGCACGCGGCGCTGCTGGAGGGGAACGGACTGGCGGGTTCGGTGTACGCCCATGACAGGGTGGTGTCCTCGTACGTCCCGACACTCGGCTCGTTGCTGCACGCCCGCGAGACGCCGGCGTCCCCGGCCGACGGGATGTCGCTCGTCGCGGTGGCCGTGGATGCCGTGGACCGCACAGGTGCCGTGGACCTCACGGGCGCCGTGGACGCCACGGGTGCCATGGACGCCACGGGCGCCGTGGACTCCCTAGGCGCCGTCGATGCCGTGAACGCGTACCCGCCGCTTGCCGCTCTCGACGACGAACTGATCGCCACGAGACAGCTGTCCGCCCGCAGATCCGAGCTCCGCGACGCGGAAGCCACGCCCGAGGCGGTGCTCGCCGCACTGCGCACGCACACCCACGCCCATCTGGCCTGCCACGGCGTACGGAACCCGGCCGACCCGTCGCAGAGCAGGCTTCTCCTGCACGGCGGCGACCTGGCGCTGCGTCAGCTGGCGAGCGAGCGGCTGCGGAACGCCGAGTTCGCGTACCTGTCCGCCTGCCACAGCGCCGCACCCGGCAAGGAACTGGCCGATGAGATCCTCTCGGTCGCGTCGGCCTTCCAGCTGTGCGGGTATCGGCAGGTGATCGGCAGTCTGTGGACCGTGGAGGACGGCATGGGTCCGCTCCTCGCCCACGAGGTCTACCGGCTCATCGGCGCACCCGACGCTCCCGACGCCGCGTACGCCCTGCACCGGGCGATCGGGAAGCTGCGCGAGCACGACCGTTACCGCGAGCCGTTGTTCTGGGCATCGGTCGTCCACAGCGGTCCCTAGAAGGTGCCCGATCCACGCACCGGCACATGACGATACGTACGACACATATGACACAAGCCGAAACACGACGACATATAGCAGCACATAGTGACACGCAGCGAGGAGAGGCCGATGAGCGACGATCGCAGGATGCGCGCCGAATTCTGCTCGGCGCTGCCCTGGCTGATGGAGGACATGACGGCCGAGGGCACTCTCGCCGGACTCCACGACGCCATACGCGCCGTCCTGGCGGAGACTCCCGTGAGGCAGGCGGTGGCGGCCCTGGACATTCCGCCGTACGTCTTCGACGAGGCGGGGCCGGTGCGCGGCGACGAGCACGGAGCCATGGTCTTCGGGACGACGGCACGCTCCGCCGGGGAGTCGTACCGCTGCCCCGACGGGTGGTGCAGCCTCAATGTGGTGCGTACGCCGGGCGGCGAGCTTCCCGCCGGTGGGCGCTGCTGGCTGCGGGATCGGCCGCTGCGCGTCGTGGAGGCGTGAAGCGTGGCCCCGGTCCTCGACGGCCTCGGTCAGAAGCTGGCCGAGAAATGGCTCTCCTCGCTGGCGGCTCCTGGTCTGCTCTTCCTCGCGGCCGCGGCCACCGGCGCGGTGCTGGGCCACGGCTCC
Organism: Streptomyces sp. NPDC001532; assembly: GCF_040298625.1. Taxonomy (NCBI): domain Bacteria; kingdom Bacillati; phylum Actinomycetota; class Actinomycetes; order Kitasatosporales; family Streptomycetaceae; genus Streptomyces; species Streptomyces sp. NPDC001532. The sequence goes on from NZ_JBEPAL010000019.1 coordinate 32,328, forward strand.
GCGCTCGACCGGTCCGCTGTCTTCGAGCGGTTCGAGCACTGGGCGACGGTGGCGGGGCGCTGGTCCACCATCGGTCAGCTCGCCGTCGTCGCCGCGATCGTCCTGGCCTCGGTGGCGCTCGGAAGCTTCGTACGGGTGTGCGCCGATGGTGCTGAGCGGATCTGGACGGGAGACTGGCCTGCCCTGGCCCGTCCGCTCGCCGATCGACTGACCGCTCGGCGGCTCAGGCGCTGGGAGGGGATCCAGGCGGAGATCGCCCAGCTCCGTGGACCGGAGCCCGCGCACCGGCGCGGCGAGCGGCTTCGGCGGGACCTCGACGAGCGCGCCGCACGCCGCGACGGCATCGCGCTCGCCCCGCCGTGCAGGCCCACCTTCACCGGGGACCGCATGGCCGCGGCCGAGACGCGGCTGCGCCACCAGTACGGCATCGACCTCGCCTCCTGCTGGACACGGCTGTGGGTGCTCCTGCCCGAGGACGTCCGCACCGAGCTCCGTACTTCGCGCGCCCGCTTCGACGCGGCGGTGGCCGGCTCGGCGTGGGCCGGCTGCTACGCCTTGCTGGGCTGCTTCTGGTGGCCTGCGGCCGTGGCCGCCGTAGGAACCGGGTTCGTGGCCTGGCGCCGTGGGCGGCGCGCCGTGACGTTCCATGCCGAGCTGGTGGAGTCCACCGTCGACGTCTACCTCAAGAGGCTGGCCGAAGAACTCGGTGTCGACGCGTCCGGCAGCCCTCCCGACCCTCGGGTGGGCGCGGCCCTGAACCGCCTGGCCCGTAAGGCCGGTTGAGGCACCGCCCGTCAGGCCGGTTGAGGCACGCTCCCGCCAGTACGGTTGCAGTCGGCAGCGACAGTGTCTTCCGCGGCTTCTGACGCGTGCGCAACCTGGTGCCAGAGCGTGCGACCATCCTCCAATGCGAGAGATCGACGAGTTGGTCAACGTGGACGATCCGGCGTGGCCGGAGCTTCGGGAGATGCTTGCGGCCGGCTCCGTGTCCGTTCAGGTGCTGCCCGCCGACGTGGAGGAGGGTCGCCGGTGCCTGCTCCAGATGCAGGTGACGGCGCGGTCGGTGCTGGGTGCTCTGGCGCTGAACACCGGCGGGCTGGTCGTGGACGACGGATGGGTGCGCGTGTTCGGCGGAGGGCGGTCGGTCGCCGGGGCGGGGCTTCCGAGTCTGGCCCAGGTCAATCGGTTCCCCGCGGACTTCGATCCGGCCTGGCATCCCGCGGCGGGTCTCGTCGTGGGCCACGACGTCGTCGGTGGAGTCTTCGCACTGAACGCCGGCGACCCTGCGGCCGTGGGCCGGCCCGGGGCACCTGGGCAGATGACGTACTTCGCTCCCGACACCCTTGCGTGGGAAGCGATGGACATGGGTCACTCCGGGTGGGTCTCCTGGCTGCTTTCGGGTCGGTTGGAGACGTTCTACGACGGGTTGCGATGGCCCGGCTGGCGTGAGGAAGCCGCGGCTCTGGCTTTCTCGCAGGGGATTTCCGTGTATCCGTTCCTGTGGTCCGAAGAGGCCCATGCCGATCTCGCGGCGACGAGCCGGCGGCCGGTGCCGATGCGCGAGGTCATCGGGGTCGCCGCGGATTTCGCCCGGCAGATGGGGCCGACCGATCCTGGGTTCCTCGGCGAGGTGTGACCTCTGCGCGGTCCGATTGCGACCGCTGTCCAGGGCAAGACCGAGGACAAGGAGCGGGCGGCAGGAAGCAGGAAGCAGGGTGGCTCCCGGCTGCGGTGGTGTCAGAGCCCTTCACTATGCTCCAACGCCATGACCAGCGACCTCGGGTTCACCTGCGCATGCTGCGGAGCCCACCACCCCGAACTGCCGATGAACTACACGGCCGAGGCCCCGGCCGTGTGGGATCCGGCGTTCGCCGGCGCCGACGACTGCCTGCTCTCGTCGGACCAGTGTGTGATCCACGGGCAGCACTACTTCGTGAAGGGCCTGATCGAGATACCGATCATCGGCGGAGACGAGGTGTTCTCGTGGGGCGTCTGGGTGTCGCTCAGCCGTGAGAGCTTCTCCCGGGCGGCAGACCTGTGGGACAGCCCCGGCCGCGAGGCCGAGAGGCCGTACTTCGGCTGGCTCACCACCGACCTGCCGGTCTACTCGCCCACGACCCTCAACCTCAAGACCAACGTCCACACCCGCCCGGTCGGTGAACGTCCCTACGTCGAGATCGAGCCCACCGACCATCCCCTCGCCGTCGAACAGCGCACGGGAATCACTCTGGACCGTGTGCGGGAGATCGCTGCGGCCGTGCTCCACCCCGGCAGCACGGAGCGGTGACGGCCGACGCCTCCATGTCGCCGATCCCGGTCGCACCTGCCGGCCTGAGCGAGAGAGCCCAGCGGTTCGTCGAGGTGGACGGCATTCGTGTCCCTCGGCAGGACATCCGACGGCACCACGAAACGTGGGTCGACTACGGAATCCCCGCTGCGGAGATCGACCGGGCATCGGCCTTCCAGGACCGCTGGGGCGGCCTCGCGCTACCGCCGGCCCCGTTCTACGAAGGTGGCCCGCGCGTCCTGCACGCCGACTGCCCCGAGGGCTCGGCCTCGGAAGGCTGGTCGTTCTCGGCCGGGAGCTGCCGGGTGTCCATGGCCTACGGATTCAAGATCGGGCCCGATGGCGAGTTCGGCATCGACGCCTACCGCTGGACACCTCTCCATGCCAGCACGGACGGATGGGTGGAATCCTTGGCGCTCGCCGCCCATGCCGGACGCTGGGCCAGGGCCGTGACCAGGATCCGGGGCGAGGACGTCGAGTCTCTCGACCTCGGCGACTACGAGCCCGTGCCGGAAGTCCAGGGCCTGACCGACACGTGGTGGCGAGGCGAGGACTCCCTCATCGCCGTCTACCGCGGCGAGGCCGTCGGCCTTGACGCGCCTCGATGCCTCGAAGCCCATGTGTACAGCGGCCTCGGCAAGTGGGGCCTCTACGGGGGCTGAACGCACACCGCCACAAAGTCGAAGACGTTCAATAATCGGTACTACGAGGGAACAGGGCTCCACGACACCACGAGGGCGCACGTCCCGCCCAGTCGCACTTGCCGTCGAGGCTGGTGCTGTGGCCGCATAGGTTCGCCGTGTTGGTGGTCGTGGCGGTTGGATGTCCGGTGACGTCCGATCCGACCGTTGGAGGCGCGGTGGCTGAGCCTGTCCGTGTGCGCAGACTGACCGACCAGGAGGGGCAGCGGCTGCAGCAGATCGTGCGCCGGGGCAGCACGAACTCGCTGCGATACCGGCGCGCGATGATGCTGCTGGCCTCGGCCGGCGGAAACCGGGTGCCGGTGATTGCCCAGCTGGTGCAGGCCGACGAGGACACCGTCCGGGATGTGATCCACCGCTTCAACGAGATCGGCCTGGCCTGCCTGGACCCTCAATGGGCGGGAGGCCGTCCCCGCCTGCTCAGCACTGACGACGAGGACTTCGTCATCCAGACGGCCACCACCCGACCTGCCAAACTCGGCCAGCCCTTCACCCGCTGGTCACTGCGCAAACTTGCCGCCTACCTGCGGAAAGTCCACGGCCGGGTCATCCGCATCGGTCGCGAAGCATTACGCTGCCTGCTCGCCCGCCGCAGCATCACCTTCCAACGCACCAAGACCTGGAAGGAGTCCCCGGACCCAGAACGCGACGCCAAACTGGACCGGATCGAGGAAGTGCTGAACCGCTTCCCGGACCGGGTCTTCGCCTTCGACGAGTTCGGACCGCTCGGGATCCGGCCCACCGCAGGCTCGGGCTGGGCCAGGCAGGGACACCCCGACCGAGTGCCCGCCACCTACCACCGCACCCACGGCGTGCGCTACTTCCACGGCTGTTACTCGGTCGGTGACGAAACCCTGTGGGGTGTCAACCGCCGCAAGAAAGGTGCCGCGAACACGCTGGCCGCACTGAAGTCGATCCGCGCTGCCCGGCCCGACGGCGCACCGATCTACGTGATCATGGACAACCTGTCCGCCCACAAGGGCGCCGACATCCGCCGCTGGGCGAAGAAGAACAAGGTCGAGCTGTGCTTCACCCCGACCTAGGCGTCATGGGCGAACCCGATCGAGGCGCACTTCGGACCGCTGCGGCAGTTCACTATCGCCAACTCCAACCACCCCCACCACACCGTGCAGACCCGGGTCCTGCACCGTTACCTGCGCTGGCGCAACGCCAACGCCCGCCACCCTGACGTGCTCGCCGCCCAGCACAAGGAACGTGCCCGCATCCGCAGCGAGAAGGGCATCCGCTGGGGCGGACGTCCTCTCAAGACCGCAGCCTGACGTAGAGGTCAGCGGAAGTCCGCAAGGTGATCCTCGGCCCACTGCGCGTAGGGGCGTGCCGGGTGGCCGGTCAACCGCTCGATGCTGTCGTTCAACGCCGCCGGCTTGCCGACCGTGGCCGCCATCAGATCGAGCAGGGCCCGCACGAAGTCGGCGTCCATGAACTGACTGAGCTGCTGCTGCACAGCCTGGTCCGCCACCTCCTCAAAGCGCAGCTCCCGGCCCAGGGCGAGGCCGAGTACCTCCACCTGCTCGATCTGGGTGAGTGACTGCGGGCCCGTCAGCTCGTAGACGCGCCCAGCATGTTCGGGGGAGCCGAGCACCGCGGCGGCCGCCTCCGCGACATCGCGCTCGTGCACCACCGAGGCGGCCGCCGCCGCGTACGGGCCGCTGACCAAATCGCCGCCCTGCAACTGCATCGCCCAGGCAAGCGTGTTGATTGCCGGGAAGAACAGTCGCAGGAACGTCCACCCAAGGCCCGTCGCCCGAATCTCCCGCTCCACCTGTGCGTGGTAGGCGGCGATCACGTCCGGCTGCGGATCTGCGCTGTCGACGACGGCCCCGGAGGACAGGAACACTACTTGCCGCACCCCCGCCTGACGTGCTCGCTCCAGCAGCGGCCGCGCGTCCAAGCCATAGGGCAGCACCAGGAGAAGCTCAGTCACGCCGTGCAACGCGGGCCCCAGCGTCGACGGATCGGTCAGGTCCCCACGCACCACCTCTACGCCCTCCGGCAGCCCGGCCCGCTCCGGATCGCGAGACAAAGCCCGCACCTGCCTCCCGGCGTCCGCCAGCGTCTCCACCGTCTGCCGCCCGAAGTGCGCGGTCGCGCCGATCACGAGGATCATGACGATTCCCTTCGACTCATGTGCTCATCTGTACATCCAGATGCACACGATAGGCAGCATGTGGGACAGATACTGTCCTATATGCGCGACGAGCGGTGGCCTGACCAACTAGGCGAACCTGTGCGGTCACAGCACTAGCCCGGCCTGACGGCGCCTGCGCTCTGGCCGCTTCCTGACGCCCCGAAGGGCGCGCGAGGTTACTCGATTCGATGTCAAGCAACCCTCCACGCATATTCCCTAATCTTGGCCCATCGGTACGCCTTGTTCCATGGCTGTTCAGGAGATGCGTATGGAGCACTTGGTGGAACGGGCCGTGCAGATCATCCGGGAGCGATATGCGGAACCGCTGAGCCTGGATGACATCGCCCGCGAGGTCATGGTGAGTAAATTCCATCTGTTGCGAGCCTTCGGCCGGTTCACCGGAGTGACTCCGGGGCGTTTCCTCAGTGCGGTCCGCATCAGCGAGGCGAAACGCTTGCTGCAGATCTCCGATCTCGGTGTCGCGGCAATTTCTTGCAAAGTCGGGTACAGCAGTACGGGTAGTTTCACCCGACGCTTCACCGAATCCGTGGGAATTCCGCCCACCCAGTACCGTCAGTTGAGCCGGGGCAAGGGCGAATATGTCGTGCGTTCACCGGCCGGCGGCCGGGGCGGTCCGGTGCGCCGCCGGCTGCGCGGTGTGGCCCGGGCTACCGCACGGCCCGTCTCCTCCCTCTACATCGGCTCGTTCGACGGCCCCATACTCCAAGGTCAGCCGTCCAGCTGGACCACCACAGAGCGCCCTGGGCCCTTTGCGCTCCAGCAGGTGCCGCACGGGATCTGCTACGTGCACGCGATGATGCGGGCAGCACAGGAGCTACCGGGACGGCCGCTGGAGACAATGCTGCTGACGGCCACGCTCGGCCCCATGCACATAGACCCGTACGTCAGCTTCGAGGTGGAACTGGTGCTGCGGCCGCGGGACTGGTCGCACCCGCCCGTCCTGTTCGCGGTTCCCGGCCTCGAGATACTCACCGACGCGGCGCCTCGACCCGGACTCAAGCGATTGTCCAGCGGAATTCGAGGACTCTCTCCCCATACTCCTTCGGAGGTCAGCAATTAGGGAGAAGACAGGGCGTGAAGCAGGCTGCAAGACTCCTTCATGAGCGCGGCGAGGGCCGCGTCTCGGCGGTCCGGCGGATCGCCTCCCATGAATCTCCCGAAGGGGTGCTGTATGCGCGACATCTGTATTGTCCGAGCGGAGTCGGCCGACGAATTCAGCGTGTGGGACATGGCTCCTGTCTGGGACCGGATCGAGGTCTGGGACCGGATCGAGGTGTGGGACCAGGTCGAGGTCTGGGACCGGGCCGCGGACGACCTCGCCGTCTGGGACCGCACCACCGACGACCTCGCCGTCTGGGACCGGGCCACGGACAACCTGTCCGTCTGGGACCGCACCACCCAGGACCTCGCCGTCTGGGACCGGACGACCGACGACCTGTCCGTCTGGGACCGGGCCACGGACAACCTGTCCGTCTGGGACCGGGTCCAGGAACTTCAGGCGGCCTGACAATCCATCCGCAGCCCGTCCGGCCCGGTGGCTTCGTGCATCGCCGGGCCGGGCGGGCGGGCAGGACCGGAAGGGAGTTGCCGTGACGGTGACATCACACCGCCCCGAGCCGGCGCTGGGCACCGCCGGGCTGCACGTGCTCACCGAAGTCCCCGAAGGCTGGGACGACTGGATCGGCAGAGCCCCGGTCACACTGCGCCGGCGCTGGATCTCCCTCGCCGAGGCGAGGATTCCCGGCGGCGCTCGCACCTTCCGGCTGTCCGGCCCGGACGGGGACCAAGTGGCGCTGGTCGGAGGCGTGATCGAGGCGCCGACGGGCCATGTGCGATTCGATCCGCAGCGGGTGCTGTCGGGCGGCTCGGTCGCCGACGGAGTGGTCGCCGACGGCCCGCACCCGTGGCAAGGGCTCTCCGCCGACGAGTTGTTCCCGTCCTGTGTGCTGATGGGCACCAACTACGAGTCGGCGCCGACCGGTCCGGGCGCCCGTGATCCGCGGGTGTTGCGGACGTATCTCGAAGGACTTCTCGACTGGTGCCGTGAGCAGGGGATGCGCAGTGTCGCAGCGCTGTTCCTGCGTCCCGACTACCCCGAGTTCCTGGACGTGCTGCGCTCGGCGGGGTTCGCCGTGGTCCCGATGGTGGACCGCTGCGACATGGATGTCACCTGGGACGATCTGGACGGCTACATAGCCGGGCTGCGGCGCAACCGGCGCTTCGCGGTACGGCGCGAGCTGCGCGAGATCGCGGCCCGGGGCATCGAGATCAGCGAGCGCCCGATCGGCGACGACGAACCCGAACTCGTACGGCTGCGGGCGCAGTTGGTGACGAAGTACGGCGGCGTTCCCGATGGGGAGCGCGAGGCGGCGTCGTTCCGGCATCTGCGTGACCACTTCGGTCCGGAGAACGTCTGGGTCGTGGAGGCCCGGCAGCGGGGCGCTCTGCTCTCCTTCACGATGCTGGTGCGGGACGGCGACCAGTGGACCGCGCTGATGAGCGGCACCGACTACGACCACCCCGACGCCACGTTCACGTACTTCGCCACGATGTTCTACCGGCCCGCCGAGCTGGCCCCCGAGCAGGGGATCACCACGATCGCCTACGGACTCGGCACCGTCGAGGCCAAACGGGTGCGTGGGTGCACCGTCAGCACGTTGTCCGCCGCGGGCCTTGTGCTCGACTGACCGACCGAAGGAGTACGCTCATGCCGCTCGATCCAGCCGCACCGGTGCCCCGGCACGACGGGAAGGTGCTCCTCGTCGCCGAACAGGGGCTGCAGTCCGCCGAGCGGATGACCGCCGCACAGGTCGACCGGAAGGTCTCCGACTTCTGGACCGGTATCGGCGGTGCCGGGTTCTTCCAGGCACTCACCACCCGCTTCTACGAGCTCGTCGCGAAGGACGAGCTGCTGTCCCCGCTCTTCGCCGTCCCCGACTGGACCCGCCACGCCGCACGGCTGTACGACCACTTCCACCGCATCTACGGCGAGAACGACCTGACCGCGGCCTGGGACCCGAAGATGCACCAGGCGCACGCGCACTTCCTGATCTCCCGTGAGCAACGGCTGCGCTGGCTGTCCCTGATGCAGGAGGCGGGCACCCAACTGGACGCTCCTGAGCCGCACTTCACCGAGTTCCTCACCATCATGAAGGTGGCGAGCGGTGAGATGACGGCGGTGTCCCGGGGTGCCGCGCTGACCCGCGGCGAGCGGTTCCACTGGGACGGGACCCCGGCATGAGCGGAACGGCTGTCCGCACCGTGGCCGTGGTGGGTGCCGGTCCGGCCGGCGCCTTCTTCGCGCTGGAGCTGGCCCGGCTGCTCCCGGATGCGGCCATCGAGCTCTACGACCGCCAGGACCGGGGGCCGGGAGCCGGCATCGTGCTGGCGGACGAGTTCGCCGAGCGTCTTCGGGCCGTCCATCCCGAGGTGCTGCGGCTGCCGGAGTCGGCGTACGCCTCGTGGGACGAGACGGTCACGGTGATCGGCGGCGAACGGATCCGGTCCGGTGCCTTCGGCACCTCGGGGATCTCCCGGCAGGTCTTCCACGCGCATGTCCGGGCGCTGGCCGCGCGGCATGCGAACGTGCGGCTGATCAGGCGTTCCGTCACCGAGCTGCCGGAGCGGGCGGACCTGGTGGTGCTGGCGGACGGGGCGGGCAGCGAGCTGCGCCGGGAGCGCGCCGACCGGTTCGGCACCTCTGTCGCACCGGGCCGGAACCGGTATCTGTGGATGAGCACGCCCGCGGTCCTCGAACCGTGTTTCCTCCTCAAGGATCCGGGCGGCCCGGGTCCTCTGGTGGTGCACGCGTATCCGCATGCGGCCGACGCGAGCACCTTCATCGTCGAGGCCGATCCGGACACCCTGTCCGACCTCGGTCTGCTCGACCTGCCGCCAGGCGAGGCGGAGCTGCGGCTCGCTACGCTGTTCCGCGACGAGTTGGGCGGCGCCCCGCTGACGGCCCGGACAGCGGGCTGGCAGCCGTTCCGTACGGTCGTCAACCGCCGTTGGTCCGACGGCCGGACGGTGCTGATCGGGGACGCCGCGCACACGGTCCACTTCTCGACCGGCTCGGGCACCACGCTGGCCATCGACGACGCGCTGAGCCTCGCTCGGTGCGTCGCCGGACACGACGACCCGCTCGATGCGCTGGCCGAGTACGAGCGCATCCGGCGGCCGGTCGCCGAGCAGACGCAGGCGGAGGCGGCGGAGAGCACGGCGTGGTTCGAGCAGTTGTGCCGGGGTGATCGGCTGGAGGGGCACCAGACGGTGTTCGCCCTGCGCAGCCGCCGGACGGCGAACACCTTCAGCCGGCTGCGGGAGCGAGACCCCGAGTTCGTCGCGCGCACCGTGGCCCGGCTGGCCGGTCATGCCACCGGCGCGGAGCCCGTCGATGTGCCGCTCACGGTGGGCCAAGTGCGCCTGGAGCACCGGCTGGTCGAGTTGGAGTGCCGGGACGGCCGGTGTGTGCTGCGGGGCGCGGACGGCACCCGGGCTGTGGGGGTGGTCGTGGACCGCGCCCCCGACCGGCCGCTGCCCGGCGTCGACTTCCTCGCCGTACAGGCCCGGCCGGAGGGCGGCCGAGTGACCAGGAGCGCTCTCGCCGCTCAGGTACGCAGCGTGGCGGCGCTCCCGATCGCGCTGCTGGTCGACGAGGAGCTGCCCCGGGACGAGGCCAACACCCTGATCGCCGCGGCGCGTACGGACCTGGTGGCCAGGTCGTGAGCCGCCGCGGCCCGGCGGAGCCGGAGCCGACCGCTGCGGCCCGGGATCCACAGTCAGCGGCTTCCGGCGCAGGCGGTTCAGAAGTAGTTGCGCATCAGCTCACTGGTCCAGGCCGGCCGCCGCACCTCACCGCGCGGGGCGAACTCCGGCAGGTACGGCTTGACGTCGAGTACCGGCGTGCCGTCGATGGCGTCCAGGCCGTGCACGGTGAGCGTCAGCCCGTCGACGGCCGCAAGGGGGCATACGGACACACCGAGGTGGTTGGGCCGGTTGGGTGCGCGCTGCGCCAGGATGCCGGACGCCGGCCAGTCGGTGTTGCCTCTGGGGTGCTGGGTGGCGGTGCAGGTCCGCTTCGCCAGATGGAACGCGAAGATCACCTCGACGTGCGAGTAGTCGTCGAGGCCGAAGGTCGCCGACTCGTCGAACACGGCTGGGTCCAGATCGATCCGTGAGACCACCGCCCCCCATCCGTCCTCGTGGATCTGTTGGCGTCCGCCGCGTACCACTCCGATGGGGCTGATCGGATTCACGCCGTCTCCGCTTTCTGTCCGTTGCGTCTCGGTCGTCCGGAACCCGCGAAGCATGTCCGCCCGCCCGCCGCGCAGTCAACCGCCCCCACCCAGCGAGGTGCCAGCCATGTCCCGCCTGTTCTCCCGTCTGCTGCCCGACCCCGGTCCCGGCCGGGTGCTGGTCCTGTGCACCGCCATGGCCAGCCTCGGGAACGGTCTCTACATCACCGGCGGCACCGTGTACTTCGTCCACGTCGTGGGACTGTCGGCGGGGCAAGTGGGCATCGGCATGTCGCTGGCCGGCATCCTGGCGCTGGTGCTGGGGATGCCGGCCGGGCAGCTCGCCGACCGGTTCGGGCCACGCGGAGTCACGACGGCGTTCGCGCTCGCCAAGGCGGCGGCGCTGGTCTCGGCGGCCTTCGTGCAGTCCTTCTCCGCGTATCTGGTGATGGCCGTGGCTCTCGGGCTGGCGGAGCAGAGCGGCAACGTGACCCGGGGCGCACTCGTGGCGGGAGTGATGGGCCGGGAGGGCAGGGTCCGGCTCTCGGCGTACATGCGCAGCGTGTTCAACGGCGGGTTCTCGTTGGCCTCGCTGGCGGCCGGCCTGGTCATCGCCGCCGATTCGAGGACCGCCTATCTCGCCCTGTTCTGGGGCGATGCCGTGGCCATGGTGCTGGTGGCCGCGCTCTACATGCGGCTGCCCAAGGTCCCGGGCGTCCCGCGCGAACCTCGCGGCGAGCGACCGCGCGGCGCGGTCCGCGACATCCCCTACCTGCTGGTCGCGCAGATCTCCGGCATCGCCAGGATCGGGCCGACCGCGCTGGCGGTGGGACTTCCGCTGTGGCTGGTGGTGCACACCGACGCGCCTCGGGCGCTGGCGGCATGGGTCATGCTGGTCAACACGCTGATGGTGGTGTTCCTCCAGGTGCGCATGTCGCGCGACGCGGACACCGTACGCGGGGCGGCGCGGCTTCAGCGGTTCACCGCGGTGGTCCTCGCCGTCGCCTGTGCCGTCACCGCGCTGACCGGATCGCTGCCCACCTGGGCAGCCGCCGCCGTACTCCTGGCCGCAGCGGTGCTCTTCACCTTCGGTGAGATCTGGGGCGAGGCAGCCCGGTGGGGGCTGCGCTACGAACTGGCGCCGGCGAACGCGCAGGGACAGTACCTGGGCGTCTTCGCGACCGGTGACGCCTTCGCCCTGATCGCGGGGCCGACGCTGGTCACCGCCGTGCCCGACCACCTCGGCGGCGCCGGCTGGCTGCTGATCGCCGCGCTGTTCCTCAGTGTGCTGGTCGCCAGTGGCCCCGCCATCCGGTGGGCGGAACGGACCCGGGTGCCGGAGCCGGAGCTGAGCGGGGCCACGCCGGCCACGGGCACGTGATCCGCGGCCGGGCATCCGTCCCCCGGCGCCTCGTCATGGCGCACCTGCGCCGCAGGCATCGGCGCTCCAGCAGAGCGCGAGGGACAGGCGAGGGGTGAGGCCTAGCGTCGCCTCACGAAGCGAACCCACCGATGCCCGAAGGAGTTCCCATGACCACCGGGGAGCACCAGTTCACTCTGCCCGGCGCGGATCTTCCGCAGCCCGACGCCGAGCTGCGCAAGAAGCGCGAGGCGGTCGTCATGGCGAACACCGTCGCCGAGTCCATCTGGGACATCGACGCAGTGCTCGCCACGTTCCCGCGCGGCGGTGTCTACCGGCTCGTACCGTTCGAGGAGGGTCCCTTGGTCGGTGAACAGGCCATCAAGCAGGGCTACTTCGCCGAGCTGCACCAGGCCTTCCCCCGTGCCGACCATGGCCTGTTCCACGTCCATCACACGCCGACCGCGTTGATCATGGAGGCGCAGTTCCGCGCCAAGCAGGAGGCGGACTGGCGCGGCATACCCAACCGCGGCAAGACCGTCGACGCCCCCATCGCCGTCTTCTTCCACTTCGACGGTGACGTGCTGGTCGACAAGACCCTCTACTTCGACATGGCCACCTTCGTCCGTCAGCTCGCCTGAGCATCCGGACATCGGGCGGCAGGAATCCGCACCGGACACCTCCGGTGGCGGCAAGCGGCCCTGGCCCCCGGCCCTTTCGACCGCTCCCTGGGCACACCGCCCCGCACCGACTCGTCCGACGCGTACTCCCAGAGAGGCAGCGCCATGACCAAGCCGTACGAACCGATGCCGGAGGACTGGCAGCGCGCGCTGTGTGTCGTCGCGCACCCCGACGACCTGGAGTACGGGCCCGCCTGCGCGGTCGCCAGGTGGACCGGGCAGGGCAAGTCCGTCGCGTACGCCGTGGTGAGCCGCGGCGAGGCCGGGATCGCCACCATGGACCCGAAGGCCACCGGCGCGATGCGTGTCGAGGAGCAACTGCGGGCGGCGGCCGCGGTCGGCGTGCGGGACGTGGACTTCTTCGACCACCCGGACGGCACCATCGAGTACGGCCTGCCGCTGCGCCGTGACATCGCGCGTTCGATCCGCAAGTACCGGCCCGAGGTACTGGTCACCATCAACTTCCACGAGCGGTGGCGCAGCGGCGACTGGAACTCCGCCGACCACCGCAACGTCGGCGTAGCGCTGCTCGACGCGGCGAGCGACGCCGGAAACCCCTGGGTCTTTCCCGAACTCGTGGAAGAGGGCTTCCAGCCATGGAGCGGTGTGCGCTGTATCGCCGTCGGCGGTTCTCCGGCGTCCGAGCACGCCGTCGACGTCACCGACGGCATGGACGCGGGGATCGAGGCACTGGCCGCGCACGCCGGCTACCTCGCGTCGCTGCCGCCGGACAACCCGATGGCCGACGTCGCCGGCTACCTCACCACCAAGCTCACGCGGTTCGGCGAGCGCTTCGACGACGTGCCGACCATGCCGTTCGAGATCATCGGTGTCTGAGCCGGATCACTCGCCAGGAGCCGAGAACAGCAGGCAGTAGTCGCCGGTGACGCTCTCCGACGGTGTGCTCCACTCGAAGTAGATCTCGCCCTCGAAGTCCAGCACCGCGGACAGCGCGTGCCCGACGTCGAAGGCCAGCGGAGTGACCTTGCCGCTGGAGTCGCGGAAGTTGCCGACGCAGACTCCGATCCGGCCGCCCGGACGCAGATGCTTGCCGATGGTGCCGAAGACGTCCGCCAGCTCCGCGAGGTAGCGCCCGTAGGAGCCGTCCATGGTGCGGAACGCGGTGAGCGGATTCTCCGGGTGGTCGTGCCGCGCCATGTACGGCGGGCTGGTCAGGCACAGGTCGAAATCACCGAGCCCGAGCCGGTCCCAGTCGCGCACGTCACCTGCGATGAACCGGCTCGGCGACCCCGCCGGCAGCCGTGCGTTGCTCGAGGCGACGCGCTGTTCCTGCAGCTCGATCCCGGTGCCGACGCGACCGAGCCGGTCGGCGACGACGATGGTCGTCCCGTAGCCGGAGAACGGGTCCAGCACCCGGCCGCCCGGCGGACTGAACGCCGTCACGATCGGTTCGACCTGCGCCTGCGTGAAGTGGATGTCGTTGCGCGCGCCCGGTGGCCGCTCCCGTGCCTTGTCCGCGCTGTCCAGGCGGAGCGTCCGGTGTGCCGTCATGGTGTTTCTCCTCCTGCGACGAGGACGACCCGTCTCCTGTCGCGGGGACGATGGCCGCGGTGACGGGAGACGGGTCGTCGGGGCGTGGTCGCCTCAGGCCGCGGCCTGTTCCTTGCGCGGCGGCGTGTAGTCGGCGTGGTCGATGGCGCGCTCCCACACGGCTTCGAACGCCTCCTTGCACTGGCGGATCAGCTTCGGGTCCTCGGAGAACTCGTGCGGGCCCCATGAGCCGTCGCCGTGGAAGTTGGTCCAGCGCAGCAGGCTGTCGTCGAACACCCAGAAGTCGTTGCCCGGCAGCAGCAGGTCCGATGCGCGCTGCCGGGGCAGCCAGCGCACCTTCTCGCCGGCGGGGACGTTGACGATCGTGGTGGTCTCCCACTCGTACTGGATGAAGTCGGTGACCGGCTCGGACACGATCCGCGCCCGTCGCCAGTCGATGCCGCGCTTCGTGGCGTCCTGCACCAGGTCGATCCAGTCGCCGTGGCGGTCGTACTCGATCGGGATGCCCTTCTGCCAGTCCACGAAGACCGGGCCCTGCGGGGTGTAGATGTCGCGCGTCTCCAGGTGGACGGCGGAGTGCTTGGTCTGCGCGATCAACTCGGCGAAGGCCGGGAAGTTACTCGACATACGAATCTCCAATCCGAGGTGGTACCGGGGTGAGACCGGGCCGACCGGCGTGCGCCGCGTGCGCCGCACCTCGGCCGAGCGCTCCACCTGCCGCAGCGCGGTGGAGCCGGTGGAGCACGACGCGAGCGCCCGTTCGCTGACGCAAGCCCATGGCCTTGCCCCCATTGGACAGGTCCGACCTCGAACCCAACTGGAGAACCGGTCCGGCGGCCCTGATCGTGCGAGCCGCTACCACGGTCACGGAGACCACGGCCGCCGTGGACCAGGGCGCCTGCTCAGCTGGTGGCGCCGTTCCGTTCCGGCAGGCCGACGGCCGGAGTGGGGTCGCCGGTGTCGTTCCCGCGCCGTCCGGTACGCGGGCTCGTCACGCTGCCCAGCCATCCCAGGGCGAAGCCGGCCGGGATGGAGATGAGGGCGACGGACTGGAAGGGCAGCCAGGCGAAGTCGGTGTCCGGCAGGAAGGACGACGGCAGGCCGGAGACCACGGGGGTGAAGGTCTGCAGGACGATGACGCAGGCCGCGCCGCCGATGAGGGTCCACAGCAGTCCGCGTTCCGTGAACCGGCGCCAGTACAGGGAGTAGACGAGCGCGGGCAGCAGGCTGGAGGCGGCGATGGCGAGGGCGACCCAGCTGTACATCTGGATGTTCCAGTCGAGGGCCGCGTAGGTGAGGGCGATACCGGCCACGCTGACGGCGGCCGCTCCCCACCGGGCGGTACTGATCTCCACGCCCTTGCCGCCGCTCTCCGACCGGCGCAGCGCCTGCCGGTACAGGTCGTGGCCGACCGCGGCCGACGCCGTCAGGGTGATGCCCGCGATGACGGCGAGAGAGGTCGCGAAGACGGCGGTGGCGACGATGACGAAGAGTACGGCGCCGGACGCGGACCCGGGGCCGCCGGCGAGCGTCCCGGTGGTGAGCATCAGGGCGCCGGTGCCTCCGGGGCTGACCTCGGCCAGCTTCGCGCCGCCCACGCTCGCCGCCGTTCCGAGACCGATCACCACCGTGGACACGACGACGGCCAGCACGACGAGCAGGGCCGCACGCACCGACCGGCGTGCCGCCGTGGCATCGGGGGTCGCGTGCAGCCGCATCACGACGTGCGGCATGACGGCCGCGCCGAGCACGATGCTGAGCTGAAGCCCGACGAAGTCGAAGGTCCAGCTGGCGCTGGGATTGGAGCGTTGCAGCAGCCCGGGGCGGAAGTACGCGTCGCCGGCTCCGTTGTTGGCCCGTGCCGCGTCCAGCAGGGCGACCGGGTTCCAGCGGAAGTGGACGAGGAGCGCGGCGACGACGAGGAAGAGGGCGACCAGGACGATGACCGTCTTCGCGGCCTGGAGCACGGTGGCCCCGCGCATTCCGCCGACGGCGGTGGCGCAGGCGATCAGTACGCCGATCATCACGGCGATGGCGCGCTGCGCGCCCACGGTCTCCACGCCGAGGAGCTGTGCGGTCACCAGCGCGACCGCCGAGAGCTGGACGACGAAGTAGAGCAGGCACACCAGCAGGGTGACGACGGCCGCGGCGACCCGGACCGCCGTCCCGGGTGCCCGGTCCGCGAAGATGTCGGCGATCGTGTAGCGCCCGCGCGCACGCAGCGCGCCGGCGAGGAGGGACAGCACGACGAGCGCGGCCAGCGTGCTGCCCGCGACGAACAGGCCGTCGAATCCCATCAGGGCGACCGTGCCCGCCGTCCCCACGACGGTGGCCGACGAGATGTAGTCCCCCGCCAGCGCCAGTCCGTTGCGCAGGGGCTTGTCCCGCCGCCGGCCGAGATAGAAGTCCTCGGCCTCCTCGCGGTGCGGACCGAGCAGCAGGCAGGCGAACAACGCGGCGACCACGATGAGGAGGAAACTGATCAGGACGGCGCCCCTGGTATCACCCCCGGACATCGACAGCTGTGCAGCGGTGAAAACGTGGGCGCTCATGGCTCTCCGGGACGCTCGCGACGGCAAGAGGCCCCACGACAGCACGGAGCGGACCGCCGGTGAAGGCGCGTGACCGCGAACGTGTCACCCGCACACCGGACAGGCCCTGTCGGCTGTGCGCACGACCAACGCCTCGCGAAACCGGGGGCGGGTGCGAGCGGCGCGCTGTGCCCCGCGACAACCCGCCGACCGGCGAATCCTGCACCCGCACACGCCGCCGTCGACGTCGGCGGCACAGGCGGCGTACGCGTCAGACGTTCACCCACCGGACGCCCGCGATGCTCCGGCGCACGGCTGTGACGGCCCACAACCGGCAGCGCCGCAGGCGGTGTTCAGGCATCGGGCCCCCGGGCCCGCCGCCACCCGCATCGCTGGCGGTCGGAGGACAACCGGTCCATGGCCCGGTCCCGCTCTGGTTCCGCGCCCTGGTTCCAAGGTCGTTGCCGAGATCGGACCATCGTCCGATGCCCGCCCCGGCTGCCGGGGTTGATCATGAGGGCTGTCCCGTCGAACCGAGGAGGAGCCGTGCGGGTGGAGCAGGTGGACTGGGTGGAAATTCCGGCAGGGCTGCTGCTTCGCGGTACGCCGGTCAGCGAGGTGGCGGAGGTGGCCCGCCGCTACGCGGACACCGGGGTTCCGGTGGAGTGGTACCTGAAGGAGGCCCCGCGCTCGGAGATCCACGTCCCGGCGTTCCGGATCGCCCGCACACCGGTCACGGTCGGCCAGTGGGCACGCTTCGCGTCGGCCACCGGTCGACCGGTCCCGCGGGCACCGGAGGACCATCCGGTCATCGGGATCGCCTGGGAGGAGGCGACGGCCTACTGCCGGTGGTTCGCGAAGCAGCTCGGCGGCGTCGAGGTGCGGTTGCCCACGGAGGACGAGTGGGAGCGTGCCGCGCGGGGCGACGACGGCCTGGAGTTCCCGTGGGGCGAGCGGTACCGCACCGGTCTGGCCAACCTGGTGGACCTCGGCGTCGGCACCACGACACCGGTCGGCTCCTTCCCCGACGGCGCCAGCCCGTTCGGGGTGCTGGACATGGCGGGCAACGCCGACGAGTGGACCTCCACCCTCTACGCCCCCTATCCGGGCGCCCCCGCCGAGGTTCCGGACAGCGAGGACTGGGCGTACGACCGGCACATCACCCGGGGCGGAGCGTTCCGTCACGACAGGGATCTGGCCCGCTGCGCCCGCCGGCACGGCGCCTACGAGCCGGATCTGGAAGCGATCGGTGTGGGCTTCCGCCTGGCGGCACCGGTGACGTAGCTTGCCGGTGCAGCGGGGCGGGCACAGCGGACGGATCGCCGCCGGGTCGGGGTGCCGGCTCCGCTGGAGCGGCGCACGTCGCAGCCGCGTGCCGCATGATGTACCGGCGCGGTCAGGGGGCCGCCGCTGTGAAGGGTGGGGACATGGGGAGACGCCTGCTGTTCGGGCTGTGCACACCGCTGTTGCTTCTCGGGGCAGCCGCTTGCGGTGACGGGGGGTCCGGTGAGGCGTCGGCGAGTCCGAGCGCGTCGACCGCGGTCGTGAGTGGGGCCGAAGCTCAGGAGTGCACGAAGGTCGTCACCGCCGCGGTGGCGGACAAGCTGTGGATCGACTCGGGTCAGGTGACGGACGATGACGAGTCCCGCGAGCGGAACGAACGCAGTCGGACGTTCGCGGCGACCTATCTCGGCGCCCCGGAGATGGAGATCTTCATGCGGGCCAACAGCGACGCCGTCAACGCGGTGAACGGCGGTTCGACCGTCACCGAGGCGCTGGCCATGAGCACCAACCGGATCACTGAGGAGTGCGCTGCCGCTCACCCGTGAGGTGCGGGATTCGGTAGACGGACACGTGGGATGTCGACTCGGCGGTGAATTCCGCGCCGGCCCAGTCCGCGTGCCTGCTCTCGAGTTCGAACCCGGCGAGCTGTGCCATCAGGTCGAGTTCGGCCGGCCAGATGTAGCGGTGCGGGCTGCGGAACAGTTGTGCCTGCTGCGTCTCGTCGAAGTGGATGTGGTGCGAAACGACGTGTTGCCGCAGGACGTCGTAGGTGTCCAGGCCGATGTAGCCGGGGTCGGACTGCCAGACGGTGGCCGTCTGCCCCGGCGGAAGCTTGCGCAGCTCGGGCACCCAGAGCTCGATCACGAACCGGCCTCCGGGTGTGAGATGGCGGGCCGCGTTGCGGAAGCACTCGACCTGCTCGGCCTGGGTGAGCAGATTGGAGATCGTGTTGTAGACGAGGTAGACCAGGGTGTACTTCCCGGGAGCGGCCGTGGTCGCCATGTCGCCGACGATCACGGGGATCGTGGCTTCGTCCGCCTTGGTACGCAGTTGCCGCACCATGGGCCGTGACAACTCGATGCCGGTGACAGGGACCCCTCGTTCGGCGAGCGGGATCGCCACCCGGCCGGTTCCGATGGCGAATTCGAGCGCTGCCCCCTCGCCCGCGAGCCGGGCGAGGCGGTCCACGGCCGGTTCCAGAACCTCTGGTGCGAACATGCCCGATCCGGGCGTGTCATAGCGCCGGGCGGTATCCGCGTCCCAGATTCTCTCCTGCTGCATTCCGCCCAGGCTCGCCGCCGGCCTCTCCGATGTCCAGCGAATTTCGCCCGCCGCCGGGCGACGCTCGGCGAGGACATCAGGGATCATGAAGTATGCGCCCGGACGACTGGCACCTCACCGAGGACGTCGACGACTTCCTCGCCCGAGCCGGGGACTTCCTGCGCTCGCGCCCCGCCCTGCACAACACCCCGCTGACGGACATCGAGAAACTGCGCACACGCCCGGCTGACGCACACGGCGGCGAAGCGGCCGTCTTCGGTCGGCTGGAGTCGGACGGTGAAGTCCGTGCCGTCTTCTACGGCACGCCGCACGGCCGCCTCGGACTCACCCCTCTCTCCGCCCAGGAGGCCGACGCCCTCGCCGCTCGCCTGACCGGCCTCGGCCACTCCCCCGCCCACGTCATCGCGGACCACGCCACCGCCACGGCGTTCGCCGAGGCATGGCAGCACCGCACGGGCGCGACGCCGACGCCCTTCTGGCGGACTCATCTCTACCGTCTCGGCACGCTCACCCCACCACAGCCGCGTCCGGAGGGCCGGGGCCGTGTCGCGGGCGAGGAGGACCATGCTCAGGTCGTGCGCTGGTGCCGTGAGTTCTGCGTCGACGTCCGCGAGAACGTCTCCATCGACGCCATCGACGCCGGCGCATGGGCCGACACACGTTTCGCGGACAAGCACTTCACCTTCTGGGAGACGCCGGACGGCACCCCCGTCTCCATGGCGGGCTCGACGTCGATGGTCGGCGGCATGATCCGGGTGGATCCCGTCTACACCCCGGCCCACCACCGAGGTCGCGGCCACGCGGGCGCCGTGACGGCCGAGGTGAGCGGAGCCGCGCTGGCCGCCGGCGCCACGGACGTCGTCCTGTTCGCGGACCCGGCCAACCCCACCAGCAACGCCCTCTACCAGCGCCTCGGATACGTCCGCCTCACCGACTGCATCGGGTACCGGCTGGACACAGCCGCGGTGCGGTGACCGAGCCGCGTCCAGCCGGTCTCGTATCCGGCGAGGAGGACCAATCCGGCGGACCGCCTGTGCGCGAAGGCAGTTGTATACGCTCTCCGCATGCGGCGCGGCGATGTCACGAGGGACGACGGCACTTGGACGGGCCTGGCCTTGGACGTGGAGGGCCGGCCTCGGCCGGGGCTGTGCGTGTTCAGCGCCAGGCCGCGACTGCTCCTCGCGCAGTCGTCGCGGCCTGTGCTGCTCGCCGTTGTCGCCGAGGACCTCGATGGCGTGGACTTCTGGCGCACCGACGAGTACCGCTCCTTCGTGCCCCCGCTGCGCGCCGACATGGGGCGCGCTCTGGCGGGCAGCCCGCAGCGGTGGGCTCATCGCTTCGCGCGGTACCTCGTCGACTCGCCGGACAGCCCGCTGCACGAAGGTCGATGGCTGCTCTCATGCGAGAGTCCGCTCCTGCGCTGGCGTGACGCTGGTATTTCGCATGCTGAGTACTGGACTTCGATGCTCCTCGACGGCCATCCGGACGGATACATCGAGTGGTTCATGCATTCCGGCTCGTGGGAGGTCCTTCCGCTGCGGCCGATGCCGGGTCCCGCGGACGGTCGGGTCAAGGCGTACCGCAAGCAGGCCCGGGAAGGGACGCTTCCGCCCGTCCTGTTGTGGTGGGTCAGTGGCCTGGACTGCCATCTGATCCTCGACGGCCATGCGCGGCTCGCAGCGGCGATCGCCGAGTCCGTCGAGCCGCCGCTGCTGCATCTGCACCGCACGGTGTCGCGCGACGACCTGGCCGCGCGTACCGATGAGGCCGTGGCCTCCTACGAGTACGAACTGGCACGTTTCGCCGGACTGCGCGCCCGGCACGGCTCCCACGTCCCGGACGGCGCCGCCGTCGCCGGCCCACGGCTCACCCGCGTCCTCCACGAACTGCGCACCAAGCAGCAGGCGACCTGGGCATGGCCCCTGCCCGGTGGCGAGGACCGCTGGCACCGCGTCGCACACGAGGTGACCGCCGGCCAGGCCTGGCCCCCGGCCTGAGCCTGCCGAAGCCCCGTCACAGCCCAGGCCATGGGCCTTCTCGCTTCTGCATCCGGGGGCAAGGGCCACTGCCGGCATTCGACGCCGTGAGCGCGTGGCTGTCCTGTGTCCGGGACCGCAGAGTACGCCCCGCCGTTCGAGCTGTCGGACCAATCAGGCGGCGGTTTGCGCCCGGCACCCAGCGACGCCCGCCCGGCTTGGCCTCCGGGCCCGATGGCAGCGTGCGGCGACCGTGGAATCACTTGCTCCGTCACACCCGACCGAGGCCACTTGGCACACCGCACATCGCACACCGCACACCGCACATCGCCTGTAGGAGCACATCGTGACGGACGAGCACCCCAGGACCACCCCCGCGCTCATGCGCCGAGCGGTCCTCGCCGGAGGCGTCGGGATGGCGGGCGCGGGGATCATGGCATCCCCCGCCTCCGCCGCGCCGCCCTCCCCCGATTCCGCCTTCCAGGTGAAGGACCTGGCCGTGCAGAAGGAGATCGAGACCGTCGTGCTCACCGAACGGTGGGCGCGGGACATGGCTCGGTGGGACGTCATGGCCGAGCAGTTCCATCCCGACTCGCTCGTCGACATCTCCTGGATCCGGACGAGCGGACCCGAGTTCGTGCGCCTGTCCCGGCAGAGTTTCGAGGCCGGCGGACGCAGTTGTCACGTCCTGAGCCCCGTGTTGATCCATGTCAACGGTGACCGCGCCACCGCGGACACCGGAGTGGTCATCGCCGGGCGCATCGGTGTGGGTGGCGTGGACGTGAACCTCACGGCCTACAGCCGCATAGTGGAGCGGCTGGAGAGGCGCGGGAAGGACTGGCGCATCAGCGAGCTGAAGTGCGTCTACCAGTTCGACCATCTGACACCGGTGAACCCCGACGAGACCGTCGATCTCGACCCCGACCGGTTGGCCCGCTACCGGCCGTCCTACTCGGCACTGTCCTACTGGGTCGAGGAGACGCGGGGCGCTGCCGCCGTGCGCCACGACCTGCCCGGTGTCGACCGGCCCGAGTCGATCGGGGACCTCTACGCCGCCAACAGCGCCTGGCTCGCCCGGGGCCGCTGACGCCGGGCACCGAACGGCGTCAGCGGCACGGCGTCACCCGCACGGCGTCACCGGCACGGCGGGGCGTGACGCGGCACCCCGGGCTCACCAGGCTCCCCGGGCTCCCTCAGGTCACTCCCCGTCGGCGGCGGTGAACGCCGAGCGGTGGGACACCGCCCACTGGCGGAACGTGCGGGGTGGTGTGCCCGTCACCTTCTCGACGGTCGCGTAGACCTGGGACTCGTCGAGCGTGCCGTCCCCGTAGAAGCCGAAGAACGCCCGGATGTACGGCTCCGGCACGCCCGCGGCGGCCATGTCGGCCCGGCCTTCCTCGTCCGAGAGGGCCTGGAAGCGCAGATCCCGCTCCAGGACCTCGGCGAGGACGGCCAGGCGCTGGGCCGGCAGCAGGGGTTCGGGGCCGCTCAGGGGATGGACGCGTTCCGCGTGACCGGGGTCGAGCAGGGCGCGGACGGCGACGGCGGCGATGTCGTACGGGTCGACGGAGGCCACCGGCACCGTCGCGAACGAGTCCCGGACGATGTCGCCGTCGCGGAGCTGCGGCAGCCAGCGCAGGGCGTTCGACATGAAGGCGTTCGGGCGTAGGAACGTCCAGGCGAGGCCGGACTCCCGCACCGCCTTCTCCGACTGGATCATGTACTCGGAGATGACGTTGCGGGTGTCGGTGGCGACGGTGGCCAGGCTGGAGAGCAGCACCACGCGTTCCACTCCGGCCCGGCGCATCCGGGTGAGGAGTCCGGGCATGTCGCGGTAGCCGGGGAGCAGGAACACTCCTCGTACGCCGTCGAGGGCGGGCGCGAGCGAGTCGGGGTGGTCCAGATCGCCGACGACCTGTTCGGCCGGCAGATCGGCGGGGCGGCGTACGAGGGCGCGCACCGGTTCCGCGGCGCGGGCGAGGGCCTGGACGACCTCGCCGCCGACGTTTCCGGTGGCTCCGGTGACGAGGATCATCGCAGGCTCCTGGCGAAGTGGGCGGCGACGGTGTCGACGGCGATCGTGACCTGGGGCTCGGTGTCGTAGAAGTCGAACTGGGTGCCCTGCGTCCACAGGATGTCCTTGGTTCCGGCGAGGCCGGCGTGGAAGCGGCGGGCGCCCTCGGGGATCGCCGCGTCCTCGCTGTGGACCAGCAGGGTGGGCTGCTCGATGCGGGGGGCCAAGGCGATGGCGTCGTAGGTGAGCCAGTCGGCCCAGGCCATGACGGCGAAGCGGTTGGGCCAGGCGGGGATGCCGCCGCGGGCCGGGTTGAGGTAGAAGTCGATGTCGTAGGGCATGGCGGCGCGTTCGTCCGTGGTGGAGACGACCGGTACGTAGTCGATCTCGCCGGTCTCGGCGTAGCGGGAGCGGGCCTCCCGGCCGGCCTTGATCCGTTCGGCGACGGCCTCCGCGCCGCCGTAGGCGTCCTCGCAGATCGCGGCGTCGTGCAGCCAGGGCGCCACGAGGGCGAGGGACCGGACGCGGGGGTCGTGGGCGGCGTTGTCGGACATGTACATCGCGGCCGCGCAGATGCCGAGGGCGCCCAGCCGGCCGGCGTCGACCGCCGGGTGGCCGGCCAGGCAGGAGACCGCGTGGTGGATGTCGCGCACCTTGCGGGCCGGGTCCTCCACGTCCCGTGGCTCGCCCTGGGACTCGCCGAAGCCGGCGAAGTCGAAGGACAGGGCGGCGTAGCCGCGGGCCGCGAGCCGTTCGGCGTAGCGGTCGGCCATCAGTTCCTTGACGCTGGTCCAGGTGCCGGCGACCACGACGCCGGGCAGCGGGCCCGTGGCGTCGGCGTCGTCCGGCAGGTGGAGGTTGCCCGTCAGGATGTCGCCCTCGCTGTCGAAGGTGACCTTGCTCGTGCGCGTCATGCGTACTCCAACGTGGCTCTGCTGATCAGTCCGTCGGTGATGTCGAAGCGGTAGTGGGCGCGGAAGCCGTCGCCCGTGCCGCCGGGGCGGAAGCGGACCAGCAGGGTGGTCCCGTCCGCGTGGGGCGTGTGGTCGAGGAGGGTGTAGTCCCCGTCGACGACCTCGGCCTCGGCCCAACGGCGGATCGCGTCCCCGCCGCGGATCTCCCGTCCGACGTCGACGACCAGGCCGTCCGGGGTGAAGGCGGCGGCGACGGCGCGGGCGTCGCGGGCCGCGACGGCGTCCAGGTAGCGCCGCGCGGCGGGGTCCAGGGGGCCGCGCGAGGCGTGGTCGGGCGTCGGCTGCGTGGTGTCCCCGGGCGAGGCCGGGGCGGGCGACGACGCGACGGCGCCGCCGCCCACGCTGTCGGCCGTGCCCGTGCCGCCCGCGCCACCTGTGTCACCGTTGTCACCTGTGTCACCGCGGAACGGGCCGCCGCCGATCGCCACCACGAGTCCGGCTCCCGCGAGCAGCAGGGCCACCGCCGTCCCCAGGGCGGCTGGTCTCCTCATCGCTCGCCGTCGCTCCAGACCGCGGTCATCACCACGCCGGTGATGCGCCATCGGTCGTTCGAGCGGGCCAGGTCGAAGCGGTAGGTGCCGCCCAGCGTCCACAGCGAGTCGTCGGTCTTGCGGTGGGTGGCCTGGAAGGCGGCGGTGCACACCGCGCTGTCGCCGTCGACGGCGACCAGGTGGTTGGTCAGGAGGTGCTGGGTGGCGACGTACACGCCGAGACCGGTCCGCCAGCCGTCGACGATCTGTGCGGGTGTCAGGGTGACGGGCTCGCCGCCGTTGAGGCTGGTGTAGTCCAGGGTCACCTGGTCGGCGAACACCTCGGCCAGCTCGTCCCACGCGCGCTGGTCGGCGTGCCAGGCCATGCGGGTGCAGGTGTCGATGACGTCCAGTCGTTCCATGATCATCATCCTCGGTACGGCCTCTCGGCCACGGTCCGTGAGTGGCGCAGGGGCCGTCGGGGGCACCGCGCTCGGCGTACCCGGCCCCGTGATGTCATCGAGGATGCCGCTTGCCCGGCGGGCGGTGTTGTCATTGCGTGCCCATCCGCTTGTCGCTGCGCATCACGCTCGGCCGGTCTGCGTCTGGTGCCGGTGCTCGCTGGGCGAGATGCCGTAGGCGGTGCGGAAGGCGCGGGTGAAGTCGGAGGCGCGTGGGATGCCCCAGCGGGCGGCGACCGTCTGGATCGGCAGGGTGCGCAGCGAGGGATCCGCCAGGTCGTGGCGGGCCCGCTCCAGCCGCTGGCCGCGGATCCAGGCGGCGACCGTCTCGCCCTGCGACTGCTGGGTGAAGACGCGGTGCAGGTGGCTGAGGGAGATGTGGTGGGCGGAGGCGACCACGCGCGGTGTCAGCTCCGGGTCGTGCAGGTTCCGCCTGATGAAGGTCCGCACCTGCCTCGCCAGGACCTCGTGCCGGGTCTCCTGCGGCAGGGCCGCCTCGGTGTCCAGGGTGTGGGCGAAGAGGGCCGACACCAGGTCGAGCAGGACCGTGCCGAGCCGGGGCGCGTCGGACGTCCGGAGGTGCTCGGCCTGCCGGTCGAGACCGGCCAGGAAGTCCGCGACCAGGGCTCCGGTACCGTCCTGCACCGACAGTCCGCGCCTCAGGAGCTTCTCCACCTGTCCCGGCGGTCCGGGCAGCAGTGCCTTGGGGAAGTCGACCCCTACGCCGGTGATGAGGCCCGCTCGGCCGCCGGCCGCGGCGCCGTTCGCGTGTACCTCGCACGGCCGGGAGTTGTCGTCGACGATGAGCTGGCGTGGGCCCGCGGTCACCGTCGTCGCGGTGTCGTGAACCAGCGTCAGCTCGCCGTCGAGCACCAGGCTCAGGTGGTACAGCTCGGGATCCGCCCGACGCAGGCTCTTGGCCGTCCGGCGCAGGCGCGTGGTCGGGAAGGTCGTCCGCCACGCGGTCACCGGTCCCAGTTCCATGAGGTGCAGCTCGGCCTGGAAGTCGGCGGTGCGGCCGGTGGTCCCGCCGGTCCGGGCGGTCAGGTCCGTCACGTCGGTGGCGCGAGTCCGGTCGATCAACTCCCGCCAGCGGTCGAGCCTCTCGCCCTGCGGAACGTCCGAACTGCGGAACACGGTTCCTATCACTTCGCGCACTCCTTCTGCCCCGTGTCTGGTGGCTCTGGGCCGGTGGCGGCGGACGCACCGGGCCGGGTGCCGCGACGGTGAGGAGTCCGAGCCCCGCGACGAAGGGGACAGTGAGTGCTCGCACGGTCCTGGTGCCGCGGGCTTTGGGAGTCCAGAGCCACGCGCCACTCCCCCTCCCGCGGATCGGGGCCTCGAGCTTTACTTTTTCAAGGAAACTATCACACGCAAACTAAGGGCGGGCTCCAGCGCTTCTGGCATGATGAGCGTTCAACTGCCGGGGGTGACAAGGGGACCATGACCAGCGACGACACTGTTCCGGCGCCGCTGCGGCGGCTGTGGCGACTTCCGGAATCCTCGCGGCTGGGCCGCCCCGCGACCCTCGGCGTCGACCTCGTCGTCACCACCGCCGTGGAGATCGCCGACCGCGACGGCCTGGACGGCGTGACACTCCCCAAGGTCGCCAAGAGCCTCGGCTTCACCGGGATGTCGCTCTACCGGTATGTCGGTTCGAAGGACGAACTCCTCGCCCTCATGGGCGACCACGCCCTCGGCGCGCCGCCGGCCTGCCTCGGTGCCGGCGACTGGCGCGAGGGCCTGCGCGCCTGGGCCCGCGCTCAGCGCGTGGTGTACCAGCAGCGGCCGTGGCTCACCCGCCTGCCCGTCACCGGACCGCCCTCGGGTCCTCGCCGGATCGCCTGGATGGAGGCCGCGCTGGCGATTCTGGCGCGCACGCCGCTCGACTGGGCGCACAAGCTGAGCGCCTTGGCTCTGATCGGCGGCTATGTGGTCCAGTCGGTGCGGCAGGAAAGCGAGTTCACTGCCCACCGGGCCGAGGGTCAGGGCCAGGCCGACGCCGAACGAGCCTGGGGCCGCGCCTTGGCGGGCCTCGTGGACCCTGGACGTTTTCCGCAGACGGCCCGGCTGCTCTCCTCAGCCATGCTGGAGGAGCAGCCGGCGGACCCCTCCGACCCCGCGATCTCAGACACCGCGATCTCCGATGCCGCGATCTCAGATGCCGATTTCTCCGTCGGACTGGAACTGATCCTCGACGGCATCGCGACCCGTATCGAACGCGCTCACTAGGATTCCACCGTGATCCAAGACGGTGAATCGATGCGCGGCGGCCTGTCCACCGTGCGCCGCGAGGGCGAGACCATTCTCAGGCCCTGGCGCGTGTGGACCCCCGCGGTGCGGGAACTGCTGCGCCACCTGGAGCGGGTGGGATTCACCGGTGTGCCGCGGGCCCTGGGCGACGGCCCCGTGGACGGCCACGAGACGGTGTCGCTGCTGCGCGGCGAGGTCGCCCTGTACCCCTGGCCACGGGCGCTCCTGGCGGACGAGGGCGTCGTCGCGCTCGGCCGGTGGCTGCGCGGTTACCACGAGGCCGTGCGCGACTTCCGGCCCTCGCCGCAGGCCGTCTGGTGCGACCCGGACGCCCGCTGGCGTCCCGGGCTGATCATGCGCCACGGCGACCTCACGAGCTGGAACTCGGTCTGGGCGGACGACCGGCTGGTGGGCGTCATCGACTGGGACCTGGCCATGCCCGGCGAGGCGTTGGACGACCTGGCCCAACTGGCCTGGTACAGCGTGCCGTTGCGGCTTCCCGACCGTCAGCACAGGGTCGGCTACGGCGACGCCGGAGCGCCGCTGGCGCGACGGCTGCGGCTGCTGTGCGACGCCTACGGCGCGGACCCGGCCGAGGTGCTGGACGCTCTGGCGCGGTTGCAGCGCGACGAGACCGAGCGGATCGCGCGCCTGGGCCCGCTCGGCGCGGACCCCTGGGCGGCATTCCTGCGGCAGGACTTCAGACCGGACATCGAGGAGGAACGCGCGTGGGCACTGGCCCGGCGCGAGGAACTCCTCGGTCCCGCCTGACGCTGTACGCCTGACGCTGCACGACCGGGCCGGGCGCACCACGCGGCGGACCGCTGACGCGCGTCGAACCGCGGCACCGCGCACGAGAGTTCAGTAGCCCACGGAGAACGTCGCGTCCGCTCGGTCCGTGGCCGACGCGATCGGGTCGATGCGCAGCACGTAGGCGGCGTGCCTGATGTACCGGGTCGGGTGGTTGTGGGAGCGGAAGGAGGCCCAGGAGGCGTCGGCCAGGCCTGCCACTCGGTGGAAGGTGGCGTCCTGGGCGAAGGCGGTCGTGCCGTCGTCGGCGTCGAGGCGGAGCTGGTAGTCGTAGTGCCGCAGGTAGCGGGTGGGGTAGTTGACCGACTGGAAGGACACGCCCGCGGCGTCGGCGAGGCCGGGGACGAGGCGCCACTGGGAGTCGGTGTACGGGTCGAAGGGGTAGGTGTCGATCCGAGCCGTGTAGGCGGCGTGGCGCACGTAGCGGGCCGGATAGTTGTAGGACTTGAGCCGGTTCCAGGCGGGGGCGCCCCATCGGGCCAGGAGGTTGCTGCGCTCGGTGGCGGTGATGGGTGCGATCGTGCAGTGTTTGGCGTTGACCGGGTGGGTGTAGAGCCGCTGGTCGACGGGGGTCCAGGTGCCGGCGGCGAGGTCGGTGGTCTGCCAGGCGTAGAAGACGCCGTTGGGGACTGTAGGTGTCGCCCCACAGGTACCAGGTGTTGGAGGTCAGGGACTTCACGAGCGTCGGGGCCTCGGTGCCGCCGTGGGCGACGGACGTGCTGAAGGGTGTGAAGCTGCCCGGGTTCAGGGAGGTGGAGCGGGCTCCGACCAGGCCGCCGGTGGCGCTGCTCTTGAAGTAGAGGTAGTTGACGCCGTTCACACCTACGGCCATGTCGCCGTCGATGATGTCGTAGCCGGGGTCGAAGAACACCTGCGGTGCGGAGACGGTGGTGAAGTCGGTGGTGTAGTTGACCATCAGGACGCGGTACAAACCGCTCATCGAGGAGGCCATGCGGGGCATCGTCCCCGAGGCCGTCCGGCTGCGGACCACCAAGGCGCACGCCGCGTTCGAGGAGGAGACCGGGCTGCGCCGCCACCGGTCCGCGCTGCTCGCCCTCTGGGAGGACTCCAGGCTGTCCGGGCTGGGCCTCGTCGACGTGGCCGCCCTGCGCGACTGGTGCCTGCGGCCGCTCGCCGCCGACCTGGAGAGCGCGCTGCTGCATCCGACCGTCGGCTGCGAGGTGTGGCTGCGCACACGCGAACGAAACCACGGCCCGGTGCGGCCGACGCGAACCGATACGGGAGGTATCACGGCATGACGATGACCCTGCGCCCCGGTGTGGTGACGGCCGACACCGAGTACGGCATGGCGCTGCTCGACCAGAACAGCGGCGAGTACTACACCCTCAATCCCACCGCGGCGCTCATCGTGCGCGCGCTGCTGGACGGCACGAGCACACGAGCGGCGGTGACGGCACTCACCGAGCAGTACGACGTGAGCGCCGAGCAGGTCGAGGAGGACGTCGTCCGCATCCTCGACGAACTGCGCGCCGCCAAGCTCCTCGCCGCCTGATCCGGCGGCCACCGCCGTACCGTTCCGGAGGGAGAGCAGCAGTGTCCACCTCGCAAGTCGTCCCGCACGATCCCCGGTCGGTGCCCCTCGGCCGACGGACGGTGACCCGGCTGGTCGTCGTCTGCGCCCATCTCCTCGCCCGGCAGCCTCCCGCCCGCATCCGCGCGGTACTGCTCAGGCTGCGCCGGGGAGCGCGCCCCGCCACCCTGCCCGAGGCCGCCCGTGCCCGCGCCACCGTCCTCGCCGTCAGCATGGCGGCCGGCGGCCAGCAGGGCTGCCTGCCCCGCTCACTGGCCACCGTGCTGCTCTGCCGCCTGCGCGGACAGTGGCCGACCTGGTGCGTCGGCGTGCGCAGCCGACCGCCGTTCGCGGCGCACGCGTGGGTGGAGGCGGACGGCGTCCTGGTCGGCGAGGGCGCTCCGGCCGACTACTTCCAGCGGTTCTTCACCGTGGAGCCGGAGCGGGAGCCGGCGACGGTGCCGGTGCCGGTGCCGGAGCCGGTGTCTGAGCCGGAGCCGGTGTCTGAGCCGGAGCCGGAGCCGACGCCTGGCGCCGTGGCCCACCGGCCGCCGGACGCCGCCGTCGACTGAGCCGGCGGCCGACGCCATGGTCCGCAGGCCGCAGGCCCCCGGCCGCCTGAGTCATCGGCCACTGCCCCCAACGAGCCGGTGCAGCGGGTGCCATGGCCCACGGCCGCCGGACGCCGCCGCCGAGTGAGCCGGTGCAGCCCGCGCCGGATGCTCCCGCCGAGTGAGCCGGTACAGCCCGCGCCGGACGCTCCCGCCGAGTGAGCCGGTGCAGCCCGCGCCGGATGCTCCCGTCGGGTGGGCCGGTGCAGCCCGCGCCGGACGTTCCCGTCAGGTGGGCCGGTGCGGCGTGCCGGCCCTCGCCGCTCCCTGCGGTGGCGGTCGGAGGCGCGAGCGCCGGAACCGCCTCGACGGCGGCGGGACAACCGGCTCACGTCGACGTGCCTCATCCCGCCCGGGCGTTGTCGCGCGCCAGTGCCGCGCGCAGCCAGTCGTCCGCCGAGCCCGGGGTCGGCTCCGGGCGTCGGCCCGGCGGCGTCAGCACCACGGCCGTCAGCTCCCAGTAGCGGTCCAGACGGGATTCGGCCGCGAGCCGCGCGGACAGCAGGCGGCGGAAGTCGCGGGTGTCCCGGTCGCCGTACGCGCTCGCGTACGCCGCCACGTAGGCGTCCAGCGCCTCCCCCGGACACGGCTCCCGTGCGCGCCGCAGCTGCGTGCCCGCGAGCTCGTACGCCTCGGCGAGGCCCGTGTACAGCACGGCCGCCCCGCGCGGCCCGGCCACCCGGTGCACCTCCGGCTGGGGCTGCCGGTCACCCGGGCAGGGGGCTGTCGTCATCGCGTGGAGTCGGGCGAAGGCGAGCACCTGCGCCGGGTCCGGATCGTCGGGCGGCTGCGGAACGGCCACTTCCAGGAACGCCGCTGCCGCCCGGGCCGGCATCCGCGCCGGCAGCCAGGCACGCCAGAACCGGGCCAGCGGTGCGGTGTTCGGCGGAACGCCGACCGAGCCGATCAGCCGCAGCCGGTCGGCTCGCTGCTCGGGCGGGCACTCCCGCACCAGCCGCAGCGCCGCCTCCCGCCAGCGCAGCATCCTCAGCTCGCCGCCCAGCTCGCGAAGGCGGCCCGCGACGGCGTCCTCCAGCACATCGCCCGCCGCGCCCTCGTCCTCGTCCTCCAGGACCCGGCGTACTTCGGGCAGCGGCAGGTCGAGGGCGCGCAGGGAGCGGATCAGCCGCAGCCGCTCCAGCGCCTGGGGGCCGTACCGGCGATGCCCGCCGCCGCTGCGGGACGCCTCGGGCAGCAGGCCCTGGTCGGAGTAGAAACGGACCGCTTTCACGGTGACACCCGCGCGTTCGGCGAGCTCGCCGATGCTGAGCGGAACCTCGTGCGACGTGGACAGTTGAACCTCCCTCAGGGGGAGTTCCTACGGTACCGGCGTGGCGGGCCGGGCGAGGCGGCCGGCCCCCGCGGATTGCGGCGTGCGCGACCGGCGCGACGTCATATGACGGACCCGAGGAGAAGGCCATGACCGTGTTCATCCTGGTGGCGGGCGTGTTCACCGGCACCCACGTGTGGCAGGAGACGGCCGCGCGGCTGACCGCGGCCGGCAGCGAGGTGCGCGCGGTCCCGCTCACCGCGGTCGACGCCACTCGCCCCGCCACGTCGGCCGGCGTCGATCTGGAGACACACATCGCGGACGTGATCGCGGAGATCGACGCGGTGGACACGGCGGGACCGGCGGCAGAGGACGTGGGGGAGGCGGGAAACGCTGTGGGCGGGGTGTCCGGCCGGGAGATCGTGCTCGTCGGTCACGACTACGGCATCCATCCGGTGCTCGGCGCCGTCGACCGGCGCTCACAGCGCGTCTCCCGCGTGGTGTACCTGGACTGCGGGATGCCGCAGAACGGCGTCCCGGCTCTGGCCGCCGTACCGGACCAGGCGCTGCGCGCGCGACTGGCCGAGCAAGCACAACGCGCGCTGTACGCGGGCGAGTTGGCGCCGCCGGCCGCCCGTGAGGAGTGGCAGCGCTGGGGCAGTACGGCCGACGTCGGCGACGCGGCACTGGACCGGCTCACGGCCCTTGCCGCGCCGCAGCCGCTGGGCACGCTGCTCCAGCCGCTACGGCTCACCGAAGCGGTGACGGCCGCGCCGACCACCGGGGTGCTGTGCACCCTCAACGGCGTCAGCGTCGACATGGTGCAGCAACTCGTCGACCTCGGCGACCCCGTGCTGGCGGCCCTGACCGACCCCGCGGTCTCCTTCTTCGACCTGCCCACCGGGCACTGGCCGATGCTGTCCCGTCCCGCCGAACTGGCGGACGTGCTGCTGCGCGCCGCGGCCGGCGAGGGGCGCCGTCTGCGCCCGGCCGGCGCCGGCGCACCGCCTGCCCATCGGCGCCCGTTCCCGCTGGACGTGCCTGAGCTGCCCAGGGACCGCGAGGGCCACGTCGACCTGTACGTTCCCGACGGCGAGGGGCCGCGGCCGGCCGTGGTCTTCGTGCACGGCGGCCCGGTCCCCGCCGGATCGCGACCCACCCCGCGCGAGTGGCCGACCATGGTGGGGTACGCCCGTCTGGCGGCCGCCGAGGGCATGGTCGGCGTCACCCTCGACCACCGGCTGCACGACGTCACCGACTACGAGCGCGCCGCCGAGGACGTCACCGCCGCGGTGGACCTGGTGCGGGCCGATCCCCGGGTGGACGCCGACCGCATCGCCCTGTGGTTCCTCTCCGGCGGCGGCCCGCTCACCGCGGACTGGCTGAGGAATCTCCCGGCCTGGCTGCGCTGCGTGGCCGCCTCCTATCCGATCCTGGCGCCGATGCCCAACTGGGGCCTGTCCGGCGACCGGTTCCGCCCGGCCGAGGCGGTCGCGCATGCGGGTGACCTGCCCGTCGTCCTCCTCCGGGCCGGCCTGGAGGCACCCGAGATCGCCGCCACCGTGGAGGCGTTCGTGACCGCGGCCAAGGACAGCGGGACGCGCCTGGAACTGATCGACGTACCCAACGGCCACCACGGCTTCGAGACGATCGACCCGCCCGAGGAGACCCGCCCCGCCCTGCGCCAGGCGATCCGCTCGGTCGTGACCCACTTGACAGACTGACACCCGAGCCACCCCCCACCCGGCCCGCCTGCTGAAGAGAGGGCGCGCCGGGTGGGGCGGTTGCAGGGCTCGGTTGGAGTCTCCGCGCTCCGCCGGACTCTCCACTCCGGATGCAAATGATCCGAACGAAACGGCTCACGCCTCAGCCGGCGAGGTGTGCGCCGAACTGTGGGGTGCCGGAGGTGGAGACGCCGGTGCCGGAGGCGGTGATGCCGGGGGTGCCGGTGGCGCCGGGGCCGGTGTTGCCGCGGAAGTAGACGGCCGACCCGTCGCCCGCGTTCTCGTCGGGAACGCCGACGAGGAGGTCCCAGTTCCCGTCGTTGTGGGTGTCGGCAAGGTGCAGGGAGGCACCGAAGTGGTCGCCGGTCTCGTCGTCGCCCGGAACGTTCGGGGTGCTCTGGGCGAAGAACTGGGCGGTAGTGGTGCTGTCGGCCCCGATGGCGTCGAAGCCCTTCTCACCGCCGTAGACGACGGTGATCGCCCCGGTGCCGCCGGCGCTGCCGAGGCTCTCGCCCGGGGCGCCGATGACCAGGAGGTTCGCGCCGTAGCCGTGGGACGCCGCCACTTCCAGGGCGGCGCCGAAGCGGTCGCCGGACTCGCCGGCGCCCGGGATGTTGGGCGAGTCCTGCGTGACGGTGTAGGAGACGGTGGCGGACGGGCCCTTGGCGTCGCCGTTGAAGACGCGGACGACGCCGCCGCCCTCGTTCGGGGCGCCGAGCGCGATGTCCTCGTAGTAGTTGTTGTCGAAGTCGCCGATGGCGGCGGAGGTGCTGGTGGGCAGCTTGACGATGCCGGCGGGGTCGAGGCCGGTGGCCGAGCCGAGCGCGTAGTAGGTGCTCGCGCCGGTGACGACGATGTCGGCGATCAGGTCCTCGCCGCCGAAGTTGCCCGAGGCGATGGCCGTCGGGGCGCCCGTGACCGAGGCAGGAGGGGTGAAGCGGTAGGCGCCGCCATGGCCACCGGCCTTGGTGAAGCCGCCGCGGAAGACGTCGATCGCCGCCTTGTCAGAGCCGATGGCCAGGTCGGGCTTCTGGTCGCTGTCGACCAGCGCGGCGAGGACCCGGCCGAACTTGTCGTGGGAGCCCGGCGCCGGGTCGGCGATCGTCACACCGGTGGTCAGGCCCGCGTCGGAGCCCCACAGGATCGCGACCGTACCGCCGTCGGTGTCGGTGCCGACGTCCTCGCCGGAGGCGCCGACTGCGAGGTCGGCGTAGCCGTCGCCGTTGAAGTCCTGCGCCACGACGGCGTCGCCGAAGCGGTCACCGGCCTCGGACCCGCCCGGAACACCGGGACTGTCCTGACTGATCACGGTACGCCGGGCGCTGCTCGGGTCGCCGACACCGCCCCACAGGACGACCACCTGCCCGGCGGCGGACTTGCCGGCCACGTACGCACCGGGAGCGGAGACCGCGATGTCGCGGTAGCCGTCGCCGTTGAAGTCGCCGGGCACATTGGACCCGGCGGCGCCGGCAGGGCCGGCCGTCACGGTGAGCATCCCGCCCGTCAGGGCCGCGACGGCGGCGATGGCCAGGGATCTGTGGAGGTGCTGGGTCACGCTGGTTCTCCTGCTTGGTGCATACGTCTGCTTGGTGCATACGTCTTACGGCCTTCGCGCCGACCGGGACCGTCGGACCTGTGTGGCGTGGTCCCGACGTACGCGACGGCTGAGCGATCAAGGAGACCGGCGACCGGGCGCAAAGGTTGTACGCGGACAAGCACGAGCTGGGATCGCCCGTGTTCACTCCTCCTCGATGCCCAGCAGTTCCAGGAAGGCCGCGGCCGCCGGGGTGAGGCTCTCGTTGCCCCAGATCACATACTCGGCGCGGGCGGGTGCGTCCGTGATCTCGATCGTGGCCACCCCGGCCAGGCTCGCCACGTACGTGGGCGAGAGCAGGGCCACTCCCAGGCCCGCGCCGACGAGTCGGGCCAGGTAGTCCGCGTTCGTCACCTCGAAGGCGACGTCGCGGGTGAGGCCGGCCGCGGTGAAGGCCAGATCGGACTGGGCCCGGCCGGCGGTCTTCGCCGGGAGGTCCACGAACACCTCCGTGGACAGCCGGCGCAGATCGACCGAGGTCTCGCCGGCGAGCGGGTGGTCCGGGGAGACCACGGCGACCAGCCGCTCCCGTGCCAGTTCCCGGGCCTTGACGCCACGAGGGCGGGACGTGACCGGGATGCCGAGGAAGGCCACCTCGATCTCACCCTCCCTGACCCGCTCGACGAGTTCGTCGCTCGCTCCCACGCTGAGGCTGATCCGGGCCTTGGGATGACGCTGGTGGAAGTCCTTGAGGACGGTGGGGATGTCCACGGCGGCAACGCTGGGGATCAGCCCCACCGCCAGGCGTCCGCGCACCTCCCCCACGGCCGCCGCGACCTCGGCGGCGGCCCGTTCCGCAGCGTCCAGGCACTGGCGGGCGGCGGGCAGGAAGGCCGCGCCCGCCGCGGTCAGCCGGACCCGGCGGCTGGTGCGTTCGAAGAGCCTCGCGCCCAGTTCCTTCTCCAGGCGCGCGATCTGATGGCTGAGCGCGGACTGGACCACCAGGCAGCGCTGGGCAGCCCTGGTGAAGCTGTTCGTCTCGGCCACGGCGATCACGTACCGCATCTGCTGGAGCTCCATGGATCCATCGTGATTCGAGATCCATGGGGTGACAAGCATGCATTGGACTCATCGATCGGCCGCCATGAGACTGGTGACCGGTGGCGAACAGCCGCGCGCGGCGGGGAGCGTCGTGCGGCCGCCTCGGGCGAGCCCATGACGGTCCGCCCTCCGTCGGGGACCGCGGGCGAACCCGGAGATCACGCCTGCGCTGCCCGTCATGTCCGCGGGACACTTCTACGGGATCGAGGCATGGTGAAGAGCAGACAGGCCGTGTTCACCCCGGCCCTGACGGGTCTCGCTCCGGCGGTCTGGGGCAGCACCTATCTGGTGACCACCGAGTTGCTGCCGCCGGACCGGCCGCTCCTCGCCACCACCATGAGGGCGCTGCCAGGCGGTCTGATCCTGCTGGCGCTCGGCCGGAAGTCACCGGTGGGCGTCTGGTGGTGGCGTGTGCCGGTGCTGGGTGTCCTGAACATCGGCGCCTTCAACTTCCTGCTGTTCGTGGCTGCTTACCGCCTGCCGGGCGGCATCGCCGCCGTCATCATGTCGGCGCAGCCCACGCTCGTCGCGATGCTCGCCGCCCTCTTCCTCGGTGAGCGGATCAGAGCCCTCCAGGCTCTGGCGTGCGTGATGGGTGTGGGGGGTGTGGTGTTGCTCGTCGTCAGAGGTCCGGCGTCGCTCGACACCGTCGGGGTTCTCGCCGCGGCCGGCGGAGCGCTGTGCATGGCCTCGGGCATCACGCTCACCAAGCGGTGGGGCCGGCCGGAGGGTGTCGGTCTGCTCACGTTCACCGGGTGGCAACTCACGGCCGGCGGTCTCGTGCTGCTGCCCTTCTGGCTGGCGCTGGAGGACCTTCCCGACGGTCTCACCGGCTCCAATGCCATCGGGTTCGCCTACCTCGTCACTCTGGGCGCGGTCCTGAGCTACGTCGTCTGGTTCCGGGGCATCGAACGCCTGCCGACCGTCGCGGTCTCCTTCCTCGGACTGGGCAGCCCGGTGGTGGCGACCCTGCTGGGCCACCTGTTCAAGGACGAGGAGCTGTCCGTCCTCCAGATCGTCGGCGTGCTCGTGGTCTTCCTGGCGGTCGTGCTCGGCCGGCCGCGCCCACGTGGGCGAAGCCTGAGCGGTCCCGATCGGCCCGAGCGTCCCCCGGTCGCACGGCCGCCGCAGGCTCCCCCGACCGCACCGCCGCCGCCGGCCTCCCCTACCACTTCCCGTACCGAGCCCGACCAGATCCGGAGGATCGCGTGACCGCGCCTGAAGGTGTGCAGGACGACGTGCAGAACGGCATGCAGAACGGCATGCGGAACGACGAGCGGGACGGCGTGCAGGGCGGCACGCAGGACGACGGACAGAACCCGGCGAACCGTGCCGGCACGCCACGCCGGCAGGTGCCTCCGGGCCGGGGATGGCTGGGTGTGGCCGCGATCACCGCCAGTCTGTTCGTCTTCCTGACCACCGAACTGATGCCGATCGGCCTGCTCACCCCGCTCAGCGAGAGCCTCGGGGTGTCCGTCGGCGCGGCCGGCCTGATGGTCACGGCGCAGGGGGTCGCGGCCGGTCTCGGCGTGCCGTTCATCGTGGCGTGGACCCGGCGCGTCAACCGGCGACTGCTGCTGAGCGCGTTGCTGGCCGTCCTGGCCGTCGGAAACCTGATCACCTCGATCGCCCCCAACTACCCGCTGATCCTGGGCACGCGTCTGGTCATGGGCTTCGCCAGCGGCGTCTTCTGGGCCATCGGCGTCAGCATGGCCATGCGCATCGTCCCGGAGAAGCACGCCAACCGGGCCACTGCCGTGGTGATGTCCGGCATCTCCATCGCCACCGTCGTCGGCATCCCGCTCGGCACCCTGCTGGAGAGCGCCATGGACTGGCGCGCCACCTTCCTGGTCTGGGCCGGCCTCAGCGCTCTGGTGCTCC
The DNA here is from genome assembly GCF_040298625.1 of Streptomyces sp. NPDC001532. NCBI lineage: Bacteria > Bacillati > Actinomycetota > Actinomycetes > Kitasatosporales > Streptomycetaceae > Streptomyces > Streptomyces sp. NPDC001532. Next base: position 69,978 of record NZ_JBEPAL010000019.1, read on the forward strand.
TCGCGGTCGCCTGCACCGTTCCGTCACTGCCGTCGACCAACGCGGTGTCGGTACGCGAGGTGTTCGGGCTGCCGGTCAGGAACGTACCGCTGCGCGTGGTCCTCGTCATGGTCGTGCTGTTCGTCCTCGGCCACTTCGGCGCCTACACCTTCGTCCGTCCCTACCTGGAGGAGAACGCGTCCGCCACCGCCCGTTTCATCACCGTCGTCCTCATCGTCTTCGGGATCGGTGGCGCGATCGGCAACTTCATCGGCGGCCAGACCGTCAGGAAGAGCCTGCGGGGCAGCTTCGTCGTGGGCGGCCTGGTCCTGATCGCCGCGCTCGTCCTGCTGCTGACGGCCGGCGCGAACGAGGTGAGTGTCATGGCCGCCATGGTCGTGTGGGGCGTGGCCTTCGGTGTCGTGCAACTCAGCCAGATCAACATGACGCTCTCGGCGGCCCCCGAGACCTTCGAGGCCGCGATGTCGCTCAACACCATGGCCTACAACACCTGCATCGCCCTGGGCGCCGTCTTCGGCGGTCTGCTCGTCGATCACGTGGGTGTGACGAGTGTCGTCTGGTTCGGCATCGTCCTGATGGCTCTCGCCGTGCTCCTCCGCGTCGCCACGGACCGCGGGAACACGCGGACGAGCTGAGCCCCCCAGAGCCGGTAGCAAGTGGGAGGAGGGCAGGTGGGTGGGCCACTGCCCGCGAACGGAACATGTGTAGCCGGCCCGGCCCGGCCATCAGCACGGCTTATGCGACCTTCATGAATGATCGTTGGATGTCATGTCGATCATGGCCCAGCATGGACCACGAGCCACACGACATTGCGCCCTCCGGCGAAAGGAACCTCATGAGCGCGGCCACCTCTCACCCCTCTCTCCCCTTGCGAGTGGCGGCAGCGCAGGCACGCTCGGTCCCCGGGGACATCGACGCCAATGTCGCCGCTGCCGTCGGCATGGTCGAAGCGGCTGCCGCCGACGGGGCCCGTCTCATCGTGTTCCCGGAGAAGTTCCTCACGGGTTACGAGCCCGACCTCATCCGCGCGGACCCGCTCGAGCACGCGGTGCAGGCGAACGGCGACAGCCGACTCGACGCCTTGTCGGCGGCCTGCCGTGACACCGGCGTCGTCGCCGTGGTCGGTACGGCCGTGCACCAGGCCGGCGAGCTGTTCGTCTCCGCTCTGGTCGTCGGCTCCGCCGGTGTGGTGTCGGCTCGCTACGACAAGCAGTGGCTCTTCCCCTCGGAACGCGCCCTGTACCGGCCGGGCGACGACGGACTGTCGCTCGACGTCGACGGCTGGCGGCTCGGCCTCGGCATCTGCTACGACGCCGGCTTCCCGGAGCACGCCCGCGCCGCCGCCCTCTCCGGCTGCCACGCCTACGTCGTCGGCGCGCTGTTCGGCGTCGGCAACGGTCGTCACGAGTCACGGACGTGGTTTCCCGCCCGTGCCTGCGACAACACCATGTACGCGGTGCTGGCCAACCACGTCGGCACGACCGGCGGATGGCAGGCGTGCGGCGGCAGCGCCGTATGGGACGCCACGGGACGGCTCGTCGCCGAAGCGGGGCCCAGTGATCCCGCACTGGTGGTCGTGGAGCTCGACCCCGAGCACCTTCGGCGGGCGCGCCAGAATCACTCCGTGCTCGCCGCCCTCAGCGCGGCACCCGCCCGGCCCTCAGTCACCGTCGTCGGCCTGTAGCCGGGAGACCAGGGCGGTGGCCGAGCGGACCAGGCCCGCCACCGCGGGCGAGCGGCTGTGCGGGGGCCAGGCGATCACCGTGGTGACGTGCGGGGCGTCGGAGACCGGTACGGCGGTCAGGTCGTCGCGAAGACCGGTGCGGCCCGACTCCGGGACGACCGCGCAGGCACGGCCCAGGGCGATGAGCTGGGTGAGCTGCGTGTGGTCGCGCACCTGCGGGCCGGGGCCGTCCGGGAAGGTCCCGTCGGGGCGCGGCCAGCGCGGCAGGGGCAGGTCGGGCAGGTCGGTGACCTCGGAGAGCCGCAGGTGGGGGCGGACGCTGAGGGGATGGCCGGCCGGGAGGACGGCGACCTGACCCTCGGTGTGCAGGTCCTCGGTGTCGAAGCCGGCCGTGTCGTCGAAGGGCCGGTGCAGCAGGGCCACGTCGGCCCGGCCGTCGCTCAGCACCCGCGCCTGCTCGCCCGGCCCGCACAGCAGGACGTCCACGGCGACGGCACCGGGCTCGCCGGCGTAGGCGCCGAGCAGTTTCGCCAGCAGTTCGTCGGAGGCGCCCGCCTTGGCGGCGAGGACCACCGCGGGGCGGCCGGTCGCGGCGAGGGCGGCCCGGCGGGTGCGCCGCTCGGCGGCCTCGACGGCGTCCAGTGCCGCTCGCGCCTCCCGCAGCAGTACCGTCCCGGCCTCGGTCAGGGCGGCGACACCGCGGCTGTCGCGCTCCAGCAGGGTGGTGCCCAGGCGCCGTTCCAGCCCGCCGATCGCCCGCGACAACGGGGGCTGGGCGATCCCCAGCCGCTGCGCGGCCCGGCCGAAGTGCATCTCCTCGGCGACCACGACGAAGTACCGCAGCTCTCGTGTCTCCACTCCGCCAGCGTAACCGGGCCGGCCTGGAGCGATACCCGGGCGGTATCGCCGTGCACCCGATCGGTCTTGGACGCCCGGCCGGGCCAGGCAGAACCATCGGTGTCATGAGTGAGACGAACATCGTGAATGGACGAAAGGTCGCGCTGGTGACCGGGGCCAACAAGGGGATCGGGTACGAGATCGCCGCCGGGCTCGGCGCGCTCGGCTGGTGCGTCGGGGTCGGCGCGCGGGACGCGGAGCGGCGCGAGACCGCCGTGGCGAAGCTGCGCGCGGCCGGGGCCGACGCGTTCGGCGTGCCGCTTGACGTGACCGACGACGCCGGCGTGACGGCGGCGGCCCGGCTGGTCGAGGAGCGGGCAGGGCGACTCGACGCGCTCGTCAACAACGCGGCGATCACCGGCGGTTCACCGCAGGAGCCCACCTCGGTCGACGTGGACCGGGTGCGGGCGGCCGTGGAGACCAACGTGATCGGTGTCATCCGCGTCACCAACGCCTTCTTGCCGCTGCTGCGCCGCTCGCCGTCCCCGCGGATCGTGAACGTCTCCAGCAGCGTCGGCTCCCTCACGCTCCAGACGACACCCGGCACCGATACGGGCCCGATCTCCGCCGCCTACGCGCCGTCCAAGACGTTCCTCAACGCCGTCACCGTGCAGTACGCCAAGGAACTGGCCGACACCGACATCCTGATCAACGCCGTCTGCCCCGGCTTCACCGCGACCGACCTGAACGGCTTCCGGGGCGTGCGCACCCCGCAGCAGGGCGCGGCCTCCGCGATCCGGCTGGCGACCGTACCGGACGGCGGGCCGACGGGTCGCTTCTTCGACGACGAGGGTGAGGTGCCGTGGTGACGGGCATGCGGCCCGCGGTTGGACGGGGCGGCCTGCGGCACGGCGCGTCCCACCGCTCCGTCCTTCGTCCTTGACACGCGGAGGCCCCGGCTCCACGAGCCGGGGCCTGGGCGCCGGAGGCTGATCAGTGGATCAGCAGTACAGGCGGCGCAGGTAGGGCCAGCTCTTGGGGCCGATCTTGCCGTCGACCGCCAGGCCGGCCTTGCACGCGCCGTTCACGGTGCTCTGGAAGAGCCGGGCGGCGGACTGGGAGCGGGAGCCGAAGACGCCGTCGATGGTGCCGGGGTTGTAGCCCTGGTACTGAAGGAGACACTGCGCCTCCTTGCCCGCGGCGGTCACCTGCGTCGTGGACGGCACGACCGTGTCCCCGCTGTAGTAACCGGCGGTGAGCCGGCCGGTGGAGCTCATGTTGACGTCGCACGGGTAGGCGGCAGCCGCTTGGGCGCCGGTTCCGGCCGCGACGGCCCCGGTCGCCGTACCGCCCACCAGCGCGGCGGACGCGAGCAGGAGTGCGGCATACCTACGGGTTGTGGAGAAAGGCATCAAAGCTCCGTGTCTGAGGTGGAGTTGTCGCGCAACGGACTGCGGTCGGTGTCCGGTGCCGGAGGCGGTGACCTCCGCCGCGGCCCGGACGACGGTCATGTTGGTCGGCCGCTCGTCCGGGGGCCAGGCTCATCGTCACGTTGGGACATCCTGGGACGGTCACGTCGTTGAGCTGCGGGGATGCCGCACGGGACGAAGCGGCGCCGGGACGCGGGCCGGCCTCCCGGGTGACGCGCCCGACCGAGACGGGGAGAACTCGTGTGCGACCAGCGTGATTTCCGTACGCTTACCCCCGCGTCGAAGCCGTACGGAGCGGCGTGGCGTGAAGGGGATGGGCATGCCGCGTTGGAGGCCGCTGCCCGAGACGCTTGACCTGTCGGTCCGGCAACTCGTGGTGCAGATGCGTCAGCTGAAGGATCACAGCGGGTTGAGTCTGACCGCGCTGGCGAGCAGGACCTCGTACAGCAGGTCGTCCTGGGAGCGCTGCCTCAACGGCAGGTCGCTGCCACCGCTGTGGGCGGTGGAGGCTCTGGCGGACGCCTGCGGCGGTGATCGCACGACGCTGGCCGCGCTGTGGGAAGTGGCCACCACCTCGGTCGCGACGGACAAGTCCCGTGCGGTGCGCACCGATGCGGGAGCCGGTGGCGGGTCTGCGGCTGAGCAGCCGGAGGAAGCGGCGACCGAGCCCTCGTACGAACCGGCGGCGGCAACGCCGTTGCCGCAGGCACAGACACAGACACGGAGGCCGGCGCCGGTCGCGACGGTGCGGAGGCTGCCGTTCGGCACGAACACGCTCCGCACCTCGGCGTTCGGCACGGCGACGTTCGGCACGGCGGTGATGGTGTCGGCGGCCGCGGTCGTCGTCGTGCTGGTCACGGCGGGAGTGCTGGCCGCGGCACGGCCGTGGGAGTCGTCGGCACCGCGGCGTGCGACGGCGGCAGCGTCCACGGTCCCCACCTCCACATACTCGCCCCGGACGTTTCCCTGTTACTTCACCGTGCGCGACGGTCTGCTCTACGCGGGGCACAGCACGACACTGACCGATCCGTACTTCGCCGGGGTCACCGTCGAGGCGGTCGCCGAGATCCAGTGCCTGGTCCAGAAGCACGGCTTCGACCCGAAGGGCATCGACGCGTCCTTCGGGCCCAACACCAAGGCCGCCGTCCAGGGCTTCCAGCGGTCTCGCGGACTCGATGACGACGGCGTGGTCGGGCCTCGTACCTGGCGGGAACTCAGGAGGCCGCCGCGTGACTGAGGACAGCCGGCCGGGGCCGGACGGCCCGCCCTCGCCACCCCCGCCACCCCCGCCACCCCCGCCACCGTCGCCTTCCACGCCGCACGCCGCCTGTGAGGTCCGCCGACTGGCGGAACGGCTGACGGAGGCCAAGAAGGCGACCGGGATGAGCCTGGCCGCGCTGGCCGCCGCGACCGCGTACAGCAAGTCGTCGTGGCAGCGCTACCTCAGTGGGAGGGCGCTGCCGCCACGGGACGCGGTGCAGGCCCTCGCCGAGCTGAGCGGCGCGGACGCCGCACGACTGCTGGCCCTGTGGCGACTCGCCGACAGTTCCTGGAGCGGTCGCGATGCGCAGCATCACGACACGGCGGCGGGAAACGGGCCGCCCCCTCCGAAATCACATGTCCCGCCGGTCCACTCTCCGGAACCGGCGGTGGAGACCAGCCTCGACGCCACCCCTGCCGACACGGGACATGACCGACCTGCCGCCGGCGCGGCGCACCACACGCCGACGGCAGGCAGGCCCGAGCGGCGCGCCGTCCCCGTCGCCGTCCCCGCCGGCGTCACCGCCGCCCTCGTACTGACCGGCGTGGTGATGGCGAGCGTACTGGCGGCCGTGGTGCTGACACGGGCGACCGCCGAGGAAAGCCCAGGCCCGGTTTCGGGCGCGGAACGGCTCGTGATCCCGTGCCGTGGACACGACTGCACCGGCCAGGACTCCGAGCAGGGCGAGACGGACTGCTGGTCGGACGCGCGCACGCACGCGGTGCGTACGGTGTCGGGTCGAACCGTGGAACTCCGCCACAGCGCGAAGTGCGAGGCGGTCTGGGGCCGCATCCGTGACCCTCGGCCGGCGGACCGTGTGTGGGTCGAGACCACCGACAGCCGTCGCCAGTCCCGCCAGGTGACCGTCCCGGGCCACGCCCTCTACACCCTGATGCTCGGCGTCGACTCCCCCGCCGACGCACGGGCTTGCTACGACTTGGGCGACGGCCCGTCCGGCTGCACCGGGCGAGGGCGTTAGCACGCGCCACCGGTACCCCCGCTCCGGGCGCTACGCCGCGCTCTCCTTGCCCACCTCGCCCGGGTCCCCCAACGGCCGGGTCAGGGAGTCCTCCGGGTCCGGCCGGCGACCCGGCTCCGTCTCGTCCAGCTCCCAGTAGTGCCGGCAGTCGTCGCAGCGGTACTCCGCGATCCCCACGTCGATCAGCAGTACGGCGTGGTGCGGGCAGCCGCTGCCGTCACCGCGGCCCACGCAGTCCAGCTCCAGTTCCCCGGCGTCCCCCATGCTTACGACGGTGCGCCGTGTCGGCGTCGCTCGGGGAGAGGGCTTGTGGGGCGCACAGGCGCTCACCCCCGGCAACACACCCCAGCACCCGCCAACAGCCCCACGAGCATGACGCCAAAACCAGTGGAGCGGCGCCGCCGTGCGCCATTACCGTGCTGCCGAACCGAGTCGCCCAGCAGAGGACACCCCGTTGTACACCCTGTGAGACCTCCCGAGCGCTGATCTGTCGCGCGTCGCACCTGTGCGCCGCGCTGCTTCTTGCTGCGGACTTCTCACTGAAACCGGTGTACTTCTGTGCTCAACACCTGGGTGGTCATGCCCACCTGCCTGCCGACCGTTCTCCGCCGCTGTCACGCCTGCCCGTCCGGGCGCTTCCGGCCGAACGGCAAGTTCCGCGTCAACGCGAACCACAAGCTCCTCGACGTCTGGCTCCTCGTACTCTGCTCCTCCTGCGGGGACACGGCGAAGCTCACGGTCCTGGAGCGGATGAACGTGCGCTCCGTCCGGCCCCAACTGCTGGACCGGCTGCACGACAACGACCCAGGCCTGGCAGCCGAGTTGCTCCAGGACCCGGTCGTCCAGCGCCGCAATCGCATCGCCCTCGACTGGAACCACGCCTGGCGTCTCGACACCGGCGGGTCGGACCACCTGGACCGCGAGGTCATCGACGTCTCCGTGCGCTTCGCGGCACGGATTCCGGTCCGGCCGGTACGACTGATCGCTGAAGGCTGCGGCCTCTCGCGGGCCGAGGTCGAGAGACTGATCACCGAGGGGAAGGTCTTCTCAGCGGTCCGGCTGAACGGCAAGCTCTCCGGCGACTTCACCTTCACGGTCAAACGCTGAGCCCTCCCCGAGCCCAGGGGCTTGTCCGGCGGAACCCCGCCGGACAAGCCCTCGAGAACGCGTGCGGAAACCTGCCGTTCACGCCACACGCGCCTTGAGGGAAACACGCGGTCACTAGCGTCTCCGCTCATGAATCCGCAGTTGTATACGGGAGTTCGGCCCGCGTGAGCGGTTCGCCGGACGCGTTTCCCCCCGAGGCGGCGGCGCGGTTCGAAGTGGCGTCGCCCGTCCGCCGCCTGCCCATCCGCCCACCGACCTGCCCGTCCGCCGACCTGCCCATCCGCCCGGCCGCTCGCCCGCCGTACGTAGGCGTACCGCATCCCCGAAGGGCTGACAGCTGACCATGAGCACCACTGAGTCACCTCAGACGGCCACGGTGCCGCACTCCCCCACCAGCCAGGCCACCAAGGAGACGCTGGAGGACTACACCCTCCGTTTCGCGCCGCGCAGTTACCGCCGCTGGACCCCGATGGTCGTGGCGACGACCGCACTCGGCGGCATCGCCTACATGGCCGACTTCTCCATCGGCGCCGGGATCGGACTGGCCCACGGCACCGGCAACGCGCTCGTGGCGATCGCCGTCGCCGCGGTCGTCATCTTCGTCACCGGCTTCCCCCTCGCGTACTACGGCGCCCGCTACAACATCGACCTGGACCTGATCACCCGCGGCTCCGGCTTCGGCTACTACGGCTCGGTCCTCACCAGTGTCATCTTCGCGAGCTTCACCTTCATCTTCTTCGCCCTCGAAGGCTCGATCATGGCGCAGGGGCTGAAGATCGGCCTCGAAATGCCGCTGTGGCTGGGCTACTTGGTCTCCACCCTGATGGTGATCCCTCTGGTCGTCTACGGCATGAAGGCACTCAGCAAGCTCCAGGTGTGGACCACCCCGATCTGGCTCGTGCTGATGGTCGCCCCGCTGGTCTACCTGGTCGCCACCGACCCGGGCACGGTGGACCGTTTCCTCTCCTACGCCGGCACCGACGGCGAGGGCGGAGTCAACACCGCTTCCGTGCTGCTCGGCACGGGCGTGTGTCTGTCGCTGATCGCGCAGATCGGCGAGCAGATCGACTACCTGCGCTTCATGCCGCCCAAGACCGAGGCGAACCGGCGGGCCTGGTGGACCGCGGTGGTCATGGCCGGCCCCGGCTGGGTGGTGCTCGGCGCCCTGAAGCAGGCCATCGGTGTCTTCCTCGCCGTCTACATCCTGGCCGAGGTCGGGCCGACGGCCGCCCCCGAGCCGATCCAGCAGTTCCGTGGCGCCTTCGACGCGATGATGCCGTCCTGGCTGGTCCTTCCGCTGGCCGTGGCACTGGTCGTCATCAGCCAGATCAAGATCAACGTGACGAACGCCTACTCCGGGTCGCTGGCCTGGACGAACTCCTTCACCCGCGTCACCAAGCACTACCCCGGCCGCATGATCTTCGTCCTGGTCAACCTGGCCTTCGCGCTCGTGCTGATGGAGGCCGACATGTTCAGCTTCCTCAACAGCATCCTCGGCTTCTACTCGAACTGCGCGATCGCCTGGGTCGTCACCGTCGCCACCGACATCGGCGTCAACAAGTACCTGCTGAAGCTCTCACCGCACGCGCCCGAGTTCCGCCGCGGCATGCTCTACGCCGTCAACCCGGTCGGCGTCGTCGCGTTCGTCGCCGCCTCCGGCCTCTCCATCGCCATGTACTTCCACGCGCTCGGCGACACCCTCCAGCCGTACTCGCCCGTCGCCGCCGCCGTCATCGCCTTCGTCCTCACTCCGCTGATGGCCGTCGTCACCAAGGGCAGGTACTACCTGCGCCGGTCCGACGACGGCATAGCCGAGCCCTTGCTCGACGCGGACGGCAACCCGAGCGCGACGACGTACGACTGCCACGTCTGCCACCAGCCCTACGAGCGTCCCGACCTGGCCGCCTGCCGCACCCACGACGCGATGATCTGCTCACTGTGCCTGAGCACGGACAAGGTCGGCGACCACGTCCTGCCCGCGCAGCCGGCCACCGCGTGACCTCATGGCCGGGCGGCACACGAGACGCCGCCCGGCCTCCTCCAGCACGTGGTCGCCCGTCGCAGCAGCCCTGATCAGGCGTCGTCTCACGATGTGACGGCCAGTTCTCCGTGGGGTTCCCCGCTGAGCACCACCTTGAGCGCGCCGGTGTCCGCGGCCGCGGCGAAGACGTCGTACGCCTCCGCCATCCGCTGCAGCGGGAAGGTGTGGGTGACCAGGGCGGCGGCGGGCAGGCGGCCGGCGGCCGCCATCCGCAGGAGGGTGGGCGTCGAATGGGTGTCGACCAGGCCGGTGGTGATCGTCACGTTCTTGATCCACAGGTCTTCCAGGTGCAGGGTCACGGGTTTGCCGTGCACGCCGACGTTGGCGACGTGCCCGCCCGGCCGCACCATGCGGGTGCACAGTTCGAAGGCCTCCGGCAGTCCGACCGCCTCGATGACCACATCGGCTCCCAGCCCGTCGGTCAGATCGGCGATCAGTTCCTCCGGTGCCTCGGCCGGATCCCCTACGGCGTCCGCACCGAGCTCCCGTGCGGCGTCTCGCCGGGTCGCGGCCGGGTCCACGACGAGGATCTGCTCGGGGCTGAAGAGCCGGGCCGTGGCGACGGCCGCGAGGCCGACGGGTCCGGCGCCGACCACGGCGACGGTGTCGCCGGGCTGTACCTCTCCCTTGCGGACGCCCACCTCGTAGGCGGTCGGGAAGATGTCCGCGAGCAGGACGGCGTCACGGTCCGTGACCGTGGCGGGCAGTGGGTGCACCGACAGGTCGGCGTACGGCACGCGCACGTACTCCGCCTGGGTGCCGTCGATCAGATGGCCGAGGATCCAGCCTCCGCCGCCCCGGCACTGGCCGTACATCGCCCGGCGGCAGTACGCGCAGCGCCCGCAGGCCGTGATGCAGGAGACCAGGACCCGGTCGCCCGGGCGGACCGTGCGCACGTCGGCGCCGGTCTCCACGACCTCGCCCACCGCCTCGTGCCCGAGGACCGTGCCGGGGCGGACCTCAGGGACGTCGCCCTTGAGGATGTGCAGGTCGGTGCCGCAGATGGTGACGGAGTCGACGTGAACGACGACATCGGTCGGCTCCTTCGCAGCAGGGTCCGGGACGTCCTGCCAGGAGGACTGGCCCGGGCCCTGGAACACATAGCCCTTCATGACGAACCTTCCTGGAGTGCGGTGCGGTGCACGCTGTGCCCCGCAGTTCCAGGGTCCGCCATGACGTGGTCCCTCGCTCGGGCCGTTCGGCCCTGACCGCGGTCAGCCCGCCGGCCCGACCGGCATCCGGCCCGGCATCCGGCCCGGCAACCCGACCGCCGCTGCTCGAGCCGCCGCGTGGCGCCGTGTGCCGGAGCCGGTCAGCCGTCCGTCCCTGCGTCCCGGCGTCCCGGCGTCCCGGTTCGGTGTCCTCGAAAAAACGGGCTTCGGGTGAAACCGCGCCTCTGCGCCCGGCCGAATGCTTCTGCGCAGAGGCCGAGCACTGCACCAACCCGGAAGGAAGATTGCCATGACCGCACGAGTAGCGGGCGCGGCGCTGGCCGCCGGAGCTGTCGTCGTCCTGTCCGTCACCGGTGCCTCCACCGCGCTGGCCCAGTCGTCGTCCGCGGACGACGAGCAGGCCACGGTGTCGGTGCTGCACGCCGTACCCGGTCTGACGGTGGACGTCTACGCGGGAGACAAGGAGCTGATCGCCGACTTCGAGCCAGGAACACTGACCGAACCGATGAAGCTGGACGCCGGGTCCTACGACATCAGGATCTTCGAGGACGGCAAGGGCCCGGACGGTACGCCCGCCATCGAGAAGACGGTCGACGTGCCCGACGGGGCCGACGCCACCCTGGTGGCCCATCTGACCGCCGACGGCGAGCCCGCCCTGGACGCGTTCGTCAACGACACCTCCAAGGTGCCCGCTGGTGAGGCCCGGCTGACGGTGCGCCATGTCGCGGCGGCACCCGCCGTCGACGTCCGCGCCAACGGCACCCCGGTGTTCGAGGATCTGAAGAACCCGGACGAGGCCACGGCAGAGGTGAAGGCCGGGACGGTCTCCGCCGATGTGGTCCTCGCCGGCACCGACACCGTCGCCATCGGTCCTGCCGAGCTGAATCTGACCGAGGGCACCAACACCGTCGTCTACGCGTGGGGCAGCGCCGACGACAAGAGCCTGGCGCTGAAGACGCAGGCGCTGACCGGTATGCACTCGGCTCCCGATGGTGTACCCGCCGGTGGCAGCGGACAGGCCGCCGCGCACAACGAGAGCGTCCCGCTCGGCGCCCTGTCCCTCGGTGCGGTGTCCGCCGTCGCCGTGGCCGGACTGCTGATGCGACTGCGCGCGACCACTCGCTAGGACCGCACGCACGGTGTGCCGCCGCCCGCCGCCCCCGGCCGGCTGCGGCACGCCGGCCCCAACGGTACCCGGAGGACGATTCGTATGGGCACCCCAGCGCCACGGCGCACGCTGCTGGCCGCCCTGGCTGTGGCTGTCGTGGGGCTCCTCGTCTCCGTCGCGATGGCCGTCGGGACGTGGAGCGGGCGGCCGAGCGCCGATGTGGACGACTTCGGGACCGCACTCGGCAGCCGCCCCACGGCTGCCCAGCGGGCCCTGGAGAGGACACCGGAACCGGCTGCCACGGAGGAGGCGGGTACGACGGCGTCGGCGGCCCCCACGGTCCGAGAGCCGTCGGTCCCGGAGCCGTCGGTCCGGGAGCCGTCGGTCCTGGAGCTGCCCCGGCTGGGCGTCCGGGCTCCGGTCGACCCGGTGGGGGTCGCGGCGGACGGACAGATGGAGGTGCCTGAGGATCCGCGTCGGGTCGGCTGGTACCGCTTCTCTCCGCGGCCGGGCGAGGCGACGGGGTCGTCCGTCATCGTCGGGCATGTCGACTCCGAGCGGGGTGACCTGGGCGTCCTCGCCGGTCTGTCCGAGGTACGGCAGGGCGACGAGGTGCGGATACGGCGTTCGGACGGCAGCTGGGTCGACTTCCGAGTCGTCTCACGACGCACTGTCGACAAGGAGACACTGACCGGAAGCGGCGTGTACCGCAGGGACGGGTCGGCGGTCCTCAGCCTGATCACCTGCACCGGCCCGTACCTCCCCGACAAGGGCGGATATCAGCAGAACCTGGTTGTCACGGCGGTAGAGGCACCGACGTGACCACGATGTGGGGCGGATCCGAGGTCCTGGCGGCTAACGTGGTCGGCGTGACGTCCGCCTCCGACGACGAGCTGGCCCGCGGCTTCGCCGAGGGCGACGAGTCGTGTCTCACCGAGGCGTACCGCCGATGGGGCGCCCTGGTCTTCACCGTGGTGACACGGCGGCTGGGAGACGCCGAGGAGGCCAAGGACGTCACCCAGCAGGTGTTCGTCGGAGCCTGGCGCGGCCGGCGGGGCTACGATCCACGACGAGCGTCACTGAAGACGTGGATCATGGGCATCACGCACAAGAAGGTGGCTGACGCCCATGCCCATCGGTCCCGACACCTGAGAGACCTGGAGGCGGCCACCGGTGCGACGGCAGTCGCGCACTCGCAGGAGCAGCGCTCACCGTCGGACTCCGTGGTGGACCATCTGCTTCTCGTCGACGAGCTGGAGAGGTTGCCCGAACAGCAGCAGACCGTGCTCAGGCTGGCCTTCTTCGAAGACCTCACGCAGGCACAGATCGCCGAGCGCACAGGGCTCCCCCTGGGCACGGTGAAGACGCACACTCGGCGTGGGCTGATGCGCATGAAGCACCGATTGGAGGTGGACGGTGAAGCACGCTGACGAGGAGACGCTGGCGCTGATGGCGCTGGGTGAGGCCGCGCCGTCCACGGCCGACGAGCACCTGCGCCAGTGCGAGCGGTGCCGCCAGGAACTGGTCCGGTTGCGTCACGTGGTCGCGACGACCAGAGCGCCCGTGGTGCGGGACGACGAGCTCCTTGAACCACCGGCCGACCTGTGGGACGACATCGCCGACGAACTGGGACTCGGCTCACGGCCGGGCGCCGCGCACAGGGACACCGCCCGCGCGGACGGCGGCGAGGAGGTGCCGCCTCAGCCGTCGTCTCAGCCCACGCAGACCACGACGCGGGTCATGCGCCCGCCGGAGGACGGCGGCGGCGCCACGACCGCGCCCCCGGTCCCCCGGCCCCGTCGGCTGAGTCGCTTCGCCGTGATGCTCACCGCTTGTGCCGCACTCCTCGGTGCCGCGGCAGGCGCTGGGATCACTTGGTGGGCCGGCGACGACACCGCCGTCACCGCCCCGGCCACCCAAGGCGCACGACTGGACTCGCTCCAGGCCGGTTCGGTCGGATACGCGCGGCTCACCGGCGGTGACAGCGGCCGCACCCTCGACATAACGGTCCAGGGCCTCCCCCAGACCTCCGGCTACTTCGAGGTCTGGCTCATGGACCGCAGCCACACCAAGCTGATCTCCATGGGCGTCCTCGGTCCCGACGGCCACGCCGCACTGCCCGTGCCGGACAACGTCGATCTCACCGAGTACTCGGTGGTGGACGTCTCGGTCCAGCCGTACAACGGCAAGCCGGACCACTCGGGGGACAGCCTCGTCCGAGGGCCGTACCGACTCTGAGCGGTCGCCGGCGGGCAGCCGCATTCCCCGGTGAGCGGTGCCGGTGAACCGCGGCGTGCGGCTCGGTCGAGACCGAGCCGCCAGGTCACAGGTCGATGACTCTCGCCACGAAGAAGCCGGCGATGAGCAGACAGCCGATCACGATGAGGAACAGCCACAGGTGCGGGTGTTCCCAGACTCCGCCGTCCGGCCGCTCGGGATGGGCTTCGGCTGTCGACCCCTCCACGGGAGGTGTCTCGCCCGGCGGGTGCAGTGACTCGGTCACGATGCGTCGCCGTTCTCGTAGTTGGCCAGGGCGAGTCCCAGCGCGAAGAAGGTGGGGGCCCATTCGCCGACGAAGATGCCCCAGCGGTCCGCGCGCTCCAGGTTCTCGGTCCGGCTGGAGGTCAGCCACGAGACGAGGGACAGGCCGATGGAGGCGGTGGCGGCGAGGTAGGCGTGCTCGCTCTTCACACCGGCGTCGTGCAGCTTCTTGACGATCATGAGTGCTCCCACGAAGAGGGAAGATGGCGGATGGTCGGCCACTACTCAGGGCGCCGAATTGAACAAATCGCCCATCGACGGATGATTCGGGTCCGCGTGCCCGGACGGATGCACCGCGGTCGCGCCCTCGTGAGCCGGCGTCGTCCTGGCGAAGCATCGACCCGCCGAAGGCGAGGCCGAGGGCCACAGCGGCCATGCCCACGCGGCTTCGACCGCGACGGTCGTATCCCGCCATCAGCCGATCGGTTGATGTGCCTTCGAGCGCGATGGCCGATGCCCGCCCCCGCCCCGCCGCGGCACGCTCTCGGTATGGCAGTCATCGAAGTCAGCGGCCTGCGGAAGGCCTACGGGGGCAGAAGGGTCGTCGACGGTGTGTCCTTCGCCGTCGAGGAGGGGGAGGTCTTCGGAATCCTCGGTCCGAACGGCGCGGGCAAGACCACCACGGTGGAGTGCGTGGAGGGACTGCGGCGGCCGGACGGCGGAACCGTCCGGGTCGCCGGCTACGACCCGGCCATCGATCGCGGCGCCGTCACCCGCCTCCTGGGCGCCCAGCTCCAGGAGAGCCGGCTGCAACCGAAGATCACGGTGCGGGAGGCGCTCGAACTCTACGCCGCCTGCTACCCGGACCCCGCCGACTGGCGGGATCTGGCCGAGCGTCTGGGGCTCACCGCCCAGCTCCGAACCCGCTTCGCGAAGCTCTCCGGCGGCCAGAAGCAACGGCTGTTCATCGCGCTGGCCCTGGTCGGCAACCCGCGCATCGTCGTCCTGGACGAACTCACCACCGGCCTCGACCCGCGTGCCCGCCGGGACACCTGGCGGCTCATCGAGGAGGTGCGCGACAGCGGCGTCACCGTGCTGCTGGTCACGCACTTCATGGAGGAGGCCCAGCGCCTGTGCGACCGGATCGCGCTGATCGACAAGGGTCGCCTCACCGCGCTGGACACTCCGGCAGGCCTGATCGGGCGCAGCGCGGGCGGTACGGAGATCTCCTTCCGTCCCTCCGCGCCGCTGGACACCCGGCAGCTGGCGGACCTGCCCTCGGTCACGTCCGTGCGGGAGCTGGGCGGCGGCCGGATCGTGGTCGACGGCACCGACGAGACCGTCAGCGCGGTGCTCTCACTGCTCGCCGGGCAGGGCATCACCGCGCATCACCTCCGTATCACGGAGGCCACCTTGGACGACGCCTACCTCGACCTGACGGGACCCGACGCATGACCGCCACCAGCCCCGGCACCCGGCCGACCGCCTTCTCCCTCCCCCTCGGGGACGGCTCCGTCGCCGTGCTCAGGGCCGAGGCACGACTCTTCCTGCGGGAGCCCGCCGCCCTCTTCTGGATCCTCGCCTTCCCCACGCTCCTGCTGTGCGTGCTGGGCTCCATCCCCTCGTTCCGAGAGCACTCGGCGGATCTGGGCGGCCTGCGCGTCGTGGACCTGTACGTCCCCATCGCCGTACTGCTCGCCATGATCACGGCCGGCATCCAGTCCATGCCGCCCGTGCTGACCGGCTACCGCGAGCGGGGCATCCTGCGCCGGATGTCCACCACTCCCGTGCGGCCGGGCGCCCTCGTCGGCGCACAGATCGTGCTGCACGCCGCCGCCGTGGGAGTCTCCGCCGCGATCGCCATGGCGGTGGGCCGGATCGTGTTCGACGTGGCGTTGCCCCGCCATCTGCCCGGCTGGCTCACGGCGTTCGTCCTGGCCACCGTGGCCACCCTGGCGCTCGGCGGCACCGTCTCCGCCGTGAGCCGTACGACCAAGATCACTCAGGCGGTGGGTTCGGCGGTGTTCTTTCCGGCGATGTTCACCTCCGGGGTCTGGCTGCCCGTCTCGACCATGCCCGAGGCCATCCGGCGCGTCGTGGACCTCACCCCGCTGGGCGCCGCCGCGCAGTCCCTCGACGCGGCCGCGGCGGGAGACTGGCCCGGCTGGGCGCACCTCGGGATCATGGCGCTGTGGGCGGTGGTGCTGACGGCGGCGGCCGGACGCTGGTTCAAGTGGGAGTAGGGCAGGGGATGACGACGACGGTCGAGGAACGCTGGGCACAGTTCTTCCGGTACGGCCCGTATGCCCTGCTGGGCCTCGCCACCCTCGTCGGAGCCGCGGCCGCCGACGCGGTGATGACCCGCTCCGAGGTGTTCACCGCGGCGGGACTGGTTCTCGCCGCGCTGGCGCTTCAGGCGTGGTGGACCCGTGCGGTGCCGCGGCTGCTGGCGGCGGACAGGCTCAACGGCGGTGCGCAGGAACGGGGTTGTGACCAAGTGGCGGACGCCGGCATGCCGGTACTGCCCGGGCGCACCCTCGCGGGATACGTCTACTTCACCCTGCGTACCGTTCTCGCCTTCATCCTCACCTGGCTCAACCCGTTCTTCGCGATCTACGCCTGTCTCGGCTACTTCGACACCGGGCGGCTGCTGCCGCCGCGCGCCGCCCGGGTCGGGTACGTCGTCACCGCGGTCATCATGGGCGGCTCGCAGTCCGGCGGCCTGCCGCCCGCCTCTCCGCTCGGCTGGGCCGCATTCGGGGCGCTGTTCCTGCTGAACACCGTGCTCGTCCTCGTCATGAGCAATCTGGAGGCCAAGGAGGCCGAGAAGGTCAGGGAGCGAGCCGAGACGATCGCCGCCCTGGAGAAGGCACTCGCCGAGAACGCCGCCCTGCACGCCCAACTCGTGCTCCAGGCACGGGAGGCGGGCGTGGCCGACGAGCGGCGCCGCCTGGCCGCGGAGATCCACGACACCATCGCCCAGGGCCTGGCCGGGATCATCGCCCAGCTCCAGGTGGTCGCCTCCACCACCGACCCCGGCCTGGCCCGCGAACACCTGGACCGCGCCCAGACCCTGGCCCGGCACTCCCTGGGCGAGGCCCGTCGCTCGGTGCAGAATCTCTCCCCGGTCGCCCTGGAGCACGACACGCTCCCCGAGGCGCTGAAGAAGACCGTCGGCGAGTGGTCCGAACGGACCGGTGTCGCCGTCCGGTTCACGGTGACCGGTACCGAGGAACCCTTGCACGGGGAGGTCGCCGCCACTCTCCTGCGGATCGCCCAGGAAGCCCTCGCCAACGCCGCCAGACACGCCGAGGCCACCCGAGCCGGCGTCACCCTCTCCTACATGGGCGACGAGATCACCCTGGACGTACGTGACGACGGGC
The DNA here is from genome assembly GCF_040298625.1 of Streptomyces sp. NPDC001532. Classification (NCBI taxonomy): domain Bacteria; kingdom Bacillati; phylum Actinomycetota; class Actinomycetes; order Kitasatosporales; family Streptomycetaceae; genus Streptomyces; species Streptomyces sp. NPDC001532. The sequence continues at coordinate 87,461 of NZ_JBEPAL010000019.1, forward strand.
GCGGCTTCGATCCCCTCGCCGTGCCGCCGCGCACCGGCTCGGGCGGCTTCGGTCTGCACGGGATGCGCACCCGCGCCGAACGCATCGCGGGCACCGTCGCCGTGGAGTCGGAAGCCGGCCAGGGCACCGCGATCAGTGCTCGCGTACCGTTGGTCCGCCATGACTGACCACACCATCACCCTGCTGATCGTCGACGACCACCCCGTCGTACGGGACGGTCTGCGCGGTATGTTCGCCACCGCTCCCGGCTTCGGTGTCCTCGGCGAGGCCGCGGGCGGCGTCGAAGGCGTGGAGCTCGCCCTGCGCCTCGACCCGGATGTCGTGCTCATGGACCTGCGCATGCCGGCCGGCAGCGGTGTGGAGGCCATCGCCGAACTCACCCGACGCGGCGCCCGCGCCAAAGTCCTCGTTCTCACCACCTACGACACGGACACCGACACGATCCCCGCGATCGATGCCGGCGCCACCGGTTACCTGCTGAAGGACGCGCCTCGCGAGGAGTTGTTCGCAGCGGTCCGCGCCGCCGCCGAAGGGCGCACCGTCCTGTCCCCCGCGGTCGCCTCCCGCCTGGTCTCGGCCGTCCGCAAGCCCGCCGTCCCGGCGGGCGACAGGCTGTCGGCGCGGGAGCGCGAGGTGCTCGAACTGGTCGCCAAGGGCACGTCGAACCGCGAGATAGCGCGTGAACTCTTCATCAGCGAGGCGACCGTCAAGACTCATCTGACCCATCTGTACGGCAAGTTGGGTGTGAAGGACCGCGCGGCGGCCGTGGCGGTCGGCTATGACCGGGGCATCCTGGGCTGAGCCCCAGCCCCAGTGTGAGCCGCAGCCCCAGTGTGAGCCGCAGCCCCAGTGTGAGCCTGGGCCCGGCCGCGAGGGCGCGCGCCTGACCTGAAGGTGCTACAGCCGTAGCCGCAGCCGCCGACTCGCGGCTCGGCGCGACACACGCGCTGCGCCTGACCGCGGTCGGCGTCGGCTTCGGCGCCCGCGTCCGCCTCCGTTTCCGTATCCGTATCCGTGTCCGTATCCGTGTCCGTATCCGTGTCCGTGTCCGTTTCCGTATCCGTGCCCGTGTCAGCTCACCACTCGGCGACGAGCGGTACGTCCGGCTCGTGCTGCCGCCAGGCTTCGGTGAGGCGGACGAGACGCGCGGGGGTCGCGATGCCGCGTACCGTCGTGATCCTGCCGTTGGCGATGTCGAACGTCACGACGCCGCTGACCTTGGGCGGCGCTGTCGGGCCGTCGAGCACGACGAGGATGGCGGGAGCGCCGTTGACGAGTGCGTAGTGGATGGCGGGCGTGCCGCCGACGAGTCGCCGTTTCGCGGCGGTGGGCCTGAATCCGGCCCGTGCGACGGCGGCGATGCGCCGCGCCGTGTCGAACCGCAGCAGCTTCTGGGTCAGTCCGGCGCCGTCGGAGATCGCGATCGCGTCGTCCGTGAGCAGCGCCACCAGCCGTTCGGTACGGCCCGACGAGGCGGCGGCGAGGAATTCCTCGACGATCTTGCGGGCGGACGCCGGGTCGACCTCGCCGCCCCGGCCGCGCCCGGCGGTGATACGGCGCCGGGCGCGGTGGAGGTGCTGCTGGCTCGCGGACTCGGTGATGTCGAGGATCCCGGCGATCTCGGCATGACTGAAGGAGAACGCTTCGCGCAGGACGTAGACGGCCCGCTCGAAGGGTGACAGGCGTTCCATGAGGGTCAGCACGGCCAGGGAGACCGATTCGCGCTGCTCGAAGGTGTCGGCGGGGCCGAGCATGGGGTCGCCGTCGAGGAGCGGTTCGGGCAGCCACGCGCCGGCGGCGCGTTCGCGGCGGAACTGTGCCGAGCGGAGCCGGTCGAGGCACAGGTTGGTGACGACCTTGGTCAGCCATGCCTCCGGGACCTCGATCCGCTGCCGGTCTGCGGCCTGCCAGTGCAGGAACGCGTCCTGTACGGCGTCTTCGGCGTCGGTGGCGGAGCCCAGCAGCCGGTACGCCAACGAGGCCAGCCGGTTCCGGCCGGCCTCGAACCGATCCATGTCGGTGCTGTCCATGGGGATCACCCTAGGCGGCAACGCGATCGCTCGCGGACGCGTCGACCGCGACGGTCAGCCGGTGCCGGCGCTTGGGCAGGCCGAAGGTCGGATGCGAGGTGGCCCACAGCGACATCCAGAGGACGCCCGCCTTGATCCGCGCGGCTTTGCGGCCGGCGACGTGCTTCGGCTTCGCCTGCCCTTCGTCGTCCACCAACTGCACGATCCCGTCGTGCCGTCCGAGACTGATGTGGTTGCCCAGGTAGGCCAGCTTGACGTTCGCGATCTCGCGGCCGGTCAGGTTTGCCACGATCGCCTCCACGGCCTGCCGCCCGGTGTGTCCGGCCGAGGCGCAGGACATCGGCAGCGGTCGGCCGTTGTCGGCGATGGCGTAGGCGCTGTCGCCGACGACGTAGACGTTCCGGTGCGAGACGGACCGCATGGTGCGGTCGACGACGGCCCGGCCGGTGTCGGTGACCTCCAGCCCGCCGGCCGCGGCGATGGAGTCGACAGCGAACCCGGCCGTCCAGACGGTCGCGTCCGACGCCAGGGCGGTGCCGTCGGCGCACAGCACCCGTGCCGCCTCGACGGCTTCGACACTGGTGTGCTCCAGGACCGTGATGCCCAGCCGGTCACAGGCCCGGCGCAGGTGGCTGCGGGCTCCGGCGGAGAGCCGGGCGCCCAGTTCGCCGCGGGCGACCAGCGCCACCGACAGGCCGGGGCGGGACTCGGCGACCTCGGTGGCGGTCTCGATGCCGGTCAGCCCGTCGCCGACGACCACCACACTGCCTCCTTCGCCCCGCCCGGCCAGGCCGTCCAGACGCTCACGCAGCCGCAGTGCGGAGGCCCGGCCGGTGACGTCGTAGGCGTGCTCGGCCACGCCGGGCACACCGCCCTCGGCGACGCGGCTGCCGAGCGCGTAGACGAGCGTGTCGTAGCCGTACTCGCCACCGCCGTCGGCGTCGGCCACCGCGACGACCTGGCGCTCGGGGTCGACGGCGGTGACACGGGCCAGGCGCAGCCGTATGCCCGTGCCCGCGAAGATGTCGGCGAGCTTCGGAGCCTCGATCTCCTGACCGGCCGCGAGCTGGTGCAGCCGCAGCCGCTGGACGAAGTCCGGCTCGGCGTTGATCACGGTGATCTCGGTGTCCGCCGGGGAGAGCCGACGGGCCAGGTTCCCGGCCGCGAAGGCTCCGCCGTAGCCGGCGCCGAGAACGACGATGCGGTGCTTCATGCGTTGCTCCTGTCGGTTCGCTTGCTCCTGGTGACTTGAGCGGGACAGCGTCTCGATTGCTGACAGGAACGAGGTGTGATGTGGGACACAGGGCGGCCGGCGGGAGGGGCGGCCGACGATCGGGGCGAGACCGGGGCCTCGGACGCGCCACATACGAGCAAGTGCGCTCGCCTTGTTCGCGCGGCGCGGGCCACCGCACCCAGGATCGACGCAGTACGCCAAGGGTGGCGACCGAGCGCGATTCATCTGGTCCCACGCATGGCGAGGGCCGCGGGCCGGAAGGATGCAGGCGCTCCACCATCGACTCGGACAAGAGTGAGGGACGACCCATGCCGACCCCTGCCACCCTCTCCAGCTCCCTCTCCCCCTCCACTTCCACGGCCACCCGTCGCGCCTTCCTCACCAGGGCCGCCGGCACCGGGCTCGTGATAGCCGCCGGCGCCACCACAGCCCTGGCGACCGCCTCCCCCGCCCAGGCCGCGCAGCACCTGTGGAGGTGGTGCTACCAGTGCAGCCAGCTGTGGTTCTCCGGCAACGGCAGCGGTTACTGCCCGGTCGGCAGCGGCATCTTCGGCTGGGACCACGGCCACCAGAGCGCGAGCAGCGGCGACTACGTGCTCCTCTACGACACGGACCCCGGCGTCGGTGACACCAGCTGGAGGTGGTGCCGCGACTGCGCGGCCCTGTGGTCGAAGGGGTGGTGGGACAGCGGACGCACGACCTCGTACTGTCCCAACAGCAGCCGGCCGTTGCGATGGCACAACTACACCGGGTCGGGCACGTACAAGGTCGAAGCGCTGCCTGACGGCACCAACGGCCCCGGCGGCCAACGGCAGTGGTTCCTGTGCACCCGGTGCTCGGGCCTGTTCTTCACCGGCAACGGCTCCAACGGCACCTGCCCCGCCGGTGGCGCCCACCGCCACTGGGTGTCACCCGAACCGCAGATCGGTTACGAGTACGTGCTGCGCCAGCTTTGAGGCCCCTTCCGAGGCAACTCGGGGCCACCGCACGCAGCGGACAGCAGGCTTCGCCGCCGTGAACTCACAGCTCAGTCGAGTGCGTCGAGAGCGGTGAGGATGTCGGCCGGTTCGGCCCTCCTCGTGTAGTCGGCGTCGACGAAGGCCCAGCGGACGGCGCCATGACGGTCGATGACGTAGGTCGCCGGGAGCGGAAGCGTGCGCGGGTGGCCGCGCCTTGACCACGAGGTCCCGCTGGGCGGCCCCTCCAGCACCACGGGCATCAGCCTGAGCGACGTCCACGGCGGCACGCCGGACCCGACCGACACCCAGGCGCCGACGGCCCCGACCAGCTTGACCGGCACCGCGAAGACGTCGACCAGCGTCTCCCTCTCCTGGACGGCGTCGACCGACAACGTCCGCGTCACCGGGTACGACGTCTACCGGGGCGCGACCAAGGTGAACGCCACGCCGGTGACCGGCACCTCGTACACCGACACCGGACTCAGCCCTTCCACGGCGTACGCCTACACCGTCCGGGCCCGGGACGCGGCAGGCAACGTCTCCGCCTCCTCGGGGACGCTGAACGTGACCACGGAGTCGGCCGGCACTCCGTCCGGAGCGGTGAAGGTGCGGTACAAGAACAACGACGCGTCCGCGACCGACAACACCATCCGGCCCTCGCTCCAACTGGTCAACACCGGCAACTCCACCCTGGACCTGGCCACCGCCTCGCTGCGCTACTACTTCACGCGGGACGGTTCGGCCGCCGTCAGCGCCTGGTGCGACTACGCGGCGGTGGGCTGTGCGCAGGTCAAGCTACGGGTCGTTCCGCTGGCCACTCCCGTCACGGGCGCGGACGCCTACCTGGAGGTCACCTTCACGGGCGGCTCACTCGCGGCGGGTCGGGACACCGGCGACATCCAACTGCGGATGAGCAAGACGGACTGGTCGAACTTCGACGAGACGAACGACCGCAGCCGCACGACGGCCACCGCGTACACCGACGCACCGGCCGTCCCCGCGTACATCGGCACGGCCCTGGCCTGGGGAGGTGCCCCCGACTGAACCAAGGGCCCGACTCGACCGGCCGGGTTCTGATGTCGAGGCGCGCCGGGGAACTCGTCGATGAGTTTCCCGGCGCGCTCGACTCGGACGAACAGGGGCGCCGCAGGACCGCAAACGCCGTAGCCGTGCGGCGCGATCAGCCGATCGGCCGATCAGCCGATCAGGGCCTCGGTGATCTGCCGGGTGGTCTGCGCGGCCACCCGAGGGTTGACCGCGGCGTAGGTGGTGTAGGCGTTCAGGCCGGTGGCCAGGGCCCAGCCGCGGCCTCGTAGCCAGGTCGCGTCGTCCACGCCCAGCGCGGCCCGGAAGGCGGCCCGGCTGTCGGCGGACATCAGGGTGAAGGCGATCATCAGATCGCAGGCCGGGTCGCCGATGCCGAGCTCGCCGAAGTCGATGACGGCGCTCAGACGGCCGTCGAGGGTCAGCAGGTTGCCCGTGTGGAAGTCTCCGTGGAACCAGACCGGCGGGCCTTCCCAGCCAGGCGCGTTCAGCGCCGCGTCCCACAGTCCGGTCATCGCCTGAGCGTCGAACGTGCCGCTGACCTGGGTGATCGCGGCCCGTGTCGCGCTGTCCCTGGCGGCCAACGGCAGGGCGTCGAGGACGCCGGGGGCATTCTCGCCGGCGACGTCCACGGGCTCGAACCGCTGGAGAGCGGCAAGGAACCCGGCCAGTTCCACGGCGGCCTCGCGAGAGTCGGCAAGCCTCTCCACGGTCGCCACCTCACCCTCCAGCCAGCGGGACACCGCCCACGGCCACGGGTAGCCGAAGCCCGGCTGACCCACCGCCATCGGGACCGGGATCGCCAGCGGAAGGTGCGGAGCGAGTCGGGGCAGCCACTCTCGCTCCTTGCCGGCTTGCCCGACGACCTCGGCCCGGCAGGGCAGCCGTACGGACAGCTCCTCGCCCAGCCGGTAGATCACATGGTCCGAACCTGCCTGGTCGAACGCTTCCAGAGGCAGCGCCGCCCATTGCGGGAACTGGGTGTCCACCAGGCGCCTGACGAGTGCGGCGTCGATCAACGGGCGGATGTCCGTGACTTTCCCGGTCGCCAACTGCAACTCCTGCGGTCGACCCGCTCCGTGCGGCGGGCGGTCCGGGCCATCAAAGTGCTTGGCGCGTCCGGTTGTCGACCCGATTACCGCGCTGTGGAGCCTGCGGCGGCGACCGGGCCGAACCCCGTTCTACAGGGTCGGGGGGTTGCCGTCCTGGTGGAACTTGACGTGGGTGACGGTGCTGGAGTTGGCCGTGCTGAGGAACAAGCCGTACAGGTCCACGCCCAGGTACCGGCCGTGCGGCGCCCCTCCGATGATCTCCACCAGCGCCAAGTGGAGATGGGAAGCGGTGGGCGGGTGATGCTGGACCGCGCCGAGAACCTCACCACGGGTGATGGACTTGCCGGGGCCGATGTGGGGCGGCACCTTCGTGATGTGGGTGTAGAACGCACCCATCATGTCGTTGTGGGACCGCATGAAGAGCTCGGCGCCGTAGTTCTTGTCGGAGTCATGGGCGGGGTCGTGTGGATTGAACCTGGTCACATGGCCGTCGAACACCGCGCGGACCTCCGTGCCACCGGGGGCTCCGAGGTCCATGCCGAACTGGCTGTGCCACTCGGGCGGGCCGTGCGTGCCTCCGTTGGGTCCGCCGAGTCCGCCGGTGAATCCGGAGTCGAACGGGTGGGACATGTCGATCGTGAAGGCACTCATGGCGCACACTCCCTCGGCCGGGACAGTGAGACAGCCCGCGTTCCTCTCTTTCCAGTGTGGTTCGCCCAGCCCTGCTCGGCGAGTTCGGGGGATTGACGTGGTGGAGCACGGGCCGGCCGGCCGGTGGGCGACCAGTGGCGCGGGCCTCCAGTGGCCCCCCGCGAAGGGCGAGTGGAGTCCGTCGGTGCCCATGACCGCGCGCGGCGCACCGCAGGCAGGCAGGCAGGCAAGCAAGCAAGGGGAGCTCCCCGTCCTGGCTCGGGGGATGGCGCAGAACGGGGAGCTCACCTTCAGCATCCTCCGGGTGGACCGGAATGTCGCGGCGTAGCCGACCGGCCGACACTGTCCTCGTCCTCGGAGCCCGCGCGCTTCCGCGTCCGGGGCTCCTCGCCAGCGCCAGGCCACCGGCCGGTGCCGGGCCTCACTGGCCGGTGGAGGCGTTCCAGTCGACCAGCTGGACGATCACGCCGTTGGGGTCGCGCACCTGGAAGGCGCGCTCGCCCCACTCCTCCTCGGTCAGCGGCATGGTGATCGCGACGCCTTCCGAGCGGAGCCGCGCCAGCTCGCCCTCCAGATCATCGACGACGAAGGCAAGGATCAGGCCGGAGGCGTGGTCATCCCGCTGGTCCTCCGGCAGTGAGGCCAGTCCCCGCCGCAGAAAGATGACGTTCATCCCGGCGTCCTCGCGGGTCAGGGACGCGAAGCCGTCGGCGGCCATCACCTCCTGGAATCCGAAGTGCTCGACGAGAAAGGCGCTGGACGCCGGGACGTCGTCGACGTTCAGCGACACGGCACTGGAAGTGATCTTCACGGTGACTCCTTCGAGCTCACGCTCACACGACGACGAATACTCTGTACAACGTACACTATACATAGTACAGAGTAGGGATGCGGCAAGATGACCTCGTGCCTACGGAACGAACCAGCGCCGGCGATCCGGCCCGCACCCTGCAACTGCTGTGGCGCGACTCCACCGCCGATCGGCGCCGGGGACCGCGACGCGGCCTGAGCATCGACGCGGTGGTCGAGGCCGCCACCGCCATCGCCGACAGCGAAGGCCTCGAAGCGTTGACCATGCGTCGGGTCGCCAAGGAGCTCGACGTGGTGCCCATGACCCTGTACACCTACGTGCCGGGCAAAGCGGAACTCCTCGACCTCATGCTCGACGCCGCCTACGCGCGCATGCCGCACACCGACACCCGTGCGCAGCCCTGGCGCCGGCGCGTCGCCGCCGTCGCGGAGGAGAACAGGGCCCTGTTCCGGCGCCATCCCTGGGCCGCCAACGTCTCCACCGCCAGGCCACCGCTCGGTCCGGGGCTGATGGCGAAGTACGAGCACGAACTGTCCGCGCTCGACGGCCTCGGCCTCAGCGACGTCGAGATGGACGACTGCCTGACCCACCTGCTCACCTTCGTGCAGGCATGGGCCCGCGCCGACGCCGACGCCCGCGCCACCCGGCACGACAGCGCCATGAACGACCAGGAGTGGTGGGACGCCAACGCCCCGCTACTCGCCCGGGTTCTCGACGAGAACGCCTACCCCACGGCCGTACGCGTCGGCGCGGCGGCAGGCGCCGCGCACGGCAGCGCCTACGACCCCGATCACGCCTACGACTTCGGTCTGCAACGCGTCCTCGACGCCTTCGCCGCCCTGATCGAGCAGGGCGCAGACGGGTAGACGCGAGCGGTGAGTCATCCCGGTTCCTGAGCGCCGGAGCCAGTCATCTGTGCCGGGCAGCCACATCCGTAAGCCCTGGCGAGCACCCGTATAGTATCGGCCATGGCTTGGCGCAGCTCGGTCGGCGCGACGACCTCGACGTCGACACCGAGCCGCAGCAACTCGCCACAGGCATGCTCGGTGCTCTCGGTCGGGATGACCGCCTCGACCCACCCGTCGTCGCCGACGGCGGTCGCGGTGGAGTCGACCGCCCGCACCACCTCCGGCGGAACATTGTCCGGCAGGCGTCGGCGTCCGCGTGGGGACAGACGGATGGTGGCTGTGCCGGTGTGGCGGCGGCTCCGGAAGTCGTCGAGATAGGTGGTCCAGTACGCGCCCAGGTCGAATTCCTGCGGTCGCTCGAACAGTTCGTCGCTCGGCGCCGCGTCGAGGACTTGGGCCACTCGGTAGGTCGCGATGCGGCCCTTCGTGGCGGTGGCGCTCGCGCTGGCGCTGGCGTTCGCCGTGGCGGTGGCGGTGGCGTTCGCCGTGGCGGTTGCGGTTGCGGTTGCCGTGGAGGCCGCGGTGGAGGTCGCGGCCACGAGGTACCAGACACCGGACTTCAGCACCAGACCGTAGGGCCGAAGACGGCGACGCACTTCTTGGGGCGCGCGCCAGCGGCGGTAGCGCACATCCACCGCACGTCGGGCGAGTACCGCGTCGACGAACAGGGTGAGATACGGCGCCTGTTCGGGTTCCCGGTACCAGCCGGGCGCGTCCAGGTGGAACACCGCCGCGGTCCGCGCCGCCTCCTCTCGCGGTCCCGCCGGCAGCGCGGCCAGCAGCTTCAGCCGCGCCGCCGTCACCTCTGCCGCGAGGCCCAGGTCGGCGGCGGGCCCGGGCAGACCTGCGAAGAACAGTGCCCTCGCCTCGCCCTCGCTCATCCCGGTCAGGCGCGTGCGGTAGCCCTCGACCAGCTGATAACCGCCGCCACGCCCGGGCTCCGCGTAGACGGGCACCCCGGCGGCCTGGAGACGTTGCAGGTCCCGGTAGGCGGTGCGCACGGACACGCCCAGCTCGTCGGCGAGCCCTCGCGCGGAGACACGGCCTCGGGATTGCAGCAACAGCAGCATGGACAGCAGTCGACCGGCAGACATGGGCGCATTCTCTCCGTAAACCCTGACAGCCCTTGTCACACGGCCCGCCTACGGTCAAATCGCGCCCGTTGCTGGGCGATCGAGCCGGAACCAGCCCCGCACCCGTGGACCACACACCTCGGAAGAGGACCGAACAGGAGCCTGCCGTGCCCGCCACCGACCTTGTCAGCCGCCCTGCCCTGATCGAGCTTCGCCAGTACACGCTGCGGCCCGGTAGACGCGACGAGCTCATCGCCCTGTTCGACCGCGAGTTCGTCGAGGCCCAGGAGGAGGCAGGGGCGACCGGGATGCCCCGGACTGCCGAGGCCGCCGGGCGTGCCGAGGCCCCCGGAATGATCGTGCTCGGCCAGTTCCGGGACCTCGACGACCCGGATCGCTTCGTCTGGCTGCGTGGCTTCCGGGACATGGCGGTACGGCGGCACGCGCTGACCGCCTTCTACGACGGCCCCGTCTGGGCCGAGCACGGCCCGCGGGCCAACGCCACCATGGTCGACTCCGACGACGTCCTCCTCCTGCGCCCTCTCTCCGACGCGAGCGGTGTCACCGTCTCCCCGGCCCAGCGGCCCCCGGTCGGTGCTCCGGCGCCGGAGCGATTCGTGTCGGCCACCGTGTGGTCCTTCCCTCCCGGGCGGCACGACGGCATCGCCCTGATCCGGGACGGTCTCCTTCCCGTGCTCCGCGGGACGGGGCCCGCGCCGCTCACCGCCCTCACCACCGAGACGGCACACAACACCTTCCCGAGGCTGCCGATCCGCACCGGTGAGAACGTCGCCGTGGTCTTCGCCTCGTACCCCGATGAGGATGCGTACCGGCAGCACCTCGCCCAGGTGCGGGCGGATCCCCTGGTACGGGACGAGATCCTGCCGGGCATCGAGCGCGAACAGACAGCGGCCCCTCAGGTGCTGCGTCTGGCGCCCACGGGCCGCTCGCTCCTCTCCTGACGCACAGAGGCCACCTGGCCATCGCCTTGCAACTGATCGGCGGAGCGAAGGGTGAGAAGGCGCGAGCTGCGGGATACGGGAGACGGAAGGCGAGCAGAGGCCTTCCGACGGCACCGTCGGCACCGTCGGCATCGCCGGAGAAGCCGCTCAGCGCAGCACAGCCGTCAGCAGGTCGGTCCCCAGCGCCGTCAGGTCGGGCAGGTTGAGCGTGTAGCGGACGTAACGGCCGTGCCGCCGGGGTGTGAGCAGGCCCGCGCGGCGCAGGACCGCGAGGTGGCGGGAGACCTCGGGCGGTGAGAGTTCCCAGATGTGGGCCAGCTCGCCGGTGGTGTGCGGGCCGCGGGCCAGGGTGCGCAGGAGCCGCAGCCGTACCGGGTGGGAGAGTGCTTCCAGTCGTAGGGTGACTGTTTCCAGCGACACCGGCTCCGACGGGCCCGGCTCGGCCACGGGGTACTGCACCACCGGCTGCCACCCGGGCGCGTGGACCACCACCAGGTGCGGGTGGCTGAAGACACTGGGGATGAAGGTGACCCCGGTGCCGTGGGCCGCGGTCGCCTTGTCCTGCAGTTTGTCGACGACGATGCAGTCGCCGTCCGGTGCCAGGGTGACCGCGCCGGAGACCGATGCGAGTGCCGGCCCGATGCCCTGGTGTCTCAGCAGGTCGTTCTTCAGGCGCAGATCGGCGGCGAGCCGCACGGCGGCGCCCGCCCAGGCGGCGTCGAAGAAGGCCTCGGCGCACTGTTCGAGGGTGTCGCGGACCCGTGCCCGCACCGCGGCCGGGTCCGTGAGCAGCCGTTCCGCGAAGGCCTCTTGCCGCGCGCCACGGGCCTGGGCGAGGTCCAGGGCCCGTTCGCGCGCGGTCGCGTCGGTGAGCGGCGAGGGCGTGGCGAGGGGGACCCGGTTGCCGCCGCAGGTGGTGACGAGCGCCGCGGTCACATACCGCTCGTCGTCGATCCGGTCGACGTCGTCCAACTCCTCCGCGAGAGTCGGTCGAGGCCGGGCGGGGAGGAGGAAGTCGGCTTGTGAGGAGCGCCAGAGGAACTCCGCCTCCCGCAACCGCTCGGCCAGCTCGGGCCGCAGCCCGGACCAGACGTCCGCGGCCCAGCCGGCGAGCTGCGGATGATGGGCGGGTTCCGCCAGCACATGCAACATCTCGGTCAGCTCGGCCAGCGGGGAGGCGGCGAACCGCAGTCGCTCGGACGGCAGGCCGCCGATGTCGATCCTCAACGTCATCCCGTCAGCATCACCGATGGCGCGACGGGCGACGGCGTCGGTTGACGATGTCCGTCAACCGACGTGCCGGACGCGGCGGTCGTGCCCACCGTTTGCGCCATGACCACCACCGTCAAGATCCGGCCGCGCGCCCTCGTCCACGCCTCCGGAGGCCCCCGTTATGCCGTCACCCTGTCCGTGGACGCGCTCGGCACGGGCCTGCTGCGGCCCTTTCTGCTTCTCTACGGCGTGACGGTGCTGGATCTGTCCGCGGCGGCCACCGGCATCGCCATGACCTGCGGCATCGTCGCGGGTCTGGTGTGCATGCCGGCGGTGGGCCGATGGCTGGACCGGGGCGCTCGCAGCACGGTCGTGGCGGCGTCGATGCTGGTGCGGGTGGTGGGCGTCGTGCTGCTTCTGGGCACGCCGCCCGGTCAGGTCTGGTTGTTCTCCACGGCGGCGCTCTTCCTCGGCGTCGGCAATCAGGCGTGGCCGGCCGCCCACGCGGCGCTCGTGGCCACGGTCGCCGAGGGCCGTGAGCGCGACGCCGCGCTCGCGGCGGGCCGCGCCCTGCGCAACGCCGGCCTGGGCGTGGGTGCGCTCATCGCCACCGTGTGCCTCGCGGGCGGCACCACCGCACTGCGGGCGCTCGCGGCCGTCACGGGGCTCGCCTGTCTCGCCGCGGCGGCGCTGGCGTGGTCGGTGCGTCTGCGCGCGCGTCCGCTCCCCGGCCCTGCTCTCGGCCCCGCCCTCGGCAGCGCCGCCGGGCCCGCGCCGAGGATGCGCGCGCTGCTGGCCGCGAACGTGGTCTACGTCTTCTGCCTGAACGTTCCCGAGATCGCGCTGCCGCTGGTCCTGGTGACGCAGTTGCACGCGTCGCCGGTGTGGTCGGCGGCCGTCTTCGTGGCCAACACGGTGCTGGTGGTCACCTTGCAGGTGCCGGTCACCGTCCTGATGTCCCGGTTCTCCCGGCGGACCGTGCTGGCGCTCGCGGGAGTGGTGCTGACCGCGTCCTACCTCGGCTTTCTCGCGGCCACCTCGCTGGGGCACGGCTGGGGCGCGCCGGCCGTCGCCGCGGTGTCCGTGCTCTGCACGATCGGCGAGATCGTCTACGCAGGCAGCGCCACCGCTCTCGTCACCGTCCTCGCCCCGGCTCATGTCCTGGGACGCACTCTCGCCCGCTTCGAGCTCTCCACGGGCTTCGGCCTCGCCGTCTCCCCGGCGGCCATCACCGCGCTCGCGTCCCACGGCCCGACCGCCCTGTGGGGAAGCCTCGCCACCGCGACACTCCTCTCCGCCTCCGTCGTGGCCACGGACACCCACCTGAGCCCTTCCGACCCGCCCAGGCCTTCCGTCCACCCCGAGTACGCCGCCCGCGGAGGGCCGACGCTTCCTCGAGCGCCTCTCTCTTCTCGTGAGTGCCCTCCGAAGGGTTGACACCGACGATACCGAGGTGAGCGCTCACCAGTGGACGAGACGTCAGATCCTGGGCACCGCTGCGGGCACGGGAGCCGCGCTCGGCGCATCCGCACTGATGACCCCGGGCGTCGCTCAGGCCCATGACGGCAGGCCCGGATCGAGGCCCCCATGAAGATCATCGCCATCGAGGAAGCCGTGCTGCTCCCGGGGCCCGTCACCTCGCCGTACAGACATCGCTGAAGAAGGCGGGTGTGGACACCGACGAAGTCCGTTTCGTCGAAGTTCCCTTCAGCGACATGCTCGACGGACTCGACGACGCCCAGGTCGATGCCATCGCAACGGTCCAGCCGTACATGGGCGCCGTCGAGGCCGCCGGGCACACTTCGCTCGGCGACCCCTTCCTCGCGGTCGACTCCCCCGCCGTCGCCGGCATGTGGATCGCCGACCGGGAGTGGGCGCAGAAGAACCCCGGAACGATCGCCTCCTTCATCGCCGCACTGAACTCCGCCGACCGCTGGGCGTCGGCCCACACCGACGGAGCGAGAACCTTCCTGTCATCCGCACTGCGGTACCTCGCGCGCGCCGCGCAGACGGCTCCGCTGCCCAACTGGGACACCTCGATCTCGCCCGCGTCACTGGAGCCCTGGATACAGGCCCTCGCCGGCCCCGGACAGGTCGTCGGCGACTTGCCGGCCACCGACCGGTCATCGCCCCGGCGGTCGCTGCGGTTGCCGCGGCCACCACCGGGGTCATGATGGAAACAACGGGTGACCCTTCGATCCCCACTCCTCCAAGAAGGCGATCATGGGACAACACGGCGGGCACGTGACGATCTTCCCGAGCTGGGTTCCTCAGAAGACCATCATCGACATCATGTGGGACGACTCCAGGCTGTCGGATCCCCACCCCAGAGACAGGTGGGACGGAGAACTCGCCCTGCTCGCGAGAACGTCCAGCACCCAGGGCGAATGGGAGTGGGATGCGGCGGCGCAGAAACTTGGCCTGTGGGTGCCCGTCCCCGAGGGCGGCCACCGACGCCTGGTCGCAACGCTCCATCAGTTCACGTTCCCCATCAAGGGAATGTCGGGAACCGGCAGCCTGATGCCCGGTCTCGCACCGGCCAGCGGAGAGCTGACTCTGACGTGGCAAGGAGACTCGCTGTAGACGCCCGCGCACGGCGACAGCACCGAAGCTCTGGGCTTGCTCAAAAGGCGCTTCAGGTCACCCGGACGCGGGGCATCCTGCGGGCAGTCGGTGCGAAGGCCCGGCGGAAGGGGGACGTCATGTTGATCGGGTTCGTGCTGGTGGGTGGGTTCGTCCTCACCGTTGTCACAGTGGTCACCTGGATGGTGCGCCGCGCCTGGCGCCGCGCCTGGGACGACCTGGGCCTGCAGGCCACAGGTGCCACGGGCTACGGCTGGAGCTCCGGCCGTCCGGGCCACGGAACATGGTCACCCGGTACCCGCACCGGCACGACGACACACGGCGCCGGCAGCTCCTCCGACCAGTCGTCCTGGTGGGAGACCGGCGCGAGCGGAGGCTCATCCAGCGACTGCTCCAGCGACAGTTCGTCGTCGTGCGGAAGCAGCTCCTCGTCATGCGGCAGCTCGTCCTCCTGCGGAAGCAGCTCGTCGTCCTGCGGCAGTTCCTGCTGAGGTCAGGAGGAGGGTGGGCGACTCACCGTACGCCCACCTCGGCCCGACGGTGCACTGCCGGAGAAGCACACGGCTCTCGGTCAGTCCTCCTGGAGCACGGAGAGGACGTTGCCGGCCGGGTCGGTGAACCATGCGATGGCCGCGGGGCCACCGCCGCCGACCCGGACGATGCCCTTCTCGTCGTGCTCGAAGCCCGAGTAGCGCTCAAGGGTGACACCGCGCTGTTCGAGTTCGGCGACGGCGGCATCGATGTCCTCGACGGGGAAGTTGAGGATCGTGAACGTCGCGGGGGTGTGCGTCTCCTTCGGGTAGACGAAGACCTGCGTGCCGCTGCCGAGCCTGAGGGTCAGCATCCGCATGTCTCCCTCCCCCGTCTCCTCCACCTGGAGGCCGAGCGTCTCGCCGTAGAACCGGCGGGCCTCGCCGAGGTCGTCGACCGAGAAGCCGCTGAACGCCTGTGACTGACCGAACATGCTCTGTGTCTCCTCCGCGGGTGGTCCGTTCTGCACGGCCCAGGCCACATCACACGTACCGCGGTCACAGGGCACGCCACGCGGGTCGCGGCCGAATGGTGGCGCGCCCTTCACCCTGCTGGAGTCGGCCCCTCCCGCACCGCCGCACTGGAGCGGAGGACGGGGTCGTTCCTGACGGTGGGGCAGGCGCACCTGCTGGTCGCCGAGCGTCGGCCCCACCCAGCCGTGACACCCCACCCCGCGCAACGCCCACTCGACGACGTTGTAGCCTCCGCCTGTGACCTATGGCCGGAGTCGGAACGGGAATCCTCCTCCCCACGAGCTGCCTCATTATCAAGCGCTCCTGGACGATACCGACTGGGCGTCACTCGCCACCGCACGCGGTACAGGCGAATCCCTGCCGACCGCGCTGGCACGCATCATCAGCCCCGACCCGGTCGTGAGGGCCGCCGCCACCGACATGGCGCTCAGGGAAGTGACTCACCAGAACACCATCTACGAAGCCACCGTGCCCGTAGCGCTCTACGCCGCGGCCGTCCTCGACCACCCGGTGATCGCGGCAGACGACTTCGGCCACAACGCCGACGCGCCACCGCACCGCCCGACCCTCGTGCGACTCCTCGAGTGGCTCAGCGGCACCGCCTACGACGCCGACGACGAGTGCGTCGCCATCGCTGAACGCCTCTTCGGCAACGGGTTCCTCGACGAGGACCATGACCTGCGCGCATTCCGAGACGCGCGCCCGGCGATCTTCTCCGGTGTCCATCCCCTCCTCGGCCACGACCACGGGGACGTACGCGACGCGGCCCTGGTCGCCGCGATTCCGCTCGCAGAGCACCCTGACCTCACCGCGCACCGAGCCGAGCTGGTCGATCACGCCTGCCGTCTGCTGGCCACCAGCACCGACCGTCACCATCGAGACCGTGTCCTCGACGCCATGAAGACATGGGGCTACGACACCAGTGCCCTGGAGAACGCGGACGACATCGCAGCCCGCGAGCGTTACGCCCGTTTCAAAGCGGAACGTGATTCCTGGTGGGCGGCCGACGGGACAGGCGGCTACTCCGAAGATCCACCGTTCTGACTCCAGGACGCGCGGCGCCCCAAGCACCCCGTGCATCACTCGCCATGGGAATCCCACCCCAGGCGACGAGCCGGCGGCCGGACAAGCCAAGGTCGGAACTGCACTCACCTGGCCATGCACCGGGCGATGACGCCCCACGGGCACGACAGGCGACGCACCTCGCGGCACTCGCGCCGCCGGCGAACCGCATGACGGCCGTCCGCCGATCGACTCCACAACGGCGCGCCTCGGTCCTGTGGGCGGTCCGCTGTGGAAGATCGGTGCGGTGGCGATCTCGGAGCAGGCCGCCCGGTTCGCCACTCCATGTGAGGAGGTCCGGCCATCGAACTGTTCAGGGACGATTCCCCCACCGCCCATGCACCGCTCCTGCCCGGCAGGTTCAGCGGCACGTCGGGGGCGTCATGACCGGCGCTCAGCGTGGTGAAGCGCCGGGTGGCGGGCGTTACGGTGAGGCCGTCTTTCCTCCCGGGCAGGCGGGCGAAGGTGAGCGCATCGACTTCGGTGCTCTCGCCTACGACGACATCACCATGGCGCGGCTGCGGGCGCTCGGGGTCGGTCCGGGGTGGCGGTGCCTCGATGTGGGTGCGGGGACGGGCACCGTGTCTCGCCGGTTGTTGGACGAGGCCGGGGTCGCGGGCGTGCTCGCGGTGGATCGCGACGTACGTTTTCTCGCCGAGCGGCCCGCGCCCGGGCTGGAGGTGCTGGAAGCCGACATCACCGCCCCCGACTTCAGCGCCGCCGACTTCACCGCCACCGACATCACCGCCCGTGGCTTCGTCGCCGAGCCGTTCCAGCTCGTCCACGCGCGCTTCGTGCTGATGCACCTGCCCGAGCGCGAACGCCTGATCTCAGCGCTGGCCGAACTCGTCGCCCCCGGCGGTGTGCTGGTGCTCAGCGACGGGGTCGACCTGACGAGCGACCGGACGCCCGGTACGCCGTACACCGCGGTGATGCGGGCGATGTGGCAGGGGCTGCGGGACACCATCGGCACCGATGTCTCCTGGGTGCCGTCGTACCCGCAACTGCTGCGCGGAGCGGGGCTCCTGCCCGTCGCCGCCGAGATTCATGTGCCGCCGCTCGTACCGGGCAGTCCCATCAGCCGCTTCTGGGCGGACACCTGGGAGCGGAGCAGAGCGGCGATGCTCGCCACCGGCCTCGTCGACGACTCGGCCGTCGACGCGGCGGTGCGCTACCTCGGGTCCGACGAATGCGCCGCGCTGTCAGCCGGCATGCTCACCGTCTGGGGATGGAAGCCCGAGAAGCCCGAGAAGCCGGAGAAGCCGGAGAACCCCCAGAAGCCCGAGCGGCTCTAGTCGCCGCCACCGCCACCTCCGCCGTCACCACCGCCGCCGTCACCGCCACCTCCGCCGTCTCCTCCGCCGGAGCCTCCACCGTCGCCGCCGTCACCGCCGTCCGAGCCCCAGCCGTCGGCGCCGCCGGGTTCGTTGTCGTCACGGCCGGTGCCGAGGTTGCTGAACCACGGGCGGTCCCACCAGGCGTCGGCGGTGATCGGCTCCGACTCGATCGACCGGCGCCGCTCGGCCCGGAAGCGCGCTGCTCCTGTGGTGTCACCGATCCCGAAGGTGACAGCGAAGGCATGCGCCATGACGGCGTCCAGCGGGTCGGAGCTCTCGTACTGCACCGGGCTCAGCGGCAGCAGGACACTGCCAGGCTCGGGCCGCGGCCGCCCGCGCGGGCGCGTCAGGAGGGCGACACGGCGTTCGTCGCGCGACAGCCACGAACTCTTCGCGGTCTCCCGCCGCAACTCCCAGTACTGTCCCGGCAGCCGGACCTCCACGCGCCGCTTGGACTTGCGATGCTTCTTCTTGAGGCTGAGCTCCGCCACCACGTCCCCGACCGTCAGGCGCAGGCCGCGGGAGGGGTAGTGGTCGCCGCGGTGGAAGCCGTAGGGCGCCCGTATGCGTACGACGGGAGCGTTCGGCCCCCATACGTCCACGCGCACCAGGTTCCGGTCGACGGCGACGGTGATCGGCCCGGCGGGGCCCGGTGCGAACCGGCGCGCGATCCACAGCGGTACGCCCTCGGCCTGGGCCCGGGCCGACAGGACCGCGACCTGTTCCGGGCCGCCGCAGTGTCGTACGGCCAGCTCGCCCAGTGTCCGGGCGAACTCGGCGGCTCGGCGTACCTTCAGCGGTCTGGTGGTGCCGGTCGCTCGCGTCACCGGGACGACGCCGGGCCCGGCCGCCAGAAGTTCCAGCGGGCGTTCCGTCCCACCGCCGCCGAGCCAGTGGCCGCGCTGGAACGCCTCGGCGATGGCGGCGAGGTTCAGCTCGTGCAACGGCGTGTTCCTGCCGCCTCCGCGCAGCTCGCCCTCGGTCAGCTCGACGGTTCGCGCCAGCGGGTTCCACGACCGCTCGCCGTACAGCACCTGGCTCACAACACCCCCATATGTACGCGCCTCGACAGGCCCGACCCTCACTCAGAGAGTGGCAGGAGCACCTGGACGGTTCCCGGTGGCCGGCATGTGACGGCGGCGAGCGAGCGTGGGGCCCGGCGAGTCAGCGTCATGGGGTGGCGGCGCCGGCCCGGGACCTCTTGGCGCCCTGACGCGGGACCTCCGAGCCGTCCTGGAGGTCGGCGGCCAGCACTTCCGCGGTCGCCTCGGCGGCGATGTCGCTCAGGTCCTCGTTGATCTCGTGGGCGACTCGCTTGGCGTCGAGCACCAGTTTCACCGAGGACTTGACCGTTCCTCGCAGGATCTTCTTGATGAGGGGCGCCGAAGCCGCTCCGACCAAGAAGACAGGGATCACAGGAAGCATTTTCAGCACAGCCCTTCTTGAAGTGCGGCAGATATTCCGCCAGTGTTCTCCTAATCCGAGCCTAGCTCCTCAAAGGAGCGCTTTTCCAGGATATTCACCCTTTCGAGTACATCCCTCTTTCTTTGATCTTTTCCATCTCCTCGCAGCCATATTCTGCACCCTGAGGCATGCTGGGTTGCGCCTCTTGACCTGCGATGAGACAGGAGTGCACATGGAGAAATCCGCTGCCGGCGAGGCGGATGCGTCGATGGAAACGGGAATGGAAGAAGTTCTTTATTCCGCGGAAGTGCGCCGCGTCGAGGGAAAATGCACACTCGTCATCAATGATCACCTGCACGGCCATGTGGAGGTGTACGCGGTACCGAAAAAGGCCGTGCAGAAACTTCCCTTCTATCTCTCCATGTTGCGGAACAAACTGGATTGAGCGACCCCCGAGAGGAATCTCGGGGGTCATCGCCTCTCAGGGCTGCCGCTGTGCCACCAGGGGCGGGACCGGTCGGCAGCTCTCCAGCAGAGAGTGCGCCAGCACGCTGTACATGGTGTCGTTCGGGCCGTCGGCGATACGGAGTCCGCGGATGTCCCTGAGGCGCTTCTCTATCGGCGTGCGGCAGGTGTACCCCTCGCTGCCGTGCAGTTGCAGCCCGATGTCGACGGCCCGGTAGGACGCGTCCGTGGCGAGGGCCTTGGCCGCGGAGCAGGCCGCCACATCGGCGTCGTCGCCCTCCCGCCCCGCCGCCTCCGCCTGTTCCATCCGCTCCAGGAGGGAGAAGCACCAGGCAGTGGCCGCCTGCACCTCGGCCGCCGCCGTGCCGAGGCGGGACACCACGGAGGGAACGTTCGCCAGAGACGTCCTGCCGACACTGCGCCTACGGGCCCGGACCATCGTCTCCTCGATCGCCGCCGTCGCCGCACCCAGGCAGACCAGCGCCATCATCAGACGCCAGTTGGAGAAGTGCGCGTCGAAGATGCGGCGGCCCTCGCCGGGCGCTCCGAGCAGGAGCTCCTTGCCGACGCCTACGCCGTCGAAGTGCAGATGCCCGAGGCTCCAGCCCCGCAGGCCGAGCGGAACGCTGGTCTCGGTGAGCACGCCGGCGGTCGCTGTCGGCACCCACACCGCCGACAGCGGCACCTTGCGCAGCCACGCGTCGTCGGCATTGCTGGCCGCGACCTGCTCCGGCCCGATCACCTTGCAGAAGACGACGAAACCGGTGGCCTCCTCCACCCGGCTGACCAGCCCCTTCGTTCCGGACAGTCTGAGATGGTCACCGTGGTCGACTGCCAGAGTGCGCAGACCGCGCAGGTCGGACCCGGAGTGCGGTTCGCTCGACGCCACGCCCGCCAGCTCGCCGCGGGCGACGACGCTGTCGTGGACGGCCTGCCGGACGAGGGGCCCGCCGTACCGCAGGGCCATGGCGCCGTGTCCCGAACTGAAGATCTCCCGGGCGTCGCAGTCCCGTCGCCCGGCCAGGAACATGGCGAGGCCTTGTGCGACGCGTCCGAGTCCCGGGGGAACCCCTGCGGCGGTGTCCAGGCCGCCCGGCGCACGGCCTCTTCTGTCCCGCTGCTCGACCGGCGCCCAGGCCAGGTCGAAGCCCGTCAGCCCGGCGGCCGCGGCGTGTTGGCGCAGTTCGAGCCACGGCGGCCGGGCCGCCTCCTCCGTGACGGGCTCGGGCAGGTGTGTGTCGAGGAAGTCGTTGACTCGGGTCGTGAAGTCCCGCAGAGCAGGATGGCGGGACAGGACGGCGCAGGATTCCGAGAAGAACACGTGCGGTCTCCTAGACGGCTCGAGGGGGGAGCGGGCACCGGCGCGGTACCCGCAAGCAGCTCGCCGATCAGTCACGGCGCGGAGCTGGGCACGGTGGTGGGTGAGTCAGGGGCCGGGCCGAGGGGACGGCACGAGGGGACGGCACGCGGGGCGGTGGAGGTGTCGGCATGCCCCACGCACCGGCTATTGGCTGTTGGCTGCCGGCTGAGGCGCCTCGCCGGCTCCGGGCCCTCCGTAGGCCGCGGGCCCTCCGTAGGCTCCAGGCCCTGCGTAGGCTCCAGGCCCCCGTATGCCGGGGCCCTCGGCCGATCGGGGGACCCTCTCGCCGTCCTGGAGGGCCTCTGCCGACCGCCGACCGCTGCGGGTTCACCGTCCTCCCTCCCCGGCCCGGGCGAGGCTGCGCGGTCGCATGTCCGTCCACGTCCTGTCGACGTGGTCGAGGCACGCCTGCCGGGTGTCCTCCGGATGGACGACGGTCCAGCCCTCGGGTACGTCCGCGAAGGCCGGCCACAGCGAGTGCTGGCCCTCGTCGTTGGCAAGGACGAGGAAGCGGGCTTCGTCGTCGTCGAACGGGTTCGTCTCGTACGTCATCTCTGCTCTCCTGGCGCGGTGGTTGTCAGGCGAGTGCCGGTCTGCCGGCCTGCAACTCCCACAGGGTGGTGTAGGTGCCGCCGCGCGACACCAGTTCCTCGTGCGTGCCCTGCTCGGCCACCACTCCGCCCGGCCCCATCACGTAGATCTGGTCGGCGCCTTGGACGGTGGACAGCCGGTGGGCGATGACGATCATGGTGCGGTCCACGCCGAACGCCTGGAGGGCTTTCTGGATGACGGCCTCGGTCTCATTGTCGACGGCCGAGGTCGCCTCGTCGAGGATGATGACCGGCGGATCGCGCAGAATGGTGCGGGCCAACGCGATGCGCTGTTTCTGCCCGCCGGACAGTTCGGCGCCGCGTTCACCGACCCGGGTGGCGTAGCCGTCGGGGAGGGCGTCGATGAAGGCGTCGGCACCCGCGGTGCGGGCGGCGGCGACCAGTTGCTCGTCGGTGGCGTGGAAGGTGCCGTAGCGGATGTTCTCGGCGATGGTCGCGTCGAACAGGAACGGCTCCTGGGTGACGTAGCCGATCGTCCTGCGCAGGTCGGGCAGGGCGAGGGTGCGCACGTCCACGCCGTCGAGCAACACCTGTCCGCGCTCGGGGTGGTGGAAGCGCATCAGCAGTTTGGCGATCGTGGTCTTGCCCGCGCCGCTGGTGCCGACGATGCCGGTGGTCCGTCCCGGAGGAATGACCAGCGAGGTGTCGCGGAGCGCCGGTGCCCGGCCGGGATAGGCGAACGTCACCCGCCGTAGTTCGATCTCTCCCTTCACCTGGTCGGCTGCCACCGGGCTGCCTTCCTCGACGGGTTCGACGGGGAGGTCGTGCAGTCGCTCCACGCGGTCCAGGGCGGTCAGGGCGCGCTGGTACTGGTCGGCGGTGCTGCCCAGGCGCGACAGCTTCAGCATGGCGATGCCGGGCATCTCGATCAGCGGCCCGAACGCCGCGGTCGACAGGGTGCCCTTCAGTACCGCCCGACCGCCGAGCAGCACGGTGCCGACCAGGGCCGAACCGCCTGCCAGGCGCAGCACCTGGGGCGGGATCGCCGCGGTGCGTCCGGTGGACCGGTTGGCCTGGCTGCACTCGCGGTTCAGCTCGTTGATGCGGGCGATCTCGTGCTTCTCGGTGACCGCGGACTTGATGGTGGCGTGGGCGTGCAGATTCTCGGTGACCCGGCTGTTGAGCCGGGTCCGGTGCTCGTCGGAGGCGGCGTGGCTGGCGACGGCGCGTTCGTGGAAGCGGAAGGACAGCCAGGCGACGACGGGGATCGGTGCGAAGGCGATCCAGGCGATCTGTGGCGCGAGCAGCAGGAACGCCGGTACCAGCAGTCCCAGGCTGGTGATCATCTGAACGACGTCGTTCATGTGTGAACCGACGAAGGTGCCGATCTGGCCGATGTCCTCGGACAGAACGGTGTTGACCCGGCTGACCCGCTCCCTCTCCAGGTCGGCGGGCGCCACGTGCTGGATGTGCTCGTAGGTGCGGGTGCGCCAGTCGTCCTCGACGTTCTGTGCCAGCTGCCGCCAGACGACGGTGGCACCGTAGCCGGCGGCGGCCATGGCGAGGCAGGCCGCTCCGGCGGCTCCGACGAGGAGGGACAGCTGGCCGGTGACGGTGGCCAGGCCGAGGCCGGCCAGGGTGGCGCTGCCGCCCTTGGCGACCAGCAGCACGATCGACGGGCTCAGCGCGAACAGCGCGATCTCCGCCAGCTGCGAGATGCCGGAGAGCAGGGCCGCCAGGGCGAACTTGCGCTTGTGCGGGCCGAGGATGCGGCGCAGGGGATGGCGGCGCGGGGAGGTGCCGTCCGCGGCGTCCGCGTCCTGTCGGGCGGCCTGGTCGGATCTGCGCCAGGCTCGCCGGACGACGCCCGCCGTCGCCGCCGCCGTCACTCCGAGGGTGACCAACGGCCGGGCGAGCAGCCGCAGGAGGAGCGGCCCGCCGCCCACCGCCGCCGCTACGACGCCTCCGACACCGAGCGCCCTCGGCAGCCAGCGTCCGGAGCCGCTGCCTGCCCGGTGACCCGGGCGGTCACGACGGGGGCCGGTGCCCCGTTGTGGCGCTGAGGCGCCCTCGGCCACAGCGGCCCCGGCGGGCGACGGGTGGCTCGGCCCGCCGGTCGCCGCCGTACGCAGCGCGCTCATCGCCCGTTCGACCGTCCGCCGCAGCAGCCGGGCGGCCTCGCCCGGGCTGAGGGTGCGGTCGTGCCGCAGCAGGACCCGGCCGGTGACCGGGTTGACGCGTGCCTCGTCGATGCCCGAGGTCTGCTGGAGAGTCCGCTCGGTCAGCCGCGCCAGCGTGGGTCTGCCGCGGACGTGGTCGACCTCCCAGCGTTGGCGGCCGGGAACGACCGAACGGGGCCGCATTCTCGCTCTCGCGCGAGGACGATCTGTCATCGGAGGGGCAGCGGGTGGGCTTGCATGCACGGTTATCGCCACAATCACTGGTTTCCGGCGGTCCTGCCGCCGACGGCATCCTTCAGCACGGCTTCGACGAGCACACCCCGCGTATTCGCCGGGCGGGGACGCGGAGGTGCTGTCCCCGGCTTCCGCTTGTCCGCATCGCGGTGTCACCGTTCAATGAAGCTCCAGTAGCCGCGGATCGCCGCTTCGTCGATCTCGGGGATCGTGATGCCCAGGTGCCTCAGCCGGCGAAGGGTGCGGTCGTTGTCGAACGCCATGGCCGGCTGCTCCGCGGCGGGTGCGTCCTGGGCATGCTGCGCGTGCTCCTCCAGGTAGGCCTGGTAGGGCAGGATCGGCAGGTCGTGTCCTCGCGCGGTGGCCTCGCGAAGGCGTCGCAGCCATACGGTGAGCGGGACGGCCTCGGTGTGCTTGTCGTGCAGCCGGTCATGGGCGGCCATGAAGGCGTCCGGGCCGATGCTGCGCGGGTGATGATGGTGGTGCACCAGGGCCGTACCGCCGCCGTGGCGCAGCAACTCCACGAAGGCGCCGGCGAAGACATCGACGGGGAGCAGGGCTTCCTCGAAGGCGGAGTCCGCCGGGTAGCAGTCGAGGGCCGCGCAACTGGTCAGCAGCCGCGAGAACATGTCGTCCGGATTGACGGCACCGGTGGAGGTGTGGGCCCAGACACGGCCCAGGCGGTGGATGCCGCCCCTCGCTCCGCGCTCGAAGGCACGCTCCACCAGCCGGTCGGCCACCCACTTGCTCGCCGCGTAGCCCTTGCCGTACGGATGGCGTTCCGCCTCGATCGGCGAATCCTCCGTGACGAGCCGGGGCTCGGGTCCGGCTCTGAACACTCCGAGGGTCGACAGGTGGTGGAACGCCTTCGGGCGGCCTTCACCGGCCAGGTGCAGCAGGGTTCGCGTGCCCTCGACATTGGCCGGCTTGAGGCGGGTGTAGGGCGAGAGGTGGTGGACGTGTGCGCCGCTGTGGACGATGGTGTCGACCGTCTCACGAAGGCGGCCCCAACTGGTCGGGTCCAGGCCGAGGTTGAAGGCGGTCAGATCACCTCGGACGACTTCGAGCCTTGAGTCGTGCAGCGTTGAGTCGTGCAGCGTTACGTCGTGCAGCCTTGAGTCGTGCAGCCTGGTGTTACTCGGCCCTGGATCGCCCGGCGTTGCCGTGATGCCGTACGCGCGCAGGGTCGCGGCGAGCCTCTCTCGGGCCTCGGCGTCGGTCCGGGCACGGACGAGGCAGTGCACGCGGGCCGTGGTCCGGTTCAGCAACTCGGCCAGGAGGAAGGCTCCGACGAACCCGGTGGCCCCCGTCAGCAGGATCTCGCGCGGGGCACCGGCCCCGGCGGCCTGCCCCGGATCGGTGGCGGCGGCGAAGCGCAGGACGGGACTCAGTTTGGCCTCCGAGTCCGGCACCCACTTCGTGGTCGAGTGCAGGGCGTCCTCGTGAAGGAGCCGGGCCAGTCCCGCCGGCGTCGGTGCCTCCAGGAGCGCGGAGAGACTGAAGGGCACGGCCAGGGCTTCGTCGATCCGGCTCGCCAGGCGGGTGGCGAGCAGGGAGTGGCCGCCCAGCGCGAAGAAGTCGTCGTCGGCGTCGACCGCGGGCACGCCCAGCACCTCGGCGAAGAGCGCGCACAGGGTGCGTTCCTCGGGGCTGCTCGGAGAGCGGCCGCGTGCGTCAGCGTTAGCGGTGGCGGTGGCGGTGGCGGTGAGGTCAGGCTCCGGCAGCGCGTTACGGTCGAGCTTGCCGTTCGGCGTCAGGGGCAGGGCGGCCAGCGCGGTGAACGCGGACGGCACCATGTGCGCGGGAAGGCGCTCCCGCAGGAAGGCGCGCAGTTCGGCCGGGTCGACGGCCGCGCCGGGGACGGGCACCGCGTAGGCGACCAGGCAGGGCTCCGCGAGGCGGTTTTCGCGGGCGGTCACGGCGGCGTGGGCGAGGTGCGGGTGGGTGGCGAGGACGGCCTCGATCTCGCCGGGTTCGACGCGATGACCGCGGATCTTGACCTGGTCGTCCGCGCGTCCCGCGAACAGGAGCAGGCCGTCGGCGCGCCTGCGGACCAGGTCGCCGGTCCGGTACATCCTGCTGCCGGGCGGGCCGTAGGGGTCGGCCACGAACCGCTGCGCCGTCGTTCCCGGCCGCCGGAGGTAGCCGCGTGCCAGGCCGACGCCCGCGATGTACAGCTCGCCGGTCACGCCGGGCGGCACCGGCCGCAGCGCGGTGTCCAGTACGTAGGCACGGGCGCCCGGGACGGGCTGTCCGAGGACGGGGGTGGCGGCGGTGTCCAGCCGGGCCTGTACGCAGTCCACGGTGCACTCGGTCGGCCCGTACATGTTGTGGGCCGTCAGCCCGTCCACCGCGCGCAGTTCCTCCCACAGCCGGTCCGGCAGTCTCTCGCCGCCGAGCACGGCCATGGTCGGCCGCCACCACTCGTTGCCGAACAGGTCGTGGTCGTACAGGACGCGCATGTACGAGGGGGTGACGTCCACCGTGTCGATCTTGTGGTGGATCAGCCAGGGCACGAACCGGTCCGGGGCGACCCAGGTTTCGGCATCGGGTACGTGCAGTTCGTGGCCGTCGAGCAGTGCGGCCAGCTGTCCCCAGGAGGCGTCGAAGGACACCGAGGCGGTCAGGGCGACCCGCAGCCTTCGCCCGCCGACGCGCTCGGCCGCGGGCCGGAAGACCTGATCGCGGTAGCGGGTGGCGATGTTGACCACGCTCGCGTGGCGGGCGACGACTCCCTTGGGGGTGCCGGTGGAACCCGAGGTGTGGATCACGTACGCCGCGTGGTCCGGTGACAGGGCTGTCAGGACGTCGGTGTCCGGCAGCAGGTCCAGCTCCTGTGTGGTCTCCGGTGCGTCCAGCAGCAGGTACGGAGTCGCTGTGGTGAGGCCGGTGGCCGCGGCGGTGGCCGTGTCGGTGACCAGCAGCGCGGGTTGGGCGTCCGCGACCATGGCCGCGGTGCGCGGGCCCGGGTACTCCGGGTCCAGCGGCAGGTAGGCGGCGCCGGCCTTGAGCACGGCGAGGACGGCCACGATCAGGTCGCTGGAGCGGGGCAGGGCGACGGCGACGATGTCGTCGGCTGCGACGCCGCGGGCGTTCAGGGCGTGCGCGAGCCGGTTGGCGCGGGCGTCGAGCTGGGCGTAGGTCAGCGTGGCGTCCTCCGCGACCACGGCGACCGCTTCGGGGGTCGCGCGGACCTGTGCGTGGAAGCGCTCGGGGATCGTGCCCACGGAAGGTCGCGCCGGCGCGGACCGGCCGGTGTCCGGCTCGCCGAAGTGGTGGCGGCGCTCGTCGTCGGAGAGGACGTCGAGGTGGCTGATCGGACGGTGCGGGTCGCGGACGGCCGCTTCCAGCAGCCGCACCCAGCGCGTGGCCAGGTCCTGGACCGTGCCGTGGTCGAACAGGTCGGTGGCGTAGTCGAGGGTCCCTTCCAGGCCCAGGCATTCGCCTTTCTCTGAGCGCTTCTCGTGGACGCCGATGTCGAGGTCGAACTTGGCGGTGGCGGTCGACACCGGGATCCTGGAGGTGCGCAGGCCCGGGAGGTCGAACACCGCGGCTTCGTCGGCTTCGACGGAGAGCGCGGTCTGGAACAGCGGATGGCGGGCCGGTGAGCGCGTCGGGTTGAGGGTCTCGACGAGCTGTTCGAAGGGCGCGTCCTGGTGGTCGTAGGCGGCGAGTGCGGTGCCACGGACGCGCTCCAGCAGTTCGGTGAACGGCGGGTCGCCCGAGGTGTCGGTGCGCAGCACCAGCGTATTGACGAAGAATCCGACCAGGTCGTCGAGGGCTTCGTCGGTGCGGCCGGCGATGACGCTGCCGACGGGGAGGTCGGTTCCCGCGCCCATCTTGGTGAGCAGCGCCGCCAGGCCCGCGTGCAGCACCATGAAGAGACTGGCGCCTGATCCGCGCGCCAGCTCCACCAGAGCGGTGTGCAGTTCCGCGTCGACGCGCAGGGGCACTCGGGCGCCTCGGTGGGAGGCGTGGGCGGGGCGGGGCCGGTCGTACGGAAGGGCGATCTCGTCCGGCAGGCCCGCCAACGCGTCGCTCCAGTAGGCGAGTTGCCGGCTGAGTGGCGCCTGTGGGTCGTCGGAGTCGCCCAGCAGCCGGCGCTGCCACTGGGCGTAGTCGGTGTACCGCGCCGGCAGTGGCTTCCAGTGCGGCTCCTCGTCCCGGAGCCGGGCGGCGTAGGCGGTTGCCAGGTCGCGGGCGAGAGGGGCCATGGACCAGCCGTCGGCGGCGATGTGGTGGACCACGATCGCCAGGACGTGGTCGGTGGGGCCCAGCGCGAACAGCTCGGCGTGCAGCGGTGGTTCGACGGCCAGGTCGAACGGATAGCGGACGGCTTCCAGCAGGCGGGCGTGCAGCGCCTCCTCGTCGTCCAGTTCGGTGACGGGCAGCCACGGGCGGGCCGCGGACGCGTCGATGATCCGCTGGACGGGCCGGCCGTCGACCTCTGCGAAGACGGTGCGCAGGCTCTCGTGCCGGCCGACCACATCGGCCAGCGCCGCCTCCAGCGCCTGGCGGTCCAGCTCGCCCGTCAGGCACTGCACCAGCGGGATGTTGTAGGTGGCGCCGGGGCCTTGCGCACGGTGGATGAACCACAGTCGCTGCTGCGCGAACGACAGCGGGGCGGGGTCGGGTCGCGGCTGCGGGGTCAGGGGCGGGCGTTCGCGCTGGGCGTCGTCCAGGCGGGTCGCCAGGCGGGCGACGGTGGGCGCTTCGAACAGCGCGCTCAGGGTGAGGTCCACGCCGAGCACGGTCCGGATGCGGGACACCAGGCGGATCGCCAGCAGGGAGTGTCCGCCCGCTTCGAAGAAGTCGAGGTCCGTGCCGGCCTGGGTCAGCCCGAGCACGTCCGCGAACAGCTCGCAGAGCAGCTGCTCCCGTGGTGTGCGCGGTGGGCGCGCGGTGGATGCGGCGGGTTCGTCCTCGGGTTCGGGCAGGGCGTCGCGGTCCAGCTTCCCGTTGGGGGTGAGGGGCAGTTCGTCGAGGATCGTGAAGGCCGAGGGCACCATGTGTCCGGGCAGACGCTCCCGCAGCCGTTCGCGCAGGCGCTCGCGCAGCGGCCGGGCGGGTGTCCCCGGCTCGTCGGCCACGACGTAGGCGACGAGGCGCAGGTCTCCTCGCTGCCGGTCGGGGCGGGCGAGCACGGCGGCCCGCGCGACGCCGGGGCAGGCCGTCAGCGCGGCCTCGACCTCTCCCGGCTCGATACGGAACCCGCGCACCTTGACCTGGTGGTCGGCGCGACCGACGTATTCCAGTTCGCCGTCCTCCCGCCACCGCACCACGTCGCCGGTCCGGTACATCCGGGTCCCCGGCGGGCCGTATGGGTCGGCGACGAAGCGTCCGGCTGTCAGGGCCGGCCGGCGCAGGTATCCACGCGCCAGCGACGGGCCGGCGACGTAGAGCTCTCCGGCGGTGCCCGCCGGTACCGGCTGGAGGGCGCCGTCCAGCACGTAGACGCGGGAGCCGGGGATCGGCTGCCCGATCGGCGGCGCCGACTCCGACGGCGCCAGCGGTTCGCTCATCGTGGCCATCACCGTGGTCTCCGTGGGCCCGTAGGCGTTCAGCACGCGGCGGTCCGCCGCCCATCGCGCCGGCAGCCCGGCGGGACAGGGCTCGCCTCCCACCACGAGGGTGGAGACAGCGGCGTCCGCCTCCGGCACCACGGCCAGCGCCGACGGCGGCACCAGGGCGTGCGTGACGGGGAGGGCGGGATCGGTGAGGGCGGACACCGGGTCGGCCGCCGGGACGACCAGCGCGGCCCCGGTGAGCAAGGCGGCGCACAGCTCCCACACGGAGGCGTCGAAGCTGGGCGAGGCGAACTGGAGCACCCTGCTGTCGGGCGTGATCTTCAGCCGCTCGGCCTGCGGCACGGCCAGCGACGCGATGCCGCTGTGCGTCACGACGACGCCCTTGGGCCGCCCGGTGGAGCCCGAGGTGTAGATGACGTAGGCCGGGTGCCGCGGGTCCAGGGCGATGCGCGGGTCCGTGTCCGGCTGTCCCTCCGAAAGCGTCGCCACTCTTCGCGGGTCGTCGAGCAGCAGGGCCGGGCGGGCGTCGGCGAGCATGTACTCCTTCCGCGCGGCCGGATACGCCGGATCAACCGGCACATAGGCGGCTCCGGCCTTGAGCACGGCGAGGATGGCCACGACGTATTCCTGCGACCGGGGCAGGGCGAGCGCCACCATGTCCTCGGGGCCGACGCCCCGGGCGGCCAGCGCGTGCGCGAGCCGGTTCGCCCGCGCGTTCAGCTGCGCGTACGTCAGGGTGGTGCCGTCCGCGACGACCGCCACCGCGTCCGGCGTGCGCCGCGCCTGTTCCTCGAACAGCGTGGGCAGCGGCACGGCCGGCGCGCCCGCCGCGGTGGCGTCGCCCTGCTCGACCAGCTCGCGTCGTTCGCCGGCCGACAGCACGTCCAGCAGGCCGACGGGCCGATCGAGGTCGAAGTCCGCCACGTCCGCCAGGAATCGCAGCAGACGCTGCTGGGTGTCGGCCAGTTCCGTCTCGCTGTGGGCGCCGGGAGCCGCGTGCAGTCTCATATGGGGGCCCGAGCCGTCCCTGCGGTCCCACACCATGATCACCAGGTCGGCGCCCAGCGGGAAGGAGAGGTTGTGCGCGACGCACCGGTGCCCGGCGAAGGTGATGTTGTAGTCGAACCCGATGAGGTTGACCACCGGTGAGAACACCGTGCCGAGCCCGCGGGAGAGGCCGAGGTCGCGGTGCAGGTCCTCCCCGCGGTAGCGCTGGTGCTCCACCGCTTCGCGCATCCGGTCGTCCACCTGGGCCAGCAGGTCCCGCAGAGGCATGTCGGGACGGATCGACAGCCGGACGGGAACGCTGTTGGCCAGCATCCCCGGCGTCCTGCGGGACACGGGGTCCACTCGGCCGGCCACCGTCAGCCCGACCGCCACGTCCCGCGCACCCGTCAGGCGATGCGTGTACAGGGCTACGGCGGCGAAGACGAGCCTGAAGCGGGAGACGTCGGCGCGCGCGGCCTGCGCCCGCAGCTCCTGCGGGCGCAGCAGCGGCAGCAACTCGGTCCGAGGGACGGCCGCGGGCCCGGGACGCGCGGTGGACGGGCGCTGCTCCGCCGGGCCGGGGACTTCGGCCACATGACTCCGGTCCGGGACCGGCTTCGGGGTCGGGGTCGGGGGCGGGGTCGGGGGCGGGGTCGGTGTCGGTGTCGGTGGCCGTGTCGGGCTCGGGCTCGGGCTCGGCTTCGGGGTCGGGCCTGGTTCAGGGCTTGGGCTCGGGGCCGGGCTCGGCGGCCCTGGGATCGCGCCGGTCTGCGTGCTCGTCCACCCGGACAGCTGCCGGTGCCAGTACGCCCGGTCGGCGGCGTGGTCCGTGGAGGCGCGGTAGTCCTGGTCGGCCTGGACCAGTGCCGACAGCGGGCCGAACGGGCTCGGGCCTGGCTTCCGTTCCTGTGCCAGGGCCGTGTACACCTCGGCGACCCGACGGGCCACCAAGGAGTAGCCGAAGGCGTCCACGGCACCATGGTGATAGGTGTGGTACCACCAGAACCTGTCGGGTGCGAGGCGCAGCAGCGCGAAGCTGAACAGGGGGCCCGAGGCCAGGTCCATGGGCCGGGCCAGGTCGGCGGAGATCCAGGCGCGCGCGGTCCCTTCGGCGTCCGTCTCGTCACTGACGTCGACGAAGGGCAGCGACCAGGACAGTTCGTTTTCCAGGAGTTGGACCGGTCCGTCCTGACCGGCGACAAGGCGCACCCGCAACGCGTCCGTCTCGGTGACCACTTGGCGCAGTGCCGTCTCGAACACCGCCGGTTCGACCGGGCCGCGGATCTCCAGGTACTCGCCCAGCCGCAGCGCCTGGTGTCTCTCCGGGGAGTGCTGCTCGGCCAGCCAGATCTCACGCTGCCCCGCGGTCAACGGGAGCACCTCGACCGTCGGTTCGGGGGTGTCGTCGACGGCCGGCGCTCGGCCACCGCCGTGCTGGGCGCGAAGCTGATGACGGGACAACGGGAAACCTCCTGTGGTGCCGGAGATCCCTGGCCCGGACAGATCGGCTGCCGGCCCTTCGGGCGGTCGCGGAGGGCGGTCACGCAGATGCGACGCGGATCAGTACCGCACGCAGCGAATGGCCCGACGCGTGTGCTTGACCAGGGTCTTCGTCAGATTTCCATCGTGCCAGCCGCCTTGGCATATTCCGCATCTGGAGGACATTACCACCCGAAGGAATGATGTGTCGCATTCTGCAATGCTTTGCGTTTCTGGTACGGGAGAACCGGGCACGGGCGGCAGGTCCACGGGTCCACGGCCCCGCAGCCACGCCTCAGAGCAACGACTCCGCGGTGATGGGCAGATCGCGGACACGGCGGCCGGTGGCGTGGAAGACGGCGTTGGCGATCGCGGGCGCCACCCCGACGAGAACCACTTCGCCGAGCCCCTTGACCCCGATCGGATCGGCCTCCCGGTCGTCCCCGTCGAGATAGACGACGCGCAGGTCGGGCGCGTCGGCGTTGACGGGGAGCAGGTAGTCGGCGAGGTCGGCGTCGACGATGCGGCCGTCCCGGTGGTCGGTGACCGTCTGTTCCAGCAGGGCCGCTCCGATGCCCGCGACCATGGCGCCCACGGCCTGGCTCTCGGCGAGCTTGGGGTTGACGATCCGCCCGGCGTCGTACACGCCGAGCATGCGCCGCACCCGCACCAGGCCCAGACCTGCGTCTACGGCGACCTCCGCGAACACCGCGCCATAGGCGTACCGCGCGTGGCGGGACTGTCCGGGTGTGTACGTGCCGAGGACTTCGAGGTGGCTGCGGTCGTTGCGGGTGAGCAACTGCCCGTAGGTCTCCCCGCGCGCACGGTCGCTCCTGACGTGCAGCCGGCCGCCGCGGACCACGATCTCGTCCGGGTCGACGCCGTACAAAGGCGATTGCTCGTCGGCGACGGCGAGTGAGACTGCCTGCCCACGCAGTCTGTCGCAGCCGTTCTGGACGGCGGAGCCGACGCTGGCCATGGTGGCGGACCCGCCGTGCACCGGGGCGGTCGGCAGCTCGGAGTCGCCGAGCCGGAAGGTCACCTTGCGCATCGCCAGGCCGAGGGCATCGGCGGCGATCTGTGTCTGGGATGTGTAGGTGCCCGGCCCCATGTCGCTGGTCGCGGCTTCGACCAGGGCACTTCCGTCGGCCCGCAGCCTGATTCGGGCCCGGCAGGGCGCGCGCCCGCTGTCATGGACGCCGGCGGCCATGCCCATGCCGATCAGCCAGTCCCCGTCGCGCTGTGAGCGCGGTCGCGGGGCGCGCCGATGCCAGCCGAACGCGCGGGCGCCGACCTGGTAGCACTCGCGCAACCGCCGGGTCGAGAAGGGCAGTCCGCTCGACTGGTCGCGCTCGGGTTCGTTGCGCAGACGCAGTTCGACGGGGTCGATGCCCACCTCGTGGGCGAACTCGTCCATCGCGCACTCGATGGCGTAGGAGCCCGTGGTGTAGCCGGTTCCGCGCATGTACGTCGCCGGGTTCACGTCGAGCGGGACCTTCCGGTACTCCTGGCTCACGGCGGGCACGGTGTAGAGCATCTGGCCCGGTGTCAGCACCGGTTCGGAGAAGTCCTCCTCGGCGGATGTCTCGGACCGCACGTCGTGGATCATTCCGGTGAGGCGGCCACGCCGGTCACCGGCCAGGCGGACGGTGTAGGCGTAGCGAGGCCGGAAACCGGTGCCGAAGTACGTCTGGCGGCGGGTGAGCGCGAGTCTCACCGGTCTGCGGGTCTCGCGGGCGGCGAGCGCCGCGATGACGACGTGCGGCCAGGACCGCAGGCAGCTGCCGAAACTGCCGCCGACGTACGGTGAGACGACGTGTACCGACTCCGGGGTGAGGCCGAAGACCCCGGCGAGGTGATCGCGGGTGCCGAGCACCGTCTGAGTCTTGTCCCAGACGGTGAGCCGGCCGTCGTCCCAGCGGGCGACGGTGGCGTGCGGCTCCAGCGCGTTGTGGTGCTGGCGTGCGAGCCGGTAGGTCATCTCCATGCGGACGGCTCCGGAGCGCAGTGCCGTCTCCGCGTCGCCACGGGTGTACGTCTCCGGCTCGCCGCCGCTCTCGCCGGTCATGTCCGTCGACGGCTGCTCGGCGTCGTAGCGGACCTCGACCAGGCTCGCGGCGTGCTGGGCGCTCTCCAGGGTCGCGGCGACGACGACGGCGACCGGCTGGCCGAAGAAGCGGATCCGGTCGTCCTGGAACACCCGGTTGCGCTCGGCCCGCGCGGCCTCTCGGTAGGGAAGCCGGGGTGCGTCGAGGTGGCTGAGCACCCGCAGGACGCCGGGCCCGCCGAGTGCGGCGCGGGTGTCGATGCCGGTGACCCGGCCGCGGGCGATGCCGCTGTCGACGATGACGGCGTGGACGGTGTCCTTGCCCGCGTCATCGACTGCGCCCTCGGTCGGGTGACCGGTCGGGTGGGCGGGTACGTGATCGGCCGCGTATCGGGCCCGGCCGGTGACCTTCAGGTGTCCTTCCACGCGGGACAGCGGCGCGCCGACGGCTGCCTGCGGCTGCGGGTTCATGTGCCGTCTCCTACGACGCGGAGCTGGCGTTCCACGGTCCGCTTGAGCAGCTCGCTCTTGAAGCGGTTGTGGGGCAGGGGCCGGGCGCCGTCGGCCGCCACGGCCGCGGCACGTGTCCACAGTCGTTCCGACGGGCGCTCGCCGATCAGCCGGTGTTCGACGGCGGGCAGCCTCCAGGGCACCGTGCCCACTCCCCCGGCGGCGACCTTCGCCTGCCGGATGACTCCGGCGCGCACGTGCAGGGCGATCGCGGCGGAGGTCAGGGCGAACGCGAAGGACTGACGGTCGCGCACCTTCAGGTAGCCCGAACTCAGTGGCCGTGGATGGCCGGGGATCTTCACGGCGGTGATCAACTCGCCCTGGCTGAGGTCGTTTTCGCGGTGCGGGGTGCTGCCGGGGAGCAGCAGGAAGTCGGCGAGCGGAACCGTGCGCTCGCCGTCGAGGCCGTGCAGGTGAACGGTCGCGTCGAGTGCGGCGAAGGCGACGGCCACGTCGGAGGGGTGGGGGGCGACGCACTGCTCGGAGGAGCCGAGGATGGCGTGCGTGCGGTGGGCTCCGCCTCGGGCGGGACAACCCGAGCCCGGGTCACGCTTGTTGCAGGCCGCGGTGACATCACGGAAGTAGGCGCAGCGGGTGCGTTGCATGAGGTTGCCGCCGATGGTGGCCATGTTGCGCAGCTGAGGGGACGCGCTCACCTCCAGGGCCTGGGAGACGACCGGGTAGCGGCTGCGGACCGTGCTGTGGGCGGCGGCTTCGGCCATCGACACCAAAGCGCCGATGCGCAGGCCTCCGTCCGGGGTGGCCGTGATGTCCCGGAGGGGCAGCCCGCTGATGTCGATCAGGGCCTCGGGCCGTTCGACGGTCTCCCGCATGAGGTCGACGAGGGCGGTGCCTCCGGCGAGGTAGCGACCGCCGTCGCGAGCCGCGTGCAGGGCGTCCTGGAGGTCGGTGGGGCGTGTGAAGGTGAAGGGGTGCATGGCCGTCCGTGTCACATCCCTTCCGCGGTCTGCCGTACGGCTCGCACGATGTTCGGGTAGCAGCCGCAGCGACAGAGGTTGCCGCTCATCCACTCCCTGATCTCCGCGGCGGAGCCGGTGTGTCCCTCCTCGATGCAGGCGACGCCGGACATGATCTGTCCCGGTGTGCAGAAGCCGCACTGGAAGGCGTCCTGGTCGATGAACGCCTGCTGCAACGGGTGCAGTCGGCCGTCTCGCTCCAGCCCTTCGATGGTGGTGACCTGTGCTCCGTCCAGCCGCACCGCCAGTGTCAGGCAGGACACGACCCGACGGCCGTCGACCAGGACGGTGCAGGCCCCGCAGGCGCCGGCGTCACAGCCCTTCTTCGTGCCGGTCAGGCCGAAGTGCTCACGCAGCAGGTCGAGGAGGGACGTGCGGTTGTCGACGGTGATCGCGTGCCGCTCGCCGTTCACGGTGACGGAGAGTCCGCTGCTCGGCACGGAGGAGCCGACGGCCGTCTGCTGTCCTGTGCCTGGCGGAGCCGCTCCGACGGCTGCGCCCGGCGGGGCCGCCGCGGCGGCGGTTGTCCCCGTGGCGACGATGCCGCCCACCACGCCGGCCGCCGCGCCACCCACCACGCCGGTCGCCGCGATGAAGGTACGTCGGGACGAGTCGCGGGACGAGGGCTGTGGACCGGGTCCGACGCTCACGGGCCCGGGGGAACGCTCCGGGGCGAGCTCGCCGTCACTGCCGGTGACCTGGTGACGTGCCATGGATGCAGTCTCGCAGTCCGCCCCCTTCGCACCGGGTTGGGACGCGCGCTGTCCGCCGGTCGAAGGCAACGGCCCCGCGCGGCCCGTTCCGTACCCTTGCAGCATGCGGATGCGCCCCACTCTGAGTTGGACCCCTGCCGAGGACCCGCCGCCGGGCACAACTGACCTGGAGCCGGTCGCCGACGCGCTGAGCACCGGTGGTGTCCTGGTGCTCAGCGGGGCGGGCATCTCCACGGAGTCGGGCATCCCCGACTACCGGGGCGAGGGCGGGAGCCTGGCCCGGCACACCCCGATGACCTACCAGGATTTCACCTCCAGCGCGCACGCCCGGCGCCGGTACTGGGCGCGCAGTCACCTCGGCTGGCGCACCTTCGGCCGCGCCCGCCCCAACGCGGGGCACCGGGCCGTGGCCGCGTTCGGGCGGCACGGCCTGCTGTCGGGTGTGATCACGCAGAACGTCGACGGCTTGCACCAGGCCGCCGGCAGCGAGGACGTCGTGGAACTCCACGGCAGCCTGGGCCGGGTCGTCTGTCTCTCCTGTGGCAACTTCAGTCCGCGCCGCGAACTCGCCCGGCGCCTGGAGGAGGCCAACGCGGGCTTCGAACCGGTGGCGGCCGGGATCAACCCGGACGGCGACGCCGACCTCACCGACGAACAGGTCGGGGACTTCCGGGTGGTGCCCTGCGCGGTGTGCGGCGGCGTCCTCAAACCGGACGTGGTCTTCTTCGGCGAGACCGTTCCGCCGCCGCGGGTCGAGCACTGCCGCCGGCTGGTCCGCGAGGCGACCTCCCTGCTGGTTCTGGGGTCCTCACTGACGGTGATGTCCGGGCTCCGGTTCGTCCGCCAGGCGGCGCAGGCCGGGAAGCCGGTTCTGATCGTCAACCGGGATCCGACCCGGGGCGATCAGCATGCCGTCACCCGCGTCGCGCTGCCTCTGGGCACGTCCCTCACCACGGTGGCCGGCCGGCTGGACATCCCGCTCGACGGCTTGGCGACGGCCTGAATCGCTCAGGGCCGGAGTCCAGGAGGTCTGAGGTCCAGGAGGTCTGAGGTCCAGGAGAGCCGCGGTCCAGCCGGGTCCAGGAAGCTGGGGCCCAGGAGGGCCGGCGGGCGCTGTGGGAGCGGACCGCCCCGGCCGCGAGGCAGGGCAACCTCGGACAGGATGCGGCCGGGGCGGAGCGGATGCGGCCACCGGCAGAGGCCGTGGCCGGTTCCGCCGGTCCGGTGGCTGTCCTCCTGGAACACCGGACCGGCGGAAGCCTCAGACGGGCAGCGCGGC
The DNA here is from genome assembly GCF_040298625.1 of Streptomyces sp. NPDC001532. Taxonomy (NCBI): domain Bacteria; kingdom Bacillati; phylum Actinomycetota; class Actinomycetes; order Kitasatosporales; family Streptomycetaceae; genus Streptomyces; species Streptomyces sp. NPDC001532. Next base: position 125,097 of record NZ_JBEPAL010000019.1, read on the forward strand.
TGCCGCCGGTACGTGCTCCGGTACGCGCAGCGGTGCCGCGGTGGCCGCGACGGCCTGCTCGGTCGTGACGCCGGGCGCTCTCTCCATGAGGAGGAGGCCGCTTTCGGTGACGTCGAGGACGCCGAGGTCGGTGATGATCCGATGGACGCAGGCGCGGCCGGTCAGGGGCAGGGTGCACTCGGGGACGATCTTCGGGCTGCCGTCCTTGGCCGTGTGCTCCATCAGGACGATGACGCGCCGGGCCCCGTGCACGAGGTCCATCGCGCCGCCCATGCCCTTGACCATCTTGCCGGGGATCATCCAGTTGGCCAGGTCGCCGTCGGCGGAGACCTGCATGGCCCCGAGGATCGCGGAGTGGATGTGACCGCCGCGGATCATGCCGAACGACAGCGCGGAGTCGAAGAACGAGGCGCCGGGCAGGACGGTGACGGTCTCCTTGCCGGCGTTGATCAGATCGGGATCGACCTCGCGCTCCGCCGGACAGGGGCCGGTGCCGAGGATGCCGTTCTCCGACAGGAGCACCACGTGTACACCGTCGGGTATGAAGCCGGGGACGAGGGTGGGCAGGCCGATGCCGAAGTTGACATAGTCGCCGTCGCTCAGCTCGGCTGCGGCGCGGACCGCCATCTGGTCACGGGTCCAGGCCATCAGACGGCCACCGTCCTCTTCTCGATCTGCTTCTCTGCCGCCTGCTGCGGGGTCAGGGCGACGACACGCTGGACGAACACGCCGGGCAGGTGGATCTCGTCGGGGCTCAGGACGCCCGGCTCGACCGGTTCCTCGACCTCGGCGACGGTCACGCGGCCCGCCATCGCGGCCGGCGGGTTGAAGTCGCGGGCCGACTTGTCGAAGACGAGGTTGCCGTGCCGGTCCCGGCGTGCGGCCCGCACCAGGGCGAAGTCGCAGGTGATGGCGTGCTCCAGTACGTAGTCGTGGTCCCCGGACGTGCGGGTCTCCTCGGCCGGGGAGGCGACGGCCACGCTGCCGTCGGCGTGGTGGCGCCAGGGGATGCCGCCGGCGGCGAGCGGGGTGCCGACGCCGGCGGGTGTGCAGAACGCCGGGATGCCGCAGCCGGCCGGCGCGCAGGCGTTCGGCGAGGGTGCCCTGGGGCACGAGTTCGACTTCGAGCTCGCCGGTGAGGTAGTGGCGGGCGAACTCCTTGTTCTCGCCGACGGGCCGACGAGGACCCGGCGACGACCGGTTGACCCGCTCAGCTGCTCCACCAGTCGAACGGGTGGGTGGCGGCGTGCCTCGTGGCCTCCCGGTCGAGGCGCACCAGCCGGCCCCGGTGGAAGACGAGGGGCCTGTCCTGTCCGGCCGTCGCGGCGAGTCGCCGCACCCGGCCCACGACGGCCAGGTGGTCACCGGCGCGGAAGCTGTCCTCGACGTCGCATTCGATCCAGGCGACGGCCCCGTGGATGCGCGGCGCCCCGTTGCCGGCCGGCTGCCAGTCGCAGGAGGCGAACCGGTCGGCCGTGCGACCGGCGAACGCCGCGCACACCTCCCCCTGGTCCTCGGCGAGCACGTTCACGCAGAACCGTCCGCTGTCGACGATCGCGGCGGCGCTCGCCGACTGCCTGCCGCAGTAGAAGACCACCAGGGGCGGTTCGAGCGACACGGAGGTGAAGCTGCCGACCGTGACGCCGACGGGCCCCTCCGGCGTCATGGCGGTCACCACGCTCACCGACGTGGGCACATGGCCGAGCACCTGACGGAACGCGGCCGGGTCGGCCGAGGCGGCGGGCAGGTCTGCCGGGGCGGGAACAAGGGCGGACGGGGACACGGCTACCTCCGGGAGAGCGGGCCGGCGTACGGCGGGAGCGGCTGCCCAGGCCGTACGCCGACGGATGTTTCCGGCCAGTGAAGCTCCACGCGCCGGGGCAAGGGATGGGCCGGGTGGCCAAGCCGGCCGAGCGCGGTTGCGGTCCGGGCGCAAAAACGGGCGCGGACTTGTCGCGGAGCCCAGAGCGAGGTCCCGATTCTGCGGTCCGGGCGCAGGGACATCGGCGCGGAACCGGCATGGAATCGCCTCCGACGCCCCGGTGGACGAGGGGCGCCGATTCGAGCCGTACAGCGCAGGAGGAACCATGACGACGACAACGGCGGCCCGGCGGACGGTCGGCACGGCCGGGACGACCCCGAAGGAGCGGGCTGCCGCCCTGGTGCCCCTGCTGCGGGAGAACGCGGCTCGCACCGAGCGGGACCGCAAGGTGGCCGAGGAGAACATCGCCGCGCTGACGGAGGCCGGCCTCTTCCGCATGACCGTGCCCAGGCGCCTGGGCGGCGAGGAGGTGAACCTGCGGACGTTCGTCGAGGTCTCCTCCGAGCTGGCCCGTGGCTGTGGTTCCACGGCGTGGGTGGCGACGCTGGTCAACGTCTGCAACTGGATGGTCGGCCTCTACCCCGAGCGTGCCCAGCGGGAGGTCTGGGGCGACGGTCCGGATGCGCGGGTCTGCGGTGTGCTGGCACCCAGCGCGACCACCAGGGCGGTCGACGGCGGGCTGGTGGTCACCGGCCGCTGGGGCTTCGCCTCGGGCAGTCTGCACGCCCAGTGGGCCGTCCTCGGTATTCCGGTCGTGGACGCCTCCGGAGCGCAGATCGACCAGGGCTCGGCCCTCATCCCGCTGTCGGACCTCACCATCGAGGACACCTGGTACGTGGCCGGCATGCGCGGCACGGGCAGCAACACGCTCGTCGCCGACGAGGTCTTCGTCCCCGAGCACCGGATCCTGTCCGTGACCGAGGCCGTGGAGGGGAAGTACCGCACCGAGCACGAGGACGAGGCGCTGTTCCGCTCGGCGCTGGTCCCGGTGCTCTCCCTGGTGCTGGCCGGACCGCAGGTGGGCCTCGCGCGGGCCGGGATGGACGTGGTCTCCGGCTCGCTCGCCAAGGGCAAGGGCATCTCGTACACGTTCTACGAGCGCGCGAGTGAGGCGCCCTCGACCCAGATCCAGCTCGCGGAGGCGGCCCAGCTGATCGACACCGCCACCCTGCACCTGCTGCGGGCCGCCGACGACATCGACACCTGGGCCGCGTCCGGCGAGCTGATGCCGTTCGGGACGCGGGCGCGCGTGCGGATGGACACCGGTTACATCGCCCGCCGCTCCCGCGAGGCCCTCGACCTGCTGCTCAGCGTCCAGGGCGCGGGCAGCTTCGCCGAGGCCAACCCGATGCAGCGGATCTGGCGGGACCAGGAGACCGGCAGCCGGCACGCGATCGTCAACCCGGCCATCGCGAGCGAGCTGTACGGGCGGGCGCTGCTGGGTGTGGAGGAGCAGGTCACGCCTTTGATCTGAGCCTTCGACCGGGGTGGTGGGGCGCACCGTCACGCGGCCCGTCGCTCCTCCGCCGCAGCACGGCGGGCCCGAGAACCCTCGCGGCCTCCAGGGCCGCCATCAGCTCCGGCAGCCGGGCGGCGAGGTCGTGGCCGAGCAGTTCCTGTGCCCGCTTGACGCGGTAGGTGACGGTGTTGCGCGCCACGTGCAGCTGCGCCGCGGCGACGGTGAGGCTCCGCTCGTGGCGCAGGTACCGGCGCACGGTCTCGCGCAGCCGGTCCGCGTGCGGCGTGTCGGCCGCCAGTGCGCCCAGCTCGTCGCTCACGAAGCGGCGCAGCGCGGGCAGGTCGGTGGAGAGCAGGGCCGCCATCTCCACGTCCTGGTGGTCCACGAGCTGTCCGGTGCCGCGCGGGTTGAGCCGTCCCACCCGCTGGGCGTGCCGGGCGTCCTCGTGGGACTGCCGGAACCCGGCCAGGCCCTCGCGGACGGAACCGCAGGCGAACCGGAGGTCGGCGGGGAACGTCTGCTCGGAGCGCCGGGGAGCGGACTGATGGGTGTGGGGGCTGCCCCATGCCCATACGGTCGTCCCGCCGACCGGCACCACCAGCGCGGAGGAGCAGCCGCGCCGGTGCAGCAGCTCGGCGGCCGCGGCCTGGAGGTCGCTCGTGGCCTCGGCCCGGAGGGTGTCGCACCAGGCGATGACGGCGAGCTGGCGGCCCTCCAGTGAGTGGTCCAGTACTTGGGCGGCCGTGTCCTGCCGGACGGGTTCGCCGGCGAGGAGGAGACGGACGGTCTCCTCGCGGGCGGCGGCGCCGCTGGTGGTCCAGCGGTCGTGCTCGGCGAGGTACTCCGCGGTCATGTGCGAGGAGAACGTGTCCATGTAGCCGAAGAGAAGTTCCGACACCCGGCGGAACTCCCGTGCGAGTTCGCCGGGCGGCACGAGTTCCTGGCAGCCGGTCATCAGCGACCGGGTCAGCGCGGCGTGGGCGACCCGGATGCCGCGCAGGACCTTGTCGAGGGGGATGCGGCGCCGGGCGAACTCGCGGTCGCCCCGCAGCGACTCCTCGGGTACGGCCGCTTCGGTCGACGGGTCGGCCAGCAGCATCAGCGCGTGCAGCGTCGCGGCCTCGGTGCCCATGCGCAGGGTCTCGAAGGGGGCGTCGCCGCCGCCGAGTTCGGGGACCGTGTCGATGATGACGCGGGCCAGGTGATGGCCGACCTGAACGGCCCAGGCGACGGGTGCGGGGCCCAGGCGGTCCGTCGCCTCGGCGATGCCGCTCGCCGTGCCGGCGGGCGTGGCCGGTGCGTCGTCCCCGGGGACGGGCGCGAGCCGATGGACCCAGCGGGAGGGGCCGTGGTCGTCGTGCTCGACGGGCGCGGCGCCGTGCCGGCCGGAGAGGCCGTGGTCGTCGTGCTCGACGGGCGCGGCGCCGTGCCGGCCGGAGGGGGTGTGGTCGTCGTACGCCGTCATGACGTCGTCCTTGCCGTCGTGAGAGCAGCGGGTGCCGCGGTGCCGCGCTGGTCGCCACCGGCCCACCGCCGCGCACGGTGCCACCCGGGCCGGAGCCCCGCATCCGGGTCCGGCGCCGGTCACGGCAGGCGCGTACCGGGCGGACGGGCGGCGGACGATGGCGAGTGGGCGGCAGGCGGTGTCGGGCCGGCGGGCGGTTGTGAGCGGGTCGGCGAGTGGTAGCGGGCGGGCGGGCACGCGGTGGCGAGCGGATCGGCAGGCGGGGGCGAGCGGGTCGGCACGCGGTGGCGAGCGGGTCGGCAGGCGGGGGCGAGCGGGTCGGCGGGTATCGCCGAGCCCGCCCTAGGCCTTCGCGCCGGGGCCCTTCTCGATCACCGTGCGCATGGCCTGGGAGGTGCGGTCGATGTGCCGGGCGAGCAGTTCGGCCGCGGTGTCGGCGTCCCTGCTCAGTACGGCGTCCACGAGGCGCTGGTGCTCGCCCGGCACATCGCGGTGGACGTCGTGGCCCACGGGCCGTGACCAGCGCCGGTACAGCGTGGCCGCGTCCCGCAGGCTGGCTGCGACGGCCAGCAGCCGGGCGTTGCCGCACGCTTCGAGCAGTGTCTGGTGGAACCGCTCGTGCACGGTGAACCAGTCGCCGTTCATCGTGCCGTCCGGCCGGACGGCCTCGACCCCGGAGAGATGGTGGTGGGCGGCGACGACGGCCGCCTCCCACTGGATGTCGCCGCGCTCGATGGCCCGGCGCAGCACCATCGTCTCGACCTCGATACGGGCCTCGGTGAGTTCGTCGAGATCCGCCTGGGACACGGTGACCACACGGAAACCCTGTTGGGGTGTGGCGAGGACGAGCCCCTGTTCCGACAGGCGGGTGAGGGCTTCGCGGATCACCGACTGGCTGACCGAGAAGCGCTGGGCCAGCTCCACCAGGCGCAGCCGCTGCCCGGGAAGGAACGTCCCTTGGAAGATGTCCTCACGGATCTGCGCGTAGACGATGCCGCCTCGGGTCGCCTTCTCTCCAGCCATGGGCACACACCGTAGCAGCAAAACGACAACGCAGGAAAATAACGCTAATCGCGGTTGCCGGACCCCACCGAACGGCCGCTCGCCGCACGCCACGAATCCAGGCAAATGCCCATAATGAGCATGTCCAAGGTCTCGATCGGTTGGTGAGGGCCAGCGTGGACACCTGCTACGGGCACGACAACGGCGGCCGTGACCAGTTCGAGGACGCCCTCATGGACGTGGTGGCCGCCCTGGTCGACGACCAGGGGACGGTCCGGCAGTGGTCCGGTGCCGCCGCGGAACTGCTCGACAGGTCCGCCGAGGAGGTCTGCGGTCAGCCCGTGACCCGGCTGTTCGCCGACACGGAGCGGCGGGGCGGGAGTCTCCCCGGCCCGGGGGCGACCGCGCTGCTGCGCCACGCCCGCGGCCACGGCGTCGCCGTCCGCTGCCGGGTCCTGCCGCTGGAGGGAACCGGGTACCGGCTGCTGCTCGCGGTGCCCGCCGCCCGCGCGGAGGAGTCCGAGTGGGGGGCGGCGCTGGTGCGCGCCCTGCTCGCCCAGCAGCGGATCGGGGTCGTGCTGCGGGACACAGATCTCACCGTCGTGCGCAGCAACGTCGGCGCCGGAGGCCCCCTGCCGCTGACGCCGGGCAGCGACCTGACCGACGTGATGGAGGGGTCCGACGCCGCCCGCGCCGTCGCCGGGCTGCGTGAGGTACTGGAGACCGGGACACCCCTGGTGAACCGCGCCCAGCACGTACGCACCCTGTCGGAACCGGCGCACGAGTACTCGTTCTCCGTGACCGCGCTGCGCATGACGGACCGCGGCGGACGGCCGTCAGGGGTCACGGTGCTGCTCACGGACGCGACGGCGCAGTGGCGCGCCGACCGGCGGTTGCGGCTGCGGCACCGGGCCGCGGTCAGCATCGGCCACTCCCTGGACGTACGCCGCACCGCCCAGAGCGTCGCCGATGTGCTGGTGCCCGACTTCGCGGAACAGGTGGCCGTCGACCTCGCCGAGCGCGTCCTGGCGGGCGACGAGCCGACCAAGGCCTTCGGCGGCGGCGATCCCCATCTGCGCCGGATGGCGGTGCGCGGGGCCGACGGCTGGCCGGCGGGGCTCATGCGTCCCGGGGACACGTTCCCTTCGCTGCCGGACTGGCCCGACGCCCGCAGCCTCCAGGCCGGGCGCACGGTCCTCGCCGACCGAGCCGCGATCGAGCGGCTGCTCGGCGAGAGCCCGCTGAGACGGCTGCTCATCCCTGATCGCGGGCGCTGTCTGGCCATCGCCCCGCTGTTCGCTCGCGGTCTGATCCTGGGCCTCATCGGCGCGTGGCGCACGGACCGCGAGGAGCCCTTCGACGAGCAGGACGCGGATCTGCTGACGGAGATCGCCGCGCACGCCGCCCTCAGCATCGACAACGCGCGCCGCTACACCCGCGAGCACCGTGCCGCCGTCACCCTCCAGCAACGCCTCCTGCCCGCCGCCACCACCCGCACGCCCGCGGTCGAAGCCGTCGGCCGGTACCTCCCCGCCGCCGACGGCGCCGAGATCGGCGGCGACTGGTTCGACGTCCTGCCCCTGCCGTCCCTCCGCGTGGCCCTTGCCGTCGGCGACGTCGTCGGCCACGGCCTGCACGCCGCCGCCACCATGGGACGCCTGCGCACCGCCGTACAGACCCTCGCCGACCTCGAACTGCCGCCCGACGAACTCCTCACCCGACTCGACGAACTCGTCACCCGACTCGACGCCGAGACCGGCCCCACCGAAGCCGACACCATCGGCGCGACCTGCCTCGTCGCCCTCTACGACCCCGTCACCCAGCAGTGCACCGTCGCCAGCGCCGGCCACCCCCCGCCCATCGTCGCCACACCCGACGGCACCACCCAGCCCCTCCCGGTCCGCCCAGGACCACCCCTCGGCGTCGGCGGCCTCCCCTTCGAGACCACCACCGTCCACCTCCCGCCCGACAGCTGGCTCGCCCTCTACACCGACGGACTCCTCAGCGGACGAACGGAGGACGTCGACGCCGCGGTCGACCGGCTCGCCCTGCGCATCGCCGAGCTGCACGGATCGGCGAGCCCGCTGGAAGAGGCCGGCCGCGCCCTGACCGCGGAGCAGGCGGCTCATCCGGCCGCCGACGACACGGCCCTGCTGCTGGCCCGCGTCCGGTCGCTGCGGCCCGGCGGCGTCGCCGAGTGGGAGTTCCCCGCCGATCCCGCCACGGTCGCCGACGCCAGGGCCGCGGCCGCCGGGAAGCTGGCCGAATGGGGGCTCGCGCCTCTCGACTTCGCCGTCGAGCTGATCGTCAGCGAGCTGGTGACCAACGCCGTCCGCTACGCGGGCGGCCCGATCGGCCTACGGCTCATCCACGCCGACACCGTCCTGTTCTGCGAGGTCAGCGACCCGAGCAACACCCAGCCCAGACTGCGCCGCGCCTCCGACAACGACGAGGGCGGCCGAGGGCTGTTCCTGGTCGCCCAGCTCAGCAGCCGCTGGGGCAGCAGATACCGGCAGTCGGGCAAGACCATCTGGGCCGAGCTGGAAGCGCCGGCGTAGGCGGCACATTGTCCCGTGGGGCGAATGACCCGACCCCGTGCCCTGCGCAGCGCTGACCCATCCTCCCCTGCTGCCCGGCTCAGCGACTTCCCACCAGCAAAACGACAGCTCTACAAATTATCGTTAATCTATTGCGTCATCGAGATTGCCGGGTGAGACTGCTGCGGCACACCCCGTTGCACACCCCGTACGGCATGGAGGGCTTCATGCGCCTGGCACACATCGGCGGACGACTGGCCATCAAGGGCCCCGGAGGCTTCGTCGACGTCGCGGAGGCCAGTCAGGGACGCTTCGGTCCCGACGCCCAGACGGCGCTCGACGAGTGGGAGGCCTTCTCGTCCTGGGCGCGGACGTTCCTGGCGTCACCGGCAGCGGCCGCGGCGCCCGCGGTGAACACGGGCGCCGGTGCGGTGTGGGGACCTCCGGTTCCCCGGCCCGCCCAGATCTTCGCGGTCGGCCTGAACTACCGCGACCACATCGCCGAGTCGAACCTGACCGTCCCGGCGGAACCGGCCGTGTTCACCAAGTTCCGCACCTCCCTGACCGGCCACGAGGCGCCCGTCGTGCTCCCCGAGGGCGCGGTGGACTGGGAAGCGGAACTGGTCGCCGTGATCGGCCGCCACTGCCACCACGCGACCCGGGAGACCGCGTGGTCCTACGTGGCCGGGCTGACCGTGGGCCAGGACCTCTCCGAGCGCCGCCTCCAACTGACCGGCCCGGCACCGCAGTTCTCCCTCGGCAAGTCCTACCCCGGCTTCGCCCCGCTCGGCCCCGAGCTCGTCAGCACCGACGAGTTCGCCGATCCCGACGACCTGGAGCTGGGCTGCCGTCTCGAAGGCGGCGAGATCCTTCAGAAGAGCCGCACCAGCGAGATGGTGTTCGACGTGCCGGAGCTGATCACACGCCTGTCGGCCGTGTGTCCCCTGCTGCCCGGCGACCTGATCTTCACCGGCACCCCCGCCGGCGTCGGCGGTGCGCGCAGCCCGCAGAAGTTCCTCGCCGCCGGGGACGTCCTCGTCACCTGGATCGAGGGCATCGGCACCCTGCGCAACCCGATGCTCGCCCCCTGACCGATCCGTACGGCCGACCGCTCGGCCGGCCGCACCGAGCCGCGCAGCTCCGCCTCGCCGCTCGGCCGGCCGCACCGAGCCGCGCAGCTCCGCCTCCCCTGACCCGACTCGCCCGGTCCGCCTCCCTGATCCACGACGCCCCTTCGAAAGAGCCGCCACACATGTCACTGCACCGACTCACCCGGATCGTCATGGGTGTACCGAACGTCGAGCAGACGGCCGCCTACTACGGCGACTTCGGCCTCACGCCCACCGACACCGCCCCCGACGCCACCGCTCCGGCGCCCCACCAGGCCCGGGCGTTCTCGACCGTCGACGGCGGCGAGCAGCTGCGCATCGTGCACTCCCCGCGCCGCCGCCTGATCGAACTCGGCGTGGGCGCCGACGACCCCGACGACCTCGACCGGGTCGCGGCCTCACTGGCGGGCCTGGACGTGCCCGTGGTCCGCACGGCCGACAGCGTGGCGGCCGTCGACCAGGGCACCGGGGTCCTCGTCCGCGTGGAGCGGGCGCCGCGTCTGCGGCAGACGCCGTCGCCCGTGGCCGCCTACAACGCGCCCGGCGTCACCGCCCGCCTGCACGAGCGCGCTCCCGGCATCCTGCGCCCCGAACCCGTCCGCCCGCGCAAGCTCGGTCACGTCGTCCTCGGCTCCACCGACCAGGAGACCTCCCAGCGCTTCTTCCTGGAAGGCGTCGGGTTCAAGGTCAGCGACACCGTCAAGGGCCTGGCCGCGTTCATGCGCTGCTCCAGCGACCACCACAACGTACTCGTCCAGCAGGCCCCCGTCGCCTTCCTGCACCACACCTCGTGGCAGGTCGACGACATCGACGAGATCGGCCGCGGCGCCACCGCCATGCTGGAGAAGGACCCCGACCGCCACACCTGGGGCCTGGGCCGCCACCACATCGGCTCCAACTTCTTCTGGTACCTCAAGGACCCGGCCGGCACGTTCTCGGAGTACTACTCCGACATCGACTGCATCGTCGACGACGCCCTGTGGAAGCCGGGGGTCTTCGAGGAGAACGCCCAGGCCCTCTACTCCTGGGGCCCGCCCCCGCCGCCCTCCTTCCTGGCCCCCGAGGACCTCGCGGCCCTCATGGCCGGCGCACACGCCACGGCCCGGTGAGGAAGGCCGTCATGCACCAGTACACCCACCGCCCGAGCCACCACGACGTCCGCGTCGTCGGCGCAGGCCCGGACGGCCGGATCACGGCTCTGTTCCCGGCGCGGGACGGATGGCGGGTCACCGTCCTCGAACGGTCGCCCACCGCGTCTCCGCTGCCGCGCGCCGGGCGCCGCGACGACGAGGTCGAGCGGCTGCCCGCCCACGCCGGGCTCGGCGACCGGCCGGACACCCTGTCCGAGCCGGCCGAAAGCCACGAGTGGCGCGTCGCCCACGGTGACACGCTGCTCCGCTTCGACCGGCCGGGACCGGGGCCGTCGGGCCGGCCCCGCGCCTCGATGACCTACCGGCCCGACCTGGAGCGGGCGATCGCCGAGGCCGTCGAGAGGTGTCCGAAGGCCACGGTCCTGCGCGGTGACGGTGACCCGGCCGTCCCGCACACGCACGGCAGCGAGCGCAGCGCCCACGTCCTCCACGCCATCGGCATGCCGGTAGAGCCGGGCGAGGTCATCCGCGTCACCGACGCCGACGAGGCGGCCCGGCGGGACGCCATCAGGCTCGCCGACGACGCGGACGTCGTCCGCGCGGCGCCCGCGGCCCTCTCGGGGGGTGCCCGATGAGCACGGCACAGCGGACGACGGCCGTCGAACCGATCTGGCGGCCCGATCCGGCCGAGGCGGCCGGATCGCACCTCGCCCGGTTCGTCGACCTCGTCGCCCGCCGCACGGGCGTCACCCACCCCGATTACACGTCGCTGTGGGACTGGTCGGTCGCGGACCTGCCCGGATTCTGGTCGGCGGTCCGCGAGTTCTTCGACCTGCGCTTCGGCGGCACCTGGGACCACGTCCTCGACGACGCGCCGATGCCGGCGACCCGCTGGTTCTCCGGTGCCCGGCTCAACTACGCCGAGCACGCGCTGCGCACCGGCGACCCCGCCGGCACCGCGGTGATCTCGGTCGACGAGAGCGGCACCACCACACACACCAGCTGGGCCGAACTGCGCCGCGAGGTCGGGGCGCTGGCCGGCTGGCTGCGCGCGCAGGGAGTCACCACCGGCGACCGCGTGGTCGGCTACCTGCCCAACACCCGGCACGCGGTGATCGCGTTCCTGGCCACGGCCACCGTCGGTGCCGTGTGGTCGGCCTGCGGCCAGGACTACGGCGCCGACGGCGCCGCCAACCGTTTCGCCCAGCTCGAACCGCTCGTGCTGTTCGCCGCCGACGGCTACCGGTGGAACGGCCGGGAGCACGACCGCCGGGCGGAGGCCGCCGCGCTGCGCGAGGCGCTGCCGTCCGTCCGCGTCACCGTGCAGATCCCGAACCTCGGCCTGCCCGTCGAAGCCCCCGCCGTGCCCTGGGAGGACGCGCTCGCCGAGCCCGCGGAGTGCGACTTCGCCAGCCTGCCGTTCGACGCGCCGCTGTGGGTCCTGTACTCCTCCGGCACCACCGGAACACCCAAGGGCATCGTGCACGGCCACGGCGGAGTCCTGCTGGACCACCACAAACTCCTCGGTCTGCACCTCGACCTCGGTCCGGGTGACCGGTTCTGCTGGTACACCACCACCAACTGGATGATGTGGAACATGGTCGTCTCCGGCCTGCTGGTCGGCGCGACGATCGTGCTCTACGACGGAAGCCCCTCCCATCCCGGCCCGCAGCGCCTGTGGGAGCTGGCGGCCGAGCACCGCACGTCCGTTCTCGGCGTCTCCCCCGGCTACCTCCAGGCGTCCGCGAAGGCGGGCCTGGAACCGGGACGGGACCTCGATCTGTCGGCGCTGCGGATCCTCGGCTGCACCGGCGCGCCGCTGCCCGCCCAGTCGTACCACTGGGTCCACGACCACGTCGGTCCCCGCGTCCAGGTCGGCTCCACCAGCGGCGGCACCGACATCGTCAGCGGCTTCGCCGGCAGCGCGCCGCTCACTCCGGTGTGGCCCGGTGAGATCTCCGCCCCGCTCCTCGGCGTGGCACTCCAGGCGTTCGACGCCGACGGACGGCCCGTGACCGACGAGGTCGGCGAACTCGTGGTGACCCGGCCGATGCCCTCGATGCCGCTGTACTTCTGGAACGATCCCGACGGCAGCCGCTACCGGCAGGCTTACTTCGGTGCGTTCCCGGGCGTCTGGCGGCACGGCGACTGGATGACCCACACCGCGCGCGGCAGCGTCATCGTCTCCGGCCGCTCCGACTCCACACTCAACCGGCACGGCGTACGGCTCGGCAGCGCCGACATCTACGCCGTGGTGGACGAGCTTCCCGGGATTCGCGAAAGCCTGGTCATCGGGGCCGAACTCCCCGACGGCGGCTACTGGATGCCGCTGTTCGTGGTCCTGGAGCCCGGAACCGTGCTCACCGACGAGCTGCGGTCCGGCATCGCGGCCGCGATCCGCACCCAGGCCTCGCCGCGGCACGTCCCCGACACCGTGATCGAGGTGCCGGCGCTGCCGCACACCCGCACCGGCAAGAAACTGGAGGTGCCCGTCAAGCGCCTGCTGCAGGGCGCCGGCCTCGATCAGGTCGCGGGCCGTGAGGCGGTCGACGACATCACCGCGCTTGAGTACTTCACCCGCTTCGCGCCCTCCGCGTCCGGTACGGGCCCTTCGGCACCCGGCACCGCGGCGCACCGCACCCCCTGAGCACCGGGCCCGCGGTGCGGCGGACCAGGCGAGCGAGCAGAACCGCACACTCTGCCGGTCGAGCGCTCGAGGGTGTGCCCGACCCCTCGCCCCGCCGTCACCCGGGCCCGGTCGGTGTGCGGCGCTGCTTCCCCTCCGCTCCGCAGCGCCGCACACCACTTCCCTCCTCACTCACCCCACACACCTCGCGGCGCGCCGCCCACCCCTGAACGACCGAGGAAGAGATGCCTGATTTCGACCTGTACCGCCCGTCCGAGGAGCACGACATGCTCCGCGACGCCGTCCGCTCCCTGGCCGAGGCGAAGATCGCGCCGCACGCCGCC
>NZ_JBEPAL010000020.1:0-138311 GCF_040298625.1 Streptomyces sp. NPDC001532
CCCGGCCAGGCCCGGCCCGCCCGCCCAGGACCGCAGCGCGGGGCGGCGCCCGCGCGGCGGCCCGCTCCCCCACCGGCGCGGCCGGGCGGACGGCTGCCCGGTCCACGGCTCACCGGTCTGGGCTGCGGGCTGTTCTGCGGGACCCTGATGCTGGTCCTGGGGTTCCTGGACCGGCTGCTCCTCGGCGGCTCGCAGCTGGTGTACGGAGTGCTGTTCCTGCCGGTGTGCGTGGTCACCGCCGCCTGGGTGCGCCGGGGCGACCTGGCGTGCGCGCCGATCGTGGTCCCGATCGCCTTCGCGCTGGGCCTGCTGCCGGTGGTCGAGGCCGACGGACTCGGCTCCCGGCTGATGGCCCTGTTCACGGCCCTGGCGACGCAGGCCGGATGGCTGTACGGCGGAACCCTGCTGACCGGCACGATCGTGATCGTGCGCAGGCTGCGCATGATGGCCCAGCGGGCGGCGGCGGCCCGCCGCCGCGCGCCCGCCGACAGCTGACGATCCGGCCGCTCAGCCCGCGCTGCCGTTCCCGCCGTCCGTCGCCGCGTGCATGGCCGCGCCGACGATGCCCGCGTTGTTCTGGAGCTGGGCCGGCACGATCTCGGCCTTGATGCCCTCGATGTAGTGCAGGAACTTGTGGGCCTTGCGGCTGACGCCGCCGCCGATGATGAACAGCTCCGGGGAGAACAGCATCTCGACGTGCGCGAGGTACTTCTGCACCCGCTGGGACCAGTCCTGCCAGGACAGGTCGTGGTCCTCCTTGGCCTTGCTGGAGGCCCGCTTCTCCGCGTCGTGCCCGTGCAGCTCCAGATGACCGAGCTCGGTGTTGGGCAGCAGCGTCCCGTCGACGAAGACCGCGCTGCCGATGCCGGTGCCGAAGGTCAGCAGGACGACCGTGCCCTTGCGGCCCTTCCCGGCGCCGAAGGCGACCTCGGCGACGCCCGCCGCGTCCGCGTCGTTCACGACGGTCACCGGCAGGCCGCCGAGACGGCTGGAGAACAGCACACGCGCGTCGGTGTCGATCCAGCTCTTGTCGACGTTGGCCGCCGTACGCACCGTCGACCCGCCCGTCACCACGCCCGGGAAGGTCAGCCCGACCGGTCCCGTCCAGCCGAAGTGGTCGACGACCTGCTTGACGCCGTCGGCCACTCCCTCCGGGGTCGCCGGGTGCGGGGTGAGCACCTTGAAGCGCTCCTCCGCGAGCTCGCCCCTGTCCAGGTCCACGGGAGCGCCCTTGATTCCGGATCCACCGATGTCCACGCCGAAGATCTGCATGGCTCTACGTTACGACGGAGGACTGACCGTCACTCCGCGTCGTCGCTCGTCGCACCGGACCCGCCGCGGGCCGCGACCAGCGCCGCCGCCTCCTCGCGCAGGTCGCGGCGCAGCTCCTTGGGTAGCGAGAAGGTGATGGACTCCTCGGCGGCCTTGACGATCTCGACGTCGCCGTAGCCGCGCGCGGCCAGCCACTCCAGGACCTCCTCGACCAGCACCTCCGGCACCGAGGCGCCCGAGGTGACACCGACCGTGGTGACGCCCTCCAGCCAGGCCTCGTCGATCTCGCTGGCGAAGTCCACCAGGTACGCCTCGCGGGAGCCGGCCAGCTTGGCGACCTCGACGAGCCGCTTGGAGTTGGAGGAGTTCCGGGAGCCGACGACGATCACCAGCTCGGCCTCCGCGCCCATCTGCTTCACCGCGAGCTGACGGTTCTGCGTGGCGTAGCAGATGTCGTCGCTGGGCGGGGAGATCAGCTGCGGGAACCGCTCCTTGAGCGCGTCGACGGTCTCCATCGTCTCGTCGACGGAGAGGGTGGTCTGGGACAGCCACACGATCTTCGACGGGTCGCGCACCTCGACCTTCGCCACGTCGGCGGGGCCGTCGACGAGCTGGATGTGGTCCGGGGCCTCGCCGGAGGTGCCGATGACCTCCTCGTGGCCCTCGTGGCCGATCAGGAGGATGTCGTAGTCCTCGTTCGCGAAGCGGACGGCTTCCTTGTGGACCTTGGTGACCAGCGGGCAGGT
The DNA here is from genome assembly GCF_040298625.1 of Streptomyces sp. NPDC001532. NCBI lineage: Bacteria > Bacillati > Actinomycetota > Actinomycetes > Kitasatosporales > Streptomycetaceae > Streptomyces > Streptomyces sp. NPDC001532. The sequence continues at coordinate 2,019 of NZ_JBEPAL010000020.1, forward strand.
CGCGTCGATGGTGGCGAGCCGGCCGCGGGCGGCCTCCTCGTGGACGACCGGGGCGACGCCGTGCGCGGAGAACATCACGATGTTGCCCGGCGGCACCTCCTCCGTCCGCTCGACGAAGATCGCGCCCTTCTTCTCCAGGGTCTGCACGACGTACTTGTTGTGGACGATCTCGTGGCGGACGTACACCGGAGCGCCGTACTGCTCCAGGGCTTTCTCGACGGCGATCACGGCGCGGTCCACACCCGCGCAGTAGCCCCGGGGGGCGGCGAGCAGGACACGGCGGCCAGGCGAAGCAGTCATGGCACCCATCGTAAGGCCGCGTCCGGCGCGTCGAAGATCGCCTCCCTGTCGCGTCCCCGGCGACACTGGCCCTGAGCTGGGCGGGGCGGGACGGGAGCCGGGGGCGCGACGCACGGAGGAACTGATGTCCGACACCGGCACGGCGGTCCCCCGGGCCGGCGACCACCGCGAGCTGCGGCGCAGCCTCGGCTTCCGCGACCTCGTCGTCTACGGGCTGCTGTTCATCGCCCCCATGGCCCCGGTGGGGGTCTACGGCACCCTGGACGCCCGCTCGCACGGCGCGGTGGCGCTGGTGTACGTGGTCGCGACGGTGGCGATGGCGTTCACCGCGTTCAGCTACGCCCAGATGGTGCGGGTCGTCCCGCGCGCGGGGTCCGTGTTCGCCTACGCGAGCGCGGCGCTCGGCAGGGGGACGGGTTTCGTCGCCGGCTGGATGGCGATGCTGGACTACCTGCTCATCCCGGCGGTCGCCTACCTGTTCTCCGGGATCGCCATGGAGGCGCTGGTCCCGGAGGTGTCGCGCTGGGTGTGGACGGCGCTCGCGGTGGTCGTCACCACCCTGCTGAACCTGTGGGGCGTACGGGTCGCCGCACGCGTGGGCTTCCTCGTGCTGGCGATGGAGATCGTGGTCCTGCTGGTGTTCACGGTCGCCGCGAGCGTCGTCCTCGCGCGGGACGGCGGCCGGCGGGACTGGCTGTCGCCGCTGTCCGGGGACGGCACCCAGGGCGCCTTCGCGCTGTCGGCGGTGATCGGCGCGGTGTCCGTCGCGGTGCTGTCCTACCTGGGCTTCGACGCGATCGCCTCCTTCGCGGAGGAGGTCACGGGCGGCTCGGCGAAGGTGGCCCGCGCGGTGCTGTTCTGCCTCGCCCTCGCGGGTGTGCTGTTCGTCGCGCAGACGTATCTGGTGTCCCTGCTGGAGCCGCTGTCCTCGGCGGAACTGGCCGCCGACCCGGTCCGCCAGGGCTCCGCCTTCTACGACGCCGTGGACGCCTCGGTCGGGACCTGGCTGCACGATCTGGTGGCCGTCAGCAAGGCGATCGGGGCCGCGTTCGCCGCGCTGGCGGGGCAGGCGGCGGCGGGGCGGCTGCTGTTCGCGATGGGCCGCGACCGGCGCCTGCCGAAGGCGCTGGCGCGGACGGACGCCGGTGTACCGCGGGTGGCGCTGCTGTGCGCGGCGCTCGTCACGCTGGTCGCGGCGGTGTGGGCGGCCCGGCGGGACGACGGCATGGACCATCTGGTGTCGGTCGTGGACATCGGCGCGCTGACCGCGTTCACGCTGCTGCACGCGAGCGTCGTCGGCTGGTTCGCGGTCCGGCGGCGGGGCGGGCCGGTGAGCTGGTGGCGGCACGTTCTGGTGCCGGTGCTGGGCGCGGCGATCACCGTCGCCGTGATCGTGGAGGCGTCCGGGGCCGCGCAGGTCGTGGGCGCGGTGTGGCTGGCCGTCGGCCTGGTGGTGCTGACCGTCCAGCGGAGCCGGGGCTCCGCCGGAACGGACTGAACCGGACGGGGACGGCGCTCAGGCCTGGGTCCGGTCACGGCGCCGGCGGGCCGCCCACACGGTCGCGGCGGCACCGATGCCGGTGAGACCCGCGGCGATCGCCGCGAGCGGGCCCACGGGCAGGTCTTCCCCGGTGTCGGCCAGCTCGGGGCGGTGGTGACCGGGCGGGGAGCTGTGCGGCGGCTCGTGGTGGGAGTAGCCGGGGTGGGGGTGGGAGTCACCGGGGTGCGGGTGGGAGTACGAGGGCGAGGGGTGGGACGGCGAGGAGTGGGACGGCGAGGGCTGGGGGTGCGAGTGGCTCGGGTGCGGGTGGGAGCCGGTGGGCTCGGGCTCGGTCGGCTCGGGCTTCGTGGGCTCGGGCTTGGTGGGGCCGGGGTGGGTCGGCTCCGAATGGCTCGGCTCGGGCTCGCTCGGATGCGGCGAGGTCGGCTCCGAGTGGGAGGGCTCCGGGTGGGAGGGCTCGGGTTCCGAAGGGCCGTAGCCGTCCCCGTACCCCGGGGACTCGTGGCCGTCGTCCGAGGGGCCGTATCCGGACGGCTCGGGGTCGGGAGAGCCGTGGTCCGTCGGCTCCGGGTCCGGGTCGCCGTACCCGCTCGGCTCCTGGTCTTCGTCGCCGTAGCCCGTGGGCTCGGGCTCTTCGTCGCCGTAGCCCGTCGGCTCGGGGTCCTCGTCGCCGTAGCCGGTCGGCTCCGGGTCCTCGTCGCCGTAACCGGTCGGCTCCGGGTCTTCGTCTCCGTAACCCGTCGGCTCGGGGTCCTCGTCGCCGTAACCGGTCGGCTCCGGGTCCTCGTCGCCGTACCCCGTCGGCTCCGGGTCCTCGGGTCCGTACCCCGTCGGCTCCGGGCCCGGGAAGCCGTACGCCGCCGGGGCGACGCCCGGCCGCTCGGCGGCCGCGGGGGCGATTCCCGTGCGGGTGCCCTCGGCGCCGGCACCCAGGGCGCTGCCGGCGGCGACCGTGGCACGCGCGGGGACGGCCGTGGTCGACGTGGGGACGATGGCCAGGGCCGCGCCGGCGAACGTCATGATGCAGGCGGTGCCTGCCAGGGCGGGCCAGGTGGCACGGAGTCGCCCGGCTCCACGCCGATTATTCCGTTTTGCATCTTTTGCCATGATATGGACGTTAGATCGACAACCCCGCCACCGCAGGGCGCCACGCGCGCACGACGCGTCGATGTCAGTCGCGCCGACTACGCTCACCGGCATGGCTGTGAACACGTCCCCGGAATCCCCGCTCCCCGTCGGTGAGGTGTCGCGGCTCATCGGGGGCTGGATCGACCGGCTCGGCGCGGTGTGGGTCGAGGGGCAGATCACCCAGTTGTCGCGGCGTCCGGGGGCCGGTGTGGTCTTCCTGACCCTGCGGGACCCGTCGTACGACATCTCGGTGAGCGTGACCTGCTACCGGCAGGTGTTCGACGCGGTGGCCGACGTGGTGAGCGAGGGCGCCCGCGTGGTCGTCCTCGCCAAGCCCGAGTGGTACGCGCCGCGGGGCCAGCTGTCGCTGCGCGCGGCCGAGATAAAGCCGGTGGGCGTCGGCGAGCTGCTGGCGCGGCTGGAGCAGCTGAAGAAGTCGCTGGCGGCCGAGGGGCTGTTCGCGCCGGAGCGCAAGAAGCCGCTGCCGTTCCTGCCGCAGCTGATCGGCCTGATCTGCGGCCGGGCCTCCGCCGCCGAGCGCGATGTGCTGGAGAACGCCCGGCACCGCTGGCCGGCCGTCCGCTTCGAGGTGCGCAATGTCGCCGTGCAGGGGGTGCACGCCGTCCCGCAGGTCGTCCAGGCGGTGAAGGAGCTGGACGACATCCCCGAGGTCGACGTGATCGTCGTCGCGCGCGGCGGCGGCAGCGTCGAGGATCTGCTGCCGTTCTCCGACGAGCAGCTGGTGCGGGCGGTCGCCGCCTGCCGTACACCGGTGGTGTCGGCCATCGGCCACGAGCCGGACAACCCGCTGCTTGACCATGTCGCCGACCTGCGCGCCTCCACCCCTACGGACGCCGCCAAGAAGGTGGTGCCGGACGTCGGTGAGGAGTTCGAGCGGGTCCGCCAGCTGCGGGGCCGCGCCCGGCGCTGCATGGAGGCGTTCGTCGACCGGGAGGAGCGCGGGCTGGCGCACGCGCTGGCCAGGCCGGCGATGGAGAACCCGCACCGGATGATCGGTGAGCGCGCCGACCAGGTGGACTCGCTGACCGAGCGGAGCCGGCGCTGCCTCGGCCACCTCCTGGACCGCGCCGAGTCGGAGCTGACCCACACCCACGCGCGCGTGGTGGCCCTCTCGCCCGCCGCCACCCTCCAGCGCGGATACGCCGTGCTCCAGAAGGCCGACGGCCATGTGGTCCGCAATCCGGGCGAGGTCACGGCGGCGGAGGAACTGCGCGCGCGGGTGGCCGAGGGCGAGTTCTCCGTACGAGTCGAAAGGGTGAGTGAATGACCAGCAAGGTGGACGAGGCGCTCGGGTACGAGCAGGCCCGCGACGAGCTGATCGAGGTCGTACGACGGCTGGAGGCCGGTGGTACGACGCTGGAGGAGTCCCTGGCGCTCTGGGAGCGCGGCGAGGAGCTGGCGAAGGTGTGCCGGCGCTGGCTGGAGGGCGCGCGGGAGCGGCTGGACGCGGCGCTGGCGGAGGAGGCGGCGGCCGAGGAGGCCGAGGCGGAGGCCGGCGAGCGCTGAGCCGGCGGTGAACCTGTGAAGCGGATCACCACGCCCCACTTTTGGTTGAACGTTGAACTTCACTGGCGTACTGTCGAGATCGTTCAGCACGACGTCCGAAAAGGTTCAGCCATGTCACTCGTTCTTGACCCCGCCGCCCAGGACCTGCTCTTCCGCGAGGCCCGCACCGCGAACACCTTCACCGACGAGCCCGTCACCGACGAGCAGGTCCAGGCGATCTACGACCTGGTCAAGTACGGCCCGACCGCGTTCAACCAGACCCCGCTGCGCATCACCCTGGTCCGCTCCCCCGAGGCCCGCGAGCGCCTGGTGAAGCACATGGCCGAGGGCAACCAGCCCAAGACGGCCGCCGCCCCGCTGGTCGCGATCCTCTCCGCGGACAACGAGTTCCACGAGGAGCTGCCGGCCCTCCTGCCGCACTTCCCGCAGGCCAAGGACCTCTTCTTCGGCGAGCGCCCGGTGCGCGAGAACTCGGCGCTGCTGAACGCCGCGCTCCAGGCCGCGTACTTCATCGTCGGTGTGCGCGCCGCCGGTCTGGCCGCGGGCCCGATGACCGGTCTGGACTTCGAGGGCGTCCGCAAGGAGTTCCTGGACGACGACCACACCCCGCTGATGGTGGTCAACATCGGCAAGCCGGGCGCCGACGCCTGGTTCCCGCGCTCGCCGCGGCTGTCGTACGAGCAGGTCGTCACGACCGTCTGACGGACGCGGCGGCCACGCGGCCACCCGCACGATCACGAGGAAGGGCCCCGGCATCCGCCGGGGCCCTTCCTCGTGATCCTCATGTCCGCCGGGCGGTCCGCGGGACGCTCAGGCCGGCTTCAGCGCCGCCGCCATCCGCGCCAGCTGCTCGAACGAGGCCGTACCGGCCACCACGGTGGTGGAGCCCTTGGCGTCGGCGTCCTGGTTCAGCACCAGCGCGTCGTACCGGCCGCCCGTGTAGCGCGTCCAGGTGCGGCCGCCGATCTCCTCGGCGGTCTTGGTCGCGTGCGAGCCGTGGGTGGTCTCGTCGATGAACTTCGACCGCTGCGCCATGGACTGCTTGACCACCACGTACTCGCCGTCCGGTGCGAGGAAGCCCAGGTGCCAGGTGTCGTTCTCGACACCCTGGAAGCGCACGGACGTCGCCTTCCAGTCCTTCGACAGCCCTTCCGGCGCGGCCACCGGGTAGGACGCCGCGCGACGGGCCGTGATCAGCTCGACCCGGTAGTCGACCGGCTTGACCGCCGGCTCGCTGTCGTCGTGCGGGACGAAGAGGTACATGACCCCGCCCGCGAGCAACGTCACGCCCAGGGAGAGCACCATGCTCCGGGCCGTCTTCTGCTTGCCGTTCGTACCTGCCACGCCCCTATCGTCGCAGGTGCCCTGGTCCGCTCATCCGTGGGGTGCCCTGCTCAATTTGTCACTCTGCCGATAGAGTCATGGCCAACACCCTCATCCGGCCGTCGTCGTATCAGAAAGGTGCGCTCCGATGACCGAGCATCATCTGCCGTCCGAACTCGATGTCCCCTCCGAGGCCCCCGACCGCAACCTCGCCCTGGAACTGGTCCGCGTGACCGAGGCCGCCGCGATGGCCGCCGGCCGCTGGGTGGGGCGCGGTGACAAGAACGGCGCCGACGGTGCCGCGGTGCGCGCCATGCGCACCCTCGTCTCCACCGTCTCCATGAACGGCGTCGTCGTCATCGGGGAGGGCGAGAAGGACGAGGCCCCGATGCTCTTCAACGGAGAGCGGGTCGGCGACGGCACCGGGCCCGAGTGCGACATCGCCGTCGACCCGATCGACGGCACCACCCTCACCGCCAAGGGCATGCCGAACGCCATCGCCGTGCTCGCCGCGGCGGAGCGCGGGTCCATGTTCGACCCGTCCGCCGTGTTCTACATGGACAAGCTGGTCACCGGCCCCGAGGCCGCCGACTTCGTCGACATCGACGCCCCGGTCTCGGTGAACATCCGCCGGGTCGCCAAGGCCAAGCGGGCCACGCCGGAAGACGTCACCGTGGTCATCCTCGACCGGCCGCGGCACGAAGGGATCATCCAGGAGATCCGCGAGACCGGCGCGCGCATCAAGCTGATCTCCGACGGCGACGTCGCGGGATCCATCCTCGCGCTGCGCGAGGGCACCGGCGTCGACCTGCTGCTCGGCATCGGCGGCACGCCGGAGGGCATCATCTCGGCCTGCGCGGTGAAGTGCCTGGGCGGCACCATCCAGGGCAAGCTGTGGCCGAAGGACGACGAGGAGAAGCAGCGGGCGATCGACGCCGGGCACGACCTCGACCGGGTGCTGACCACGGAGGACCTGGTCACCGGGGAGAACGTGTTCTTCGTGGCGACCGGCATCACCGACGGGGAACTGCTGCGGGGTGTGCGGTACCGGTCGGAGACGGCGACGACGGACTCGATCGTCATGCGGTCGAAGTCGGGCACGGTCCGCCGGATCGACTCGGAGCACCGGCTGAGCAAGCTGCGGGCCTACAGCGCGATCGACTTCGACCGGGCCAAGTAGGTCCCGCCCGGCATGACGGAGGGGCGCCTTCCTGTGCGGAGGGGGCGCCCCTTCTGCCTGTCCGCGGTCAGCCCGCCGCCGCTATGCGGCCCGTGGCCCTGGCCGCCTTCTTCAGTTCCAAGTCCCGCCGGCGGCGACGGGCCAGGACCACGCGGCGCTCGGCCGCGGTGAGGCCGCCCCAGACGCCGTACGGCTCGGGCTGGAGCAGCGCGTGCTCACGGCACTCGACCATCACCGGGCAGCGCGCACAGACCCGCTTGGCGGCCTCCTCGCGGGAGAGCCGCGCCGCGGTGGGCTCCTTGGAGGGGGCGAAGAACAGGCCGGCCTCGTCGCGCCGGCACACCGCCTCGGTGTGCCAGGGGGAGTCCTGGTCCCTTTCCCGCGCTGGCACCCGCTGGGCCGGAACGGCAGCTACCTGCAGGGACGAATGCGGCGGTTGCAGCACGGTCTACTCCTGACGACGGCTTCGCGAGCGAGAGACGATGCAGCAAGGTCTACCCGCTGTACGCGCGCCTATGCAGGGAGTCCCCGACCGCTGGACCGGGGCCCGCCGCGAGCGGCGCCGGCCGGGCCGCGCGGGCGGACCGGATCACTCCGGTCGCGGTCGGATTCACAACCGTCAATGCCCCAGGTGCTTGCGCAAACTCCGGTCGACCTTGCGGTGGACGCGGTCGAGGATGTCCGCGACGATCTTGCCGCGCTTGGCGCGCGCCTCCACATTGCCGAGGACCGCCCAGCCGTCGATGAAGACGACCGGCGCGTTCGGATCGCCCGAATCGAGCGGGTCCACCTCGAAGTTGCCGAGGACTCCGCCGCCGGTGCCGCGCAGCGAGACGTTCTCCGGGACGCGGACCTCGACGTTGCCGAAGACCGCGAAGGCCTTCACCACGACCTGCTGGTACTCGAACAGGGCCTCGCTGAGGTCGATCTCCACACTGCCGAAGATCGCGTACGCGTGGATGCGGCGTCCCGCACGCCAGCGGCCCTTGCGCATGGCGCTGCTGAACACCGCGACCACGTTGTCGTCGGGGTCGACCGGGATCGCGCCGGCGGTGGGGCGGCTCGGGGCGTGCGCGGCGGACGGGGTCGCGCGGTGCTGGTGCGCGCCGGGCAGATCGCGGACGAGGGGGTCCAGCTCGCCGACCGTCTTCGCCCGGTACACGTCCTCGACCCGCTCGGCGTGCTCGTCGGCGGTGAGGCGGCCCTCGGCGAGGGCCTCGCGCAGGATGTCCGCGACGCGGTCGCGGTCGGCGTCGGAGGCGCGGAGTTCGGAGGCGCGGAGTTCGGAGGCGGCGGGCGCGCTCGGCTTCTCAAGGTCCACGACGGCAGCGTACCGAAACACGATAGATCGCGATAGCCCCGAAGGAAATCCAACTGAGCCTTACCTCACAGGCTCTCCGTTCCGTACAGGTCCTACGCTGGTGGACGCTGCCAACGGAGGCCAGCCGCTGTCTGTCGTGAGTGAGGAATGGGCGAGATGCCTGAGTTCGCGTACACCGATCTGCTCCCCATGGGAGAGGACACCACCCCGTACCGGCTGGTGACCTCCGAGGGTGTCTCCACCTTCGAGGCCGACGGGCGGACGTTCCTCAAGGTCGAGCCGGAGGCGTTGCGCAAGCTGGCCGAGGAGGCGATCCACGACATCCAGCACTATCTGCGGCCCGCCCACCTGGCGCAGCTGCGGCGCATCATCGACGACCCCGAGGCGTCGAACAACGACAAGTTCGTGGCGCTGGACCTGCTGAAGAACGCCAACATCGCGGCGGCGGGCGTGCTGCCGATGTGCCAGGACACCGGCACCGCGATCGTCATGGGCAAGCGCGGGCAGAACGTGCTGACCGAGGGCGGTGACGAGGAGGCCCTGTCCCGGGGCATCTACGACGCCTACCTGAACCTCAACCTGCGGTACTCGCAGATGGCTCCGCTCACCATGTGGGAGGAGAAGAACACCGGCTCCAACCTCCCGGCGCAGATCGAGCTGTACGCCACGGACGGCGGCGCCTACAAGTTCCTCTTCATGGCCAAGGGCGGCGGCTCGGCCAACAAGTCGTTCCTGTACCAGGAGACGAAGGCCGTCCTGAACGAGGCCTCCATGATGAAGTTCCTGGAGGAGAAGATCCGCTCGCTCGGCACGGCCGCCTGCCCGCCGTACCACCTGGCGATCGTCGTCGGCGGTACGTCCGCCGAGTACGCGCTGAAGACCGCGAAGTACGCCTCCGCGCACTACCTGGACGAGATCCCCGCCGAGGGCTCGCCGCTCGGGCACGGGTTCCGGGACAAGGAGCTGGAGGAGAAGGTCTTCGAGCTGACCCAGAAGATCGGCATCGGCGCGCAGTTCGGCGGCAAGTACTTCTGCCACGACGTGCGGGTGGTGCGGCTGCCGCGGCACGGGGCCTCCTGCCCGGTGGCCATCGCCGTCTCCTGCTCCGCCGACCGCCAGGCCGTCGCGAAGATCACCGCCGAGGGCGTCTTCCTGGAGCAGCTGGAGACGGACCCGGCGCGGTTCCTGCCCGACACCACCGACGAGCACCTGGAGCAGGACGGCGACGTCGTCAAGATCGACCTGAACCAGCCGATGGACGACATCCTGGCCGAGCTGACGAAGTACCCGGTCAAGACCCGGCTCTCGCTCTCCGGCCCGCTGGTCGTCGCCCGTGACATCGCGCACGCCAAGATCAAGGAGCGGCTGGACGCCGGCGAGGAGATGCCGCAGTACCTGAAGGACCACCCGGTGTACTACGCCGGCCCGGCGAAGACCCCCGAGGGGTACGCGTCCGGCTCCTTCGGCCCGACCACGGCCGGCCGTATGGACTCCTACGTCGAGCAGTTCCAGGCGGCGGGCGGCTCCAAGGTGATGCTGGCCAAGGGCAACCGCAGCAAGCAGGTCACCGACGCCTGCGGCACCCACGGCGGCTTCTACCTCGGCTCCATCGGCGGACCCGCCGCGCGGCTCGCCCAGGACTGCATCAAGAAGGTCGAGGTCGTCGAGTACGAGGAGCTCGGCATGGAGGCGGTCTGGAAGATCGAGGTCGAGGACTTCCCCGCGTTCATCGTCGTCGACGACAAGGGCAACGACTTCTTCACTTCGCAGGAACCCGCTCAGCCGACCTTCACCAGCATCCCCGTCCGGGGGCCTGGCCTGGCGTGACGCACCCCTGATGCGTGCAGAGAGCCCCTGGCCGCCGGTCGGGGGCTCTTCCCGTTCCCACCCTTCACGCGGCGCTGTCCAGCACTGCCCGAACCTCTGGTACGTCCGCGTACTCGGCGAGCCGGTCAAGCACGACCCGCACCCGCTCAGCCGTCCGTTCGCTGGCTACGTCCGCCGACAGGCTGATGACCCTCTCGGCCACCTCCGCCGCTTCCTCGGGCTCGTTGGCGTCGGCGTAGGCCACAGCCAGCCAAGAGAGGTAGAGGGCCATTTCGCGAGTATGAGTCGCGTCGTATCCCTTCAGCACTTCTCGCAGCAAAGGAACGGCCCGCAGGGGTCGGCGCAGTTCCGTATAGACGCGGCTTTCCATGACTCGAAGTTCCCCCGCGTCGACCCAATACAGGTAGGTGGGCGATTCCGTGCCGGGGGTGTCTGCGGCCAAGGCTTCCCCGGCCTCTCCGAGTGCGCGCATGGCGGGCTGCGGCTGGTTCGCCTTCGTGTGTGCCCAAGCCACTCGATCGAGGTACAGGGCGCGGGCCTTCGGGGGCGCGTCCGCCGCGTCATGCAGGGCGGCTTGCGCAAGGGTGACCCCTTCGGCTTCCCGGCCCGTGTTGCTGAACTGATAGGCCAGGGAACCGGCGATGTTCCCGGCCAGGGTGAAATCCTCGGCCTGCCTGGCGGCACTGATCCCTAGCCGGTAGATCCGTTCCGCCTCTTCGTGCTGGCCCGCGTCGCTGGCAATCCACCCCGCGATCTGAGCCAACTCGCCGATCTGCCGCAACAGTTCGCGGCCGATCTCGTCGGTGTGCGTGTGTTCCCGGTAGAGCTTCACGGCACGTCGCAGCTCCCGCAGCGCGGGCCGAATGAGATCGCCCCCGGCTAGGAAGTCGTCGGCGAGGCGCAGGCCGTGAATCCGTTGCTGTAGGTCGGTGATCTGCCCCGAACCGATACGGCGACCCTCACGGGCGCTCAGGGGGGCCAGGGGATCACCCTCGGGCAGGAAGTCGGCCAGGGTCGGCAGCGGCGGCTTAGCGGGCGACTCGGAGGCTTTCAGCACGTCCACGGTGACGCCGAGGGCGGCGGCCAGGAACGGGAGCCATTCACGGGGCGTGCGCTTCCCCGTCTCCCATCGACTGATCTCCTGTCGCCCGACTGGTTCCCCCTGGACGCCAGCGGCGCGGCAGACTTCGCCAGCTAAACGCGCCTGGCTCCAGCCGAGCCGTTCGCGCTCCCGTCGGATGTTGGCCCCGATGCTGCTCCCCATAGGGCAAGTCTGGCCGACAGTTGGCCTACAAGAGGCCACTAGTCCGGACTTCCGCACGGCGGGACGATCTCTCTCGACCGAGACGAGGAGACGGCGACGATGGCAAGCCAGACGAGGGCGGGCACCGACGCACGGCAATCCGAGTACGTGACCTACGCGCCCAAGGGCTACCGCTGCCCCGACTGCAAACAGCCGATCAAGAGCCTTGAGCGGGCGATCCGAGGCAGCGCCCCCATGTCGGCCGGTGCGCCCGCCGTGACCTATCGGCACGTTGAGTGTCCCCAGGTGAAACCGTGACGGCCCCAGCAAAGCGCGCGAGTGCCCGCGTGAGCGCCTTACCCGAGCCGGAACTAGTCAGCCTTGTGGATGGCCCCCAGCGGCCCTCAGAGGGTTACTGGTGGACTGAATACGGCGGGACTCATGACCCCGTGTCCGGCGTGATCTCCTTTCCGCCGAATGCGCTGCCTCCGTGCTCGGTACCGAACTGTCAACGCTGCGCCCAGCGGGAGGGGGCGTGAAGGTCGATGGCCAATGGCTCAGGGAACCAAGGGGCGGGCCGGTCGACCCTGGCAGATGCATCGTGTGCGCAACGCTGCAAGGCAGTGCCCGCGCTGCTGCCCGAACAGACGATCTCCAATTGGCCCTGGCCACTGTGTCAGCCATGCGGGTGCACAAGCGGTTCGGTCATCAAGGGTGGGTGCAGGCCCCCAAGGCTGCCGAGCGTCCCGCATGACGCGCTTGTGGCGCCTCGGCGCATTCCTGATCTGGGCGCTCGCCGGCTTCCTGCTGGCCCTGCCTCAATGAACTCCGCCTCTGCCGGATAGATCAATTCCGGCCCCCCTCTCTTGCCGGATGCGACTTCGGCAGGGGCGGTGCAAGACACCGTTTCGCAGACGGCGCGACGGATGAACAGGCACCATCCATTCCATGGGAGGTAACCAAATGCGTAAGCCGTGGCTCACGATGACGGACGGCGGCAACCCGCAGGACGACAGCGACAGCGGCAACAAGCACGGTGGCGGCGGCTCGGATGAGGGCGGAAACACGAACGACGGCCAGGGCCCGGCGGACGGCCGCTGAATGAGCGAGCAGCACGTAGCGGACGCCAGCCCCGAGGGGTTGGCGTCCGCGCTGATGGAGAAGGGCGCGCTTACGTCCGATTGGCTTCCGGCCTTCAGGCGGGCGCCACGGCATATGTTCGTTCCGGATGCCATCTGGCCGGGCATGGCGGGCGGCAACCGCCAACAGAACCGGATCATCCGATCCGAGGAACCCCGCGCATGGCGGGAGGCCGTTTACATGGATGCGCCGATCACGACGCAATGGGATGACGGCGCCTACACCGGTCCGGACAAGGGCAAGATCCCTTCATCTTCGAACTCCATGCCCACCATGGTCTTTTCGATGCTCGCCGCACTGAGCATCCATGAAGGCCATACGGTTATGGAGATCGGAACGGGTACCGGCTGGAATGCCGCGCTTCTCTCGCACCGCGTCGGTCCCGAGAACGTCGTCACAGTGGAAGTGGACGAAGCCGTCTCGGCGGACGCAAGGAAGCGGCTCCAAGACGCGGGCTTCCTGCCCCTAGCCGTAGTCGGCGACGGCGCCGAGGGCTACCCGCCGGGGGCGCCCTATGACCGGGTGATTGCTACCTGTTCGATCGGTCGGGTGCCCTATGCATGGGTTGAGCAGACGAAGCCGGGCGGGATCATCGTGACCCCGTGGGGGCCGACCTACGGCGGGGAAGCCATCTCTCGGCTTACCGTCGGGCCCGACGGCTCGGCGTCGGGGAAGTTTCTCGGTTCCTCGGCATTCATGCGCCTCCGTGATCAGCGTGTGAAACGGAAACACGTCCGCGAATACTTGGACGGCAAGCCGTGGCCAGCCGACGGCGTCAAATCGACCACGGCTCTCTCCCCGGATGACGTGGGCGACTGGCACGTCATGTTCGCGATCGGTGTTCAGGTGCCCGAGGCGTTCCCGTGGATGGAGTCGTACTCGGACGGCTCCTACACCCTGTGGCTCCGGGACACGGCCGTCACGTCCTGGGCCACGGCTGACTTCGAGAAGGGGCGGGCGGAGTTCGAAGTCGTTCAGTCCGGCCCTCGGAAGCTGTGGGATGAAGTCGAAAAGGCGTACGGCTGGTGGGACGCACAAGGGCGCCCCGGATTCGAGAGGTTCGGGCTCACGGTGACCGCCGAGGGCGAAACGGTCTGGCTCGATGAGCCGGCGAATCCCGTTCCGCTGGCTCTCGGCTGAAAACACAAAAGAGGGGCACCCGACATTAGTCGGGTGCCCCTTCAATATGAGATTTTAGCTACTAGCTGGCTGCCGCCTTGATCACCTGCACGGCCGACGGCGAATCGACCACAAGACCCGCGATTCGATAGGTCGCGCGGAAAGCTGTCAGGTCCTGCTTGAATCCATAATCTTCAGAAACAGCGATCCGCACATCTGAACGCACACCGACGTGGATGCGAGTCGGGTCGGCAACAATCACGGTGCGCACGGGCAGGCTCGCGCTGACGTAGATGGGAAGACCGAGGCCGCGAGAGGCGACCGAGTCCGTGACCTGCCCCGCTAGGTAGCCGCCGTTTGTGCCGTTCTCCCGAGCCTTGCGAAGGCCCTTCGCCTGATCCGGCGAGGCCCAGATGACGGCCGGGGCGCCACCTGCACCCTCAATATCCGAATAGGCGTCAATGACGGAATCCCAGGGAACTTGGGTGCTGCCCGAGGGCAGATTCACGGCGGTGCCCACGCCTGCCTTCGTGAGCCCGGAAAGCGAGGCAGTTCCAGTCCCCTGGAAGGCGTCCTTGTCGACCTGTGTGGCGATGTTGCGCAGCATCACCTTAGCGATCAGGTCGCGCATGTCGAAAGCAGCGTCATCCAAGATTTCGTTCGAAGCCTCGTACAGATCCGCATACTTCATAGGCGCGAAGGACAGGGCGCCGAAATTAGCTGTCGCGCCCGGAATCGTTGAACCCTCGGCCACGACACCTGGATTCGTAGTGCTCACGAGATTGGGAAGAACGAAAGTTCCGCCGGTGAACCGATGGATGTTGATTCCCGGAACTCGCTTAAAAACAGACTGCGCACGCAGGAACTCAACGGCTCGGTTGGCTACCTCTGTCGGGACGGCGTACCCGCCCGAGCCGGGCGAGCCCTCCTGCACAAGAGCGCGGTACTCATTAGCCGAAGGCAGAATGGAACGCCAGATGCCTTCCTGAAAGTCAATGGTGCTGCCACTGCGAGGCGTGAGAAGCGAACCGACCTGTGCCGCGTGGCGGCGGGTCTCCGCCTCACGCTCGCCCCGCTCGACCGCGTCTCGCGCCTCGGCCTCTAGCTCGCGCATCTCGCGGTCTATGCGGTCGACGAGGGCATTCCGGGCCTCGGGCTTCAGACTGTTATCGGCTTCAACTCCGCGCAGTTCCTTAACGAGCTTGGCACGCTTTTCTAGCGCGGCCTGTGCTTGCCGTGCGTGAATGTTGTCGCAAGTAGTCGTAAGCATCGCTTTCCTTCGATGATCGGGCCGGAAGCGGCCATGAAAAAACCGCCCTGCACCGATGGGTGGGGCGGTTTGAATTAAGGGCGGCTGTTATTGCTCTTCGGCCAACATGGCGCGAAGGCTTCTGATGTGATCGAGCCATTCAGCTCGGGCCAAGGGATGGCTACAAGAATCGGCTCTTCGTTGGCACTCGGCGATCCGTCTCTCTAGAGCAGATCGCAGATCCTCTGAGTTGAGGATGAGGAAGAAGGAGTAGCCCGAATCGTGAGCCTTGGGCCGCTCACGCTCGAATGCTGTCGTCACCGCCTACCGAGCGACCAAGGGCCTCAGCGCGTGCTGCGCGCTGCTCTTCAATGCGTTGCATAAATCGCAGGCGACGTGCAGTGCGCCGGGCCGCATTCTTACAAGACGGCCCACAGTAACGGCGATATGGGCCGGGGCCGAAAGTGATACTGAACGGCTGTCCGCATGCCCAGCAGTCGATTTCTACGATGCGGTCCACGTCTCATGTCTTTTCGATATGGCTTGCGGGAGCGCACCTTTCAGTGGCGGCGAATTAAGACGGCCCGACCCCACGGCCAGCATTTGGAGAGATGCCGTGAAGCCGGGCCGCCGTCGTTCGCGCCGCCCTGTGGCGCGCCCTCCCCCCGATCCCGCCCTGAAAGGGATCGAAGTTGTTGTTGCATGAGGGAAAGAACTGTTAGATAGCGTGAAACCACACGCGCACTGCGGCGCGAGTTACCGTCCGATGGATGGAGCCTGGGTCGGGATGCAGACCGCATACCTCGCCCACCAATCCCGGCTAATTCGCGCGCGTTCGCATGAAGGGAAGGGCGCAGGTGCGGAGAAGGGCGCTGGGAAAGTTTGAGACTCCCCCTCCCCTTGTGGTCGGGGCTGCCTTGGCCGATAGAAGGGCCGTGAGCGGCCCTGTGGCCGCCGTGGAGATCCATTGAGCTACCTCGGCCCAGAAGGCCGAGAGCGTTCGTCCTACGCCGTTCGGTTGCCTCTGCCGAAGTTGCACGGCCCGCAAGCCGGGCGAAGGTTCTCTATGTTGTTCGTTCCGCCTCGGCTGAGCGGAACAATGTGGTCGGCCGTGGTGGCCGGCCGTGCATTGCAGAGAGAGCAGACAGGGTTAGCCGCGAGGATCGCGGCCCTAGCTTTGAGGTATTCAGTGTTGTATCCACGCGCCCAGGGCGAGGGGCGCGTGTGCTTTCTCTTCTGCTCCCGTCGCCTCGCTCCGGCCAAGGAACACGGCTCGCAGCGCGAGCCGAGCGAATAGAGCCGCTTACAGCGGCTGCACATAGACATAGGCATAGCTACTCCGATAGAGAGCGCCCCTCCGAGGGGGCGCTTCTTAGCTAGAAACAGTTAGGGCACCCTCGACGGGGTGCCCGTAGTAGTACTCTCTGCCTGGCCTCCATTCCTCGGCCAGGGGATGACTTAAAGAGATAGAGAGGCAGCAAAGGTTTCCGCAGGTCAGTGCAGAATGCGTAACCCTCGCAGGGCTACTCGGTAGCCACCACGGGGTTACGCGGCAGTCCGTAGGGAGTGCACGCGGCAGGACGCCGACCCGAGCCCGTTCTTCTGGAAGTGGTGGGACGGCAGGACGAGGCACCGTGCGCCCGACTCAGGGGCGACCAGGCCCATGCCCCTCGCGGCGGCTATGCCCTTCTGTACGGCCTGTCTGGTGAGCGCCTGGCCGTTCTCCCCGGAGAGGATGGAAGCTAGGGCGCCTTCGGCGAATTCGGCGTGCCCCACCTGATTACCCCAGCCGAGGGCGGCGAAGTACACGCGAAACGCGAGCGGCTTGATTAGCGGGCTACGGGCTTTCGCTCGACAGTCGAGCTGAGAAATGGCGCCCCACGGGGCGCCGGGTCCGAATCCAATGGTCACTTGTTCCTTCGGGGCGTTCGGTGATGCAGCGGGGGGGCCTCTGTCTACAGCCGCACCCCTGGCGGAATCAAGGAAGAGCGTTTAAACGGCCAGGGCGAGAGCGTGTAAACGGCGCGCTCTCTGAAGGAACATGAGAATGCCCCGCCGCATCCAACGCGACGGGGGCATTCTGACAACTCTGGAACTTACTTCCGCTTGTACGCCTTGCGCGCCGGAAGAATGAACTCCGACTCGGGGGCGATCAGCCAGTACCCCTCGGGCACATGCAACCCGGTCTCATTGGCGATCTCTGCAAGTTCCGGCATCTTGCACACGACTCGGCGGCTTTGGTCTTCATTGATTCCAACGCTCACCGTTATGCCGTGCCGCTGAAGAAAGACGCGCCTCTGTTCGTCGTCCTTAGCCGCCCATTCCTCGGCATAGGTTCGGCCGGTCTCCTTCCATGCAGGAGCGGCCTCAGCCGCCTTGATTTCCTCACGGAGCCTTTCAACCTTCGCGGACTGGAATTCGTGCTGGCCCCAGTATCGTTCGACCTGAACGTCGGTCTTGAAACGTCCGGCGAGATAATCACGCTCCAGGCGGTCAAGCGTCGACTCAGCCTCGGCAAGCTCCGTCTTGGCTTGACTGATGGAGTTACCGGCACGCTCCATCACGGCGAGCGATCCGAGCGTCACGTTTACGAACGAGCCGACCACCCCGTCTAGGTCATCCCGGCGGATTCGGGCGGGGCTGGTGCACGTTCCCGTGTTCACGTTGTTGCAGGCGTAGTAGTGATGCACTCGGCCGTTCGACTTGACCTTTTTGTTGGAAGACATGCGGCCCTCACACGCCTGGCAGATGGCCACGCCTCCAAGCATGGACCGCGAAGGAGTGGCCCGCCGAGCGGGGCGGTCGCTCTTCATCACCGCAACGAACTCCGACCACTCGGCGAAGTCCATCAAAGGGCTTTCAGTGATCTGAACGTGCTCGCCGTTCTCGTCAACAACGTTCTCACCCTTATGGGTGTAGAGGCCGGCCACCGTGGGGTTCATGACGATGGCCCGAATCGCGTTGGCCGTCCAAGCAACGCCCCTCGGTTCTTCACCCTTCACAATGCGGAGATGATCCCGCCACGTAGGAACACCACGCTTGTTCAAGTCAAGCGCAATTCTGTAAGCCGATCCATCGGCCTTCAGCCGCTCGATAATTTCTCCAAACAGCTTCGCATAGGCAGGGTCTTGAACGAGCTTCTTCCCGCCCCCTTCCTGCCGCTCGAAGTGGTAGCCGAACGGCTCCACTCCGCCAATCCACACACCCTTGGACTTACGCGCAGCCGAGCCGGAAAGAGCGCGGGCGCGAATGGTGTCCAACTCGCCTTCGGCAAAGGCGGCGATGATCTGAGCGAACATCTTGCCCATGGGGGTGGACATGTCGATGCCCTCGGTCACGGAGACGATCGTCTTTCCGTGCTTTTGGCACCACTCGAAAACCTCGGCGAAGTGGCCAGCCTTTCGGCTGAGTCGGTCGAGCTTCCAGACGGCCAATACGTCCCAGTCGTCGGCGCGCTCGTTGAACCAGGGGCCGAGCCCCGGTCTCTTGAAGGGGTGCATGGCGCCGGACACGTCGAGGTCTTCGGCCCAGCCAGCTATCCGGCCGTCGACGGCCGGGCCAGCGGCCCAGTGCTCTACGGCCTGCCTCTGCTTCTCGGGGCTGGTCGTGTCGTCCTTCAGGATCGACAGGCGGACAGCTCCCAGAACCCTCGGATGCGTGATCATGCCGGGGATCGTATGGGGGTCCATGCAAGATGAACAAGCCGAACGACTTCTTCCAGAACCCGGCTCCCGAGCCGACGTTCACGCACATCCCGGTGCG
Source organism: Streptomyces sp. NPDC001532 (assembly GCF_040298625.1). Taxonomy (NCBI): domain Bacteria; kingdom Bacillati; phylum Actinomycetota; class Actinomycetes; order Kitasatosporales; family Streptomycetaceae; genus Streptomyces; species Streptomyces sp. NPDC001532. The sequence continues at coordinate 20,639 of NZ_JBEPAL010000020.1, forward strand.
CGGCCCGGGACTGGTCTAGCGGGGCCTTCCGGGGGGCGTGCGGCGCCCCCCGGAACATCACGAAGCCCTCGATCGCTTAAGCGGGTATGAGCGAATACCGCATCGAGCATGACTCCATGGGCGAGGTCCGGGTTCCCGCGGACGCCAAGTGGCGGGCGCAGACGCAGCGGGCGGTGGAGAACTTCCCGATCTCCGGGCAGCGGATCGAGCGGGCGCACATCGAGGCGCTGGCGCGGATCAAGGCGGCGGCGGCGAAGGTGAACGCGCGGCTGGGCGTGCTGGACGAGGACGTCGCCGAGGCGATCCAGGAGGCCGCCGCCGAGGTCGCGGAGGGGCGCTGGGACGAGCACTTCCCGGTGGACGTGTTCCAGACGGGTTCCGGCACCTCGTCCAACATGAACACCAACGAGGTCATCGCCACGCTCGCAAGTGAGCGCCTGGGCCGGAGCGTGCACCCCAACGACCACGTCAACGCCTCGCAGTCCTCCAACGACGTCTTCCCCTCCTCCATCCACATCGCCGCCACCGCCGCCGTCACCCGCGACCTGGTCCCCGCCCTCGACCACCTCGCCGCCGCGCTCTCCCGCAAGGCCGAGGAGTTCGCGGACGTCGTGAAGTCGGGGCGGACGCATCTCATGGACGCCACCCCGGTGACGCTGGGCCAGGAGTTCGCCGGCTACGCCGCCCAGGTGCGGTACGGCGTGGAGCGGCTGGAGGCCTCGCTGCCGCGGCTGGCCGAGCTGCCGCTCGGCGGGACCGCGGTCGGCACCGGCATCAACACGCCGCCCGGCTTCTCCGCCGCCGTCATCGAGGAGGTCGCGCGGACCACCGGGCTGCCGCTCACCGAGGCCCGCGACCACTTCGAGGCGCAGGGCGCCCGCGACGGGATCGTGGAGACCAGCGGACAACTGCGCACGATCGCCGTGTCCCTGACGAAGATCGCCAACGATCTGCGGTGGATGTCCTCCGGCCCCCGCACCGGTCTCGCCGAGATCGCCCTGCCCGACCTCCAGCCCGGCTCCTCGATCATGCCGGGCAAGGTCAACCCGGTCGTCCCGGAGGCCGCCCTCATGGTCGCCGCGCAGGTCGTCGGCAACGACGCGACCATCGCCACCGCGGGCGCGGCCGGCAACTTCGAGCTGAACGTCATGCTGCCGGTCATCGCGAAGAACGTGCTCGAGTCGATCCGGCTGCTCGCCAACGTCTCCCGGCTGCTCGCCGACCGGACCGTCGACGGCATCACCGCGAACCGCGAACGCGCCCGCGAGTACGCCGAGTCGTCCCCCTCCGTCGTCACCCCGCTCAACAAGTACATCGGCTACGAGGAGGCCGCGAAGGTCGCCAAGAAGGCGCTGGCCGAGCGCAGCACCATCCGCCAGGTGGTGCTGGACGGCGGTTACGTGGAGCGCGGCGACCTCACCCTGGAGCAGCTGGACGAGGCCCTGGACGTCCTGCGGATGACGCGCCCGTGACCGGCCGTTCGGCGCGTGTGAACCGTGACGCGCACCGCAGCGTCGTATGACAGTGACACCTAATATCTGTTCATGGCAGACGACGGAGCGGTGAGAGAAGTGGAAGCGGGCGGAGCGACGGCGTTCTGGGCGCCCGGGAGTCAGATCCTGTGGCGGTACCGGGAGAACGCGGGCGACCGCTTCCACATCGTGCGCCCCGTCACCGTCGCGCGGGACGACGAGGACGTGCTGGCCGTCTGGCTGGCCCCCGGCACCGAGTGTGTGAAGCCGGTGCTGGCCGACGGCACGTCCGTGCACCTGGAGCCGCTGGAGACCCGCTACACCAAGCCGCGCACCGTGCAGCGCGACCGCTGGTTCGGCACCGGTGTGCTGAAGCTGGCCCGGCCCGGCGAGCCGTGGTCGGTGTGGCTGTTCTGGGAACCGGGCTGGCGGTTCAAGAACTGGTACGTCAATCTGGAGGAGCCGCTGGCGCGTTGGGAGGGCGGCGTCGACTCCGAGGACCACTTCCTGGACATCTCCGTGCACCCGGACCGCAGTTGGCGCTGGCGCGACGAGGACGAGTTCGCCCAGGCCCAGCGGGACGGCCTGATGGACGCCCGGCTCGCCGAACGGGTGCGGGCGGCGGGGCGGGACGCGGTGGAGGTGATCCGCGCCTGGGGCCCGCCGTTCTCGGACGGCTGGCAGCACTGGCGCCCGGATCCGTCCTGGTCCGTCCCGGCGCTGCCGGAGGACTGGGATCGCACGCCCGCGCACGTGTCCTCATGAGACCCTTGATGCGCCCCCGGGCAAGAAACGTAGGATCGTCCTCCGCAAGGGCGCGCGGCGGCAACTCCCGGGGCGCGCAACGGGCCTGACCACATGTCACCGAGGGGCGGCAGGACGTGAGCGAGGGGTACGAGCGCAACACGCGTGCGGGCCGCGACGGGTCCGCAGGTGGCACAGGAACAACCTCTGACCACGCGGGAAATCCGTTCCCTGGACACGTATTCGGGGTATCGGCCTTCCTGCGGGACGAACTGCAACGGCGCACGCGGTACACGCGGCGCGCAGCCCCGGACGGATGGACTCGACACGCGTGACGGAGCAGCCGACCTCCTTCGAGCGCCCCCAGGCGGGCGCCGACCCCGTGGATCCCCGCGGGGCGCTCCTGCGTTCCCCGGGGCAGCAGCGCGCCACGCCCGGCGGCTCCGGGTTACCCCAGGCCCAGGCCCGTGGCACCGGTGAGACGCCCCCGGGCCCGCCGGTGACCGCCGCCGACGGCACCGGCCCCGAGCACTCCCAGCCGGTCACCGCCGAGCCCGACCCGCACCGCCCGCGCCCCGCGGCGGAGGCCATCCCGGCCCAGCCCGGCCTGGAGCAGGAGCGGCGGACCGGTCAGGGGCTGCCGCTCGGCCGCCCCGCCCCGATGCGCCGGGACGGCGACCGGCTGCGCTTCGTGGGCGCCGCGACCCGGCGGATCGCCCGCGGAATCGACCTGGACGAGATCGTGATGGGGTTGTGCCGGGCGACCGTGCCGACCTTCTCCGACGCGATCCTGGTCTATCTGCGCGACCCGCTGCCGGTCGGCGACGAGCGGCCCACCGGCCCGGTGGTGCTGCGGCTGCGCCGCACCGACCGGATCCCGGAGGAGCGGGACACCGAGGGCGGGTTCCTGCCCGTCTTCCAGCCGGAGCCGTCCGAGCTGGCCGCGCTCACCGCGGAACTGTGCGAGGTGCGCCCCGGCGGCGCCCTCAACGAGGTGCTGCGCGGCGTCCGGCCGGTCTTCGCCGACGCGCCCGCGGCCCGCGCCGCGCTGCCCGAACTCCTGGGCGAGGAGGGCGAGGCGATCATCCCGAACGGCCAGCGGGCCATCCTGGCGCCGCTGCGCGGCCGGCGCCGGGTGATCGGCGCCGCGGTCTTCCTGCGCCGTCCGGAGCGGATCGCCTTCGAGGCCGACGACCTCCTCGTCGCCGCCCAGCTGGCCACCCACAGCGCGCTCGGCATCGACAAGGCGGTGCTGTACGGCCGCGAGGCGTACATCGCCGACGAGTTGCAGCGCACCATGCTCCCCGAGACCCTGCCGCAGCCCACGGGTGTGCGGCTGGCCTCCCGCTATCTGCCGGCCGCCGAGACGGCGCGGGTGGGCGGCGACTGGTACGACGCGATCCCGCTGCCGGGCAGCCGGGTCGCCCTCGTCGTCGGGGACGTCATGGGCCACTCCATGACCTCCGCCGCGATCATGGGCCAGCTGCGGACCACGGCGCAGACCCTCGCCGGGCTGGACCTGCCGCCCCAGGAGGTGCTGCACCACCTCGACGAACAGGCCCAGCGGCTGGGCACCGACCGTATGGCGACCTGCCTCTACGCGGTCTACGACCCGGTCTCGCACCGCATCACCATCGCCAACGCCGGCCATCCGCCGCCCGTGCTGCTGCACCTGGGCGGGCGGGCCGAGGTGCTGCGGGTGCCCGCTGGCGCGCCGATCGGCGTCGGCGGCGTGGACTTCGAGGCCGTGGAGCTGGACGCGCCCGCCGGGGCGACCCTGCTGCTGTACACCGACGGCCTGGTGGAGTCGCGGCTGCGGGACGTGTGGACCGGGATAGAGCAGCTGCGCGAGAAGCTGGCCGCCACCGCGCAGCTGACCGGCCCGGACCATCCGCCGCCGCTGGAGGCGCTCTGCGACGAGGTGCTCGACATGCTCGGGCCGGGCGACCGGGACGACGACATCGCGCTGCTCGCGGCCCGGTTCGACGGGATCGCGCCGAGCGATGTCGCCTACTGGTTCCTGGAGCCGGAGGACGCGGCGCCCGGCCGTGCCCGGCGGCTCGCCCGGCGGGCCCTGGCCCGGTGGGGTCTGGAGGAGCTGACCGATTCGGTGGAGCTGCTGGTCAGCGAGGTCGTCACCAACGCGGTGCGGTATGCCTCGCGGCCCGTCACGCTGCGGCTCTTGCGGACGGATGTGCTGCGCTGCGAGGTCGGGGACGACGTACCGCAGCTGCCGCGGCTGCGGCAGGCGCGGGCCACCGACGAGGGCGGTCGCGGGCTGTATCTCGTCAACCGGATGGCCCGGCGGTGGGGGGCGACGCGGCTCAGCACCGGGAAGGTCGTCTGGTTCGAGCTCAACCGGATATAGCCGAACCGGGTATATCCGAACCGGACACAGCGGCGCACCCGCCGCGGGGGTTCTCCCCGCGGCGGGTGCGGAATCGTCACTGTCGCCCGGTCACTCGTCCTCTTCCGGTTCGAACGGGTTCTCCGGGAGGCCGCCGCCCTCGTCCGCCGGGGGCGTGGTCGTCGGCGTCTGGCTCGGGGTCTGCGTCGGCGTCTGGGTGGGCGTCTGGGTCGGGGTCTCGGTGGGCGTCCGGCTGGGGCTCTCCGTGACCGGCGGGGACGAGGAGGGCTCCTCCGTCGTCGGCTCCTCCGTCGGGGTCCGGGTCACGGTGGGGGTCCAGGTCGGCTCGACCGCGGCGCCCTGGTCGGTGTCCAGGTCGAACTCGGTGACCTTGCCCATCGCGCCGAAGGTGTACTGCGCCCAGATCTGCGCCGGGAAGCCACCGCCGTTGACGCGCGGCTCACCGCCCGCCTTGTACATCGGGACCTGCGGGTGCGGGGCCTTGTCGTCCTCGCCGAACAGGCCGACCGAGGTGACCAGGTCGGGCGTGTAGCCGGTGAACCAGGCCGACTTGTTGTTGTCGGACGTACCGGTCTTGCCGGCGACCTGCTGGCCGTCGCGGTTCGGGTTGTCGCGGACGGAGCGGCGGGCCGTACCGTCGTCGACCACGCCGGTGAGCACCGAGGTGACGGTGTCGGCGGCCTCGCGGCTGATGACCTGCTCGCCGATCGCGTCGGGCAGCTCGACGGTGGTGTCCTTGTGCTCGGCGGAGGCGAGCAGCGTCGGCGTGACCTGCTTGCCGTGGTTGGCGAGGGTGGCGTAGGCCGCGGCCATCTCCAGCGGGCTGGCGCCCATGGAACCCAGGGTCTGCGCGGGCACCGCCTCCAGGCCCTCGGTGTCCATCCCGAGGTCACCCGCGGTGTCCAGCACCTGTTCCATGCCGACGTCCACGCCCAGCTGCGCGAAGACGGAGTTGACGGACTTGTTCATCGCCGTCTGCACGGTGATGTCGCCGTAGTCGACGTCGTCCTCGTTCTCCGGGGCGAAGCCGACGGGCGTGCCGTTGTCCACGACCGGGCGCTTGTTGTCGCCGTCGTAGATCGTGTCGGCGGCGATCGGGGTGCCGTCCTGGGTGGTGGCACCCTCCTCCAGGGCGGCGGCCAGGATCAGCGGCTTGAAGGTGGAGGCGGGCTGGTAGTCGTCGCGGGTGGCGTTGTTCAGGTAGTGCTCGACGTAGTCCACGCCGCCGTACATCGCGAGGACCTTGCCGTTCTTCGGGTTCACCGACACCGCACCGGCCTGCACGTCCGCGTCGACCGAGCGCTTGCCGGGGTCGAGCTTGCTGGTGAGCTGGTCCTTGACGGCCTTCTCCAGCAGCTTCTGCTTCTTGCTGTCGATGTTGACCGTGATGGTCCAGCCGCCCCGGTCGATCTTCTCCAGCGCCTCCTCGGTGTCGGCGGCGGCGCCCTGCTCGACCAGCTGCCGGGCGAGTTCCCGGTTGGCGGCCTGCACGATGTAGCCGTTCTGGCCCTCCATGCCGGGGGCCGCCTTGGGCTCCTTCGGCTCCGGGAACCGCATGCCGGAGCGTTCCCCGGCGTCCAGCCAGCCCTCCTCGACCATGTTGTCGAGGACGTAGTCCCAGCGCTCCCGCACCAGCTTCCGGCCGGTCTCGGAGGCGATGGCCCAGTCGTAGGTGTTGGGCGCCTGGAGCAGGGCGGCCAGGTAGGCGCCCTGTTCGACGCTGAGGTCCTCGGCGTCGACCCGGTAGTAGGCCTGGGCGGCGGCCTGGATGCCGTAGGCGCTGCGGCCGTAGAAGCTGGTGTTGATGTAGCCCGCGAGGATGTCGTCCTTGGACATCTGGCGGTCCACCTTCAGGGAGATGACCAGCTCCTTGAGCTTGCGGCTGACCGTCTGTTCCTGGGTGAGGTAGTAGTTCTTGACGTACTGCTGGGTGATCGTCGAGCCGCCCTGCTTGCCCTTGCCCGCCAGGGTGTTGAGGACACCGCGGGCGGTGCCCTTCAGGTCGACGCCGGAGTCGCTGTAGAAGCTCTTGTTCTCGGCGGCGACGAAGGTGCGCTGGACGGCCTTGGGCACCACGGCGAGATCGACGACCTCGCGGTTGACCTCGCCCTCGCGGGTGAGGGTGGCGCCGTCGCTGTACTTGTAGACGTTGCTCTGCTCCTGGGCGAGCGCGTTCCCCTTCGGGATGTCGATCATCAGGTAGAGCACGACGAACGCGCCGATGACGAGCAGGCACGCCCCGAGGAAGGTGCCGAGGATCTTCTTCCAGGTGAACAGCCGGCGTATGCCGCTCTTGCCGGCCGTGTCCGACGAACGGCGGCGCCGGGGCGCCGCGCGGCGGCCACCGCGCTGTCGCGCTCGTCTCTCTTCCGCTCGTCCCATGAGTCCGTCTGCTCCGCTTCAGTCTCGATTGTCACACAGGTGCGTGGCTCAGGTCAGCTTCGAAAGCTAACACCCCTCTATGTGACCAAGTCGGCTGGTTCCGGTCTTTTGTGGACGTGACAATCAGCACCCGCCCCCATGGAACCGACGCCCGAGGGGGTCCAGGGGTTGCCATGACGCGGTAAAGTGATATCACTTAGCTAGACAGACGCTATGCGAAACGGGGGACCCTCCATGTCCACACACGACACCGCGGCCGTCGCCGACGTGCCCGAGATGCCCGAGCCCCGCGTCCGGGAGTTCACGGCCCAGAGCATCGCGGGCGGACTCGCGCTGCTCCTGGGCCTGGTGGGGCTGCTGGCCGGCGTCGGCCTGGTCGTCGCGGCCACCGCCGTAGCGGCGGCCGGAGCCAAGGCCGCGCTGATCGTCGCCGGCGTCCTGATAGGCGTCTGCGCCTTCGTCGCCATGTGCGGGCTGAACATGGTGGCGCCCGGCGAGGCCCGGGTCGTCCAGCTCTTCGGGCGCTACCGGGGCACGATCCGCCAGGACGGCCTGCGCTGGGTCAACCCCCTCACCTCCCGCACCAAGATCTCCACGCGGGTGCGCAACCACGAGACGGCCGTACTGAAGGTCAACGACGCCTACGGCAACCCGATCGAGCTGGCCGCGGTCGTGGTGTGGAGGGTCGAGGACACCGCGCAGGCCACCTTCGAGGTCGACGACTACATCGAGTTCGTCGCCACCCAGACCGAGGCGGCCGTCCGGCACATCGCCATCGAGTACCCCTACGACGCCCATGACGAGGACGGGCTCTCGCTGCGCGGCAACGCCGAGGAGATCACCGAGAAGCTGGCGATCGAGCTGCACGCCCGGGTGGAGGCGGCCGGCGTGAAGATCATCGAGTCCCGCTTCACGCACCTCGCCTACGCGCCCGAGATCGCCTCGGCGATGCTCCAGCGGCAGCAGGCCGGCGCGGTGGTCGCGGCGCGGCGGCAGATCGTCGACGGCGCGGTCGGCATGGTCGAGGCGGCGCTGGACCGGATCGCCGAACGGGACATCGTGGAACTCGACTCCGAACGGAAGGCGGCAATGGTGTCCAACCTGATGGTGGTGCTGTGCGGGGACCGCGCCGCGCAGCCGGTCCTCAACACCGGAACGCTCTACCAGTGACGGATTCCCCGGAGGGGCCCGCTCCCCGGCGGCGGCCGCAGCAGCAGCGCAAGCAGGTGCTGCTGCGGCTCGACCCGCTGGTCTACGACGCGCTGGCCCGGTGGGCGGGCGACGAGCTGCGGTCGGCCAACGCGCAGATCGAGTTCCTGCTGCGGCGGGCGCTGGCGGAGGCCGGACGCCTGCCCGGCGAGGCCGGACCGATTCCCCGCCGAGGCCGTCCACCAGGAGGTCCGGCACCCGGCCGCGAGGAGTGAACGCGGGCGGGGACCGGAGGCGAGGGCGGGCGACCGGGAACGGGCGGCCGGCGGCAGAGGGCTGGTGGCGGCAGAGGGCTCGTGACAGAGGGCCGGCGGCACAACTCAACACTCGGCGTATACACACCGCGTATACATGGTGTGTAGAGTGGCCGCCATGTCCATCGGTCACACCCTTCTCGGGCTCCTGGAGTCCGGCCCCCGCCACGGCTACGACCTCAAGCGGGCCTTCGACGCGAAGTTCGGTCAGGACCGGCCCCTGCACTACGGCCAGGTCTACTCGACGATGTCCCGCCTGCTGAAGAACGGGCTCGTCGAAGTCGAGGGCATCGAGCCCGGCGGCGGGCCCGAGCGCAAGCGGTACGCGATCACCGACGCCGGCATCACCGACGTCGCGCAGTGGCTCGCCACTCCGGAGAAGCCCGAGCCGTACCTCCAGTCGACGCTCTACACCAAGGTCGTCCTCGCGCTCCTCACCCACCGCGACGCCGCCGACATCCTCGACACCCAGCGCGCCGAACACCTGCGCATGATGCGGATCCTCACCGACCGCAAGCGCCAGGGCGACCTCGCCGACCAGCTGATCTGCGACCACGCGCTGTTCCACCTGGAAGCCGATCTGCGCTGGCTGGAACTGACCGCCGCGCGGCTCGACAAACTGGCCGAGGCGGTGACGTCATGACCGCCCCCGCCGGCTCCCTGCTCACCGCCACCGGACTGCGCAAGGCCTACGGGCCGACCCTGGCGCTGGACGGCGCCGGGTTCTCCATCCACCCGGGCGAGGTCGTCGCCGTGATGGGACCCTCCGGGTCCGGCAAGTCCACGCTGCTGCACTGCCTCGCCGGGATCGTGACGCCCGACGAGGGGTCCATCACCTACGCCGGCCAGGAGATGGCCACCATGAGCGACGCCCGGCGCAGCGCCCTGCGGCGCAGCGAGTTCGGGTTCGTCTTCCAGTTCGGGCAGCTGGTGCCGGAGCTGAGCTGCGTGGAGAACGTGGCGCTCCCGCTGCGGTTGAACGGCACGTCCCGCAAGGCCGCCGAACGGGCCGCCCGGGAGTGGATGGCCCGCCTGGAGGTCGACGACATCGCGGGCAAGCGCCCCGGCGAGGTCTCCGGCGGCCAGGGCCAGCGCGTCGCCGTCGCCCGGGCGCTGGTCACCGGCCCGCGGGTGCTGTTCGCCGACGAGCCGACCGGCGCGCTCGACTCGCTCAACGGCGAGCGCGTGATGGAGCTGCTGACCGACGCGGCCCGGTCGACCAACGCGGCGGTCGTGCTCGTCACCCACGAGGCACGGGTCGCCGCCTACTCCGACCGCGAGATCGTCGTACGCGACGGGAAGTCGCGGGACATGGAGCGCGTCGTATGAGGCTCCGTCAGTGGTTCCGCGACCTGGCCCTGGGGTTCCGGTTCGCGTTCGCCGGCGGGCGGGAGGGGTGGACCCGCACCCTGCTGACCGCCACCGGCGTCGGGCTCGGCGTGGCGCTGCTGCTGCTCACCACCGCCCTCCCGAACGCGCTCGCGGCACGGCACGAGCGGGAGGCCGCCCGCTCCGACATCACCTTCAGCCGCACGGAGGTGAAGCGGGCCGACGACACCGTGCTGGTCGCCATGGCCGACACCACCTTCCGGGAGCGGGACGTGCGCGGCCGGGTGCTCCAGCCCGAGGGGCCGCGCGCCCCGCTGCCGCCGGGTGTGGACGCGTTCCCCGGCGTGGGCGAGATGGTTGTCTCACCGGCGCTGCGGCGGCTGCTCGCCTCGGACGACGGGAAGCTGCTGCGGGAACGGCTGCCGCAGCGGATCGTCGGCACCATCGGCGAGACCGGGCTGATCGGCTCGGCCGAGCTGTCCTTCTACCGCGGCGGCCAGGGGATGGCGGCGCGCCTCGACGACGGCGTGACACGCCTCGACCGGTTCGGTGAGGTCGACCCGGCCCCGGAGCGGATGGACCCGGTGCTGCTCCTGCTGCTGCTGGTGGTCGTGGTGGTGCTGCTGATGCCGGTCGGCGTCTTCATCGCCACCGCCGTACGGTTCGGCGGCGAGCGCCGCGACCGGCGGCTCGCGGCGCTGCGGCTGGTCGGCTCCGACACCCGGATGACCCGGCGGATGGCGGCCGGTGAGGCGATGGCCGGGTCCGTGCTCGGGCTGGTGTTCGGCACCGGCTTCTTCCTCCTCGGCCGCCAGTGGGCGGGCTCGGTGGAGGTGTTCGGGTTCAGCGCGTTCCCGAGCTATCTGGACCCCTCGCCGCTGCTGGTGCTGCTGGTCGCGGTGGCCGTCCCGGCCGCCGCCGTCGTGGTCACCCAGTTCGCGCTGCGCGCAGTGGTGATCGAACCCCTCGGCGTGGTGCGCGCCGCCCGGCCCGCGCGGCGCCGGCTGTGGTGGCGGCTGCTGCTGCCGCTCGCCGGACTGGGACTGCTCTACCCGATGGTCGGCAACGGGCGCGACGAGGGCGAGTTCAACCAGTACCTCGTCACCGGCGGTGTGCTGCTGCTGCTCGTCGGGGTGACCGCGCTGCTGCCGTGGATCGTCGAGGCGGTCGTCGCCCGGCTCGGCGCGGGCGCCGTCTCCTGGCAGCTCGCGGTGCGCAGGCTCCAGCTGAGCAGCGGCACCGCGGCCCGCATGGTCAACGGCATCGCGGTGGCGGTGGCCGGTGCGATCGCCCTGCAGATGCTGTTCACGGGCGTCGAGAGCGACTACACGCAGAGCACGGGCAAGGATCTCAGCCGCGCGCAGATGCAGGTGAGGCTGGCGACCGGGAAACCGCTCGGCCCGGCCGGAGACCGCTTCGAGAGGACGGAGGGCGTACGGCAGGTCCTCGCCTTCTCCGAGGCGTACGCCGGTGACCGGGCCGCGAGTCCGGAGCGGTACGCGCAGCTGACCGTCGGCGACTGCGCGTCGCTGCGGGCCGTGGCGTCGCTGCCGTCCTGCCGCGACGGCGACGTCTTCGTCGTCCGCGGTGGCGAGTACGACACGGCCACGCCCGCGATCGTCAGGCCGGGCCGGTCGCTGTACCTCGACCCGGACGCCGACGGCGAGGGCGCGGCGCCGGTCGCCTGGCCGGTGCCCGCGGACCTTCTTGAGGCCCGCTCGGTCCCGGATCCCACGGGCGTGCGGCGCGGCGGCGTCCTGCTGACGCCGGCCGCGCTGCCCCGCGACCTGGCGGCGGCCCTGACCGGCCAGCTCTATCTGCGGCTCGACGAGTCCGTACCGGATGTGCGGGAGCACGTACGGAACACGGCGGTCCGGATCGATCCGCTGATCGAGCCGATGACCTGGGTCTCCAGTGAGCACAACGACCGTTACGCGGCCATCCGCACCGGTCTGCTCGTCGGCGCGTCCTGTGTGCTCGCGCTGATCGGGGCGAGCCTGCTCGTCTCCCAGCTGGAGCAGCTGCGCGAACGCCGCAAGCTGCTGTCGTCGCTGGTCGCCTTCGGCACCCGGCGCCGCACGCTCGGCCTGTCGGTGCTGTGGCAGACCGCGGTACCGGTCGCCCTCGGCCTCGCTCTGGCCTGCGCCGTCGGACTGATTCTGGGCGCGGTCCTGCTGCGGATGACGGACACCCCGGTCCGGGTGGACTGGGCGAGCGTCCTGTCGATGACCGGCATCGGCGCGGCCGTCGTCTCGGCCGTCACCCTGCTCAGCCTCCCACCCCTCCTGCGCCTGCTGCGCCCGGACGGCCTGCGCACGGAGTAGCCCCGAGCAGACCGCGCGGCCCCGACCCCGCCCCACCGGCCCCGCCGGGCGTTTCACCTTCGGGCGTCGGTCCGGACGGGGGCCTCGGTTCGGGCGAAGGCTTCGGTTCGGGGCGGGGGCCTGGATCCGGGCCGGGGCCTCGGTTCGGGCCGGGGCCTCGGTGCGGGCCGCACGCCTTCGACCGGCCGTGGCCTCGGTTCGGGCGTGGGCCTCGGTTCGGGCCGCGCGCCTTCGACCGGCCGTGGCGTCGGTTCGGGCGTGGGCCTCGGTTCGGGCCGCGCGCCTTCGACCGGCCGTGGCCTCGGTTCGGGCGTGGGCCTCGGTTCGGGCCGCGCGCCTTCGACCGGCCGTGGCGTCGGTTCGGGCAGGGGCCTCAGACCGGGCCGTGCGCCCCGACAGGCCGTGGGGCCTCGGTCCGGGCCGTGGGCCTTGGTCCGGGCGAGGGCTTCAGTCCGGGCCGTGCGCCCCGAACCGGGCTGTGGGGCCTCGGTTCGGGCAGGGGCCTCAGACCGAGCCGTGCGCCCCCGACCGGCCGTGGGCCTCGGTCCGGGCCGTGGGCCTTGGTCCGGGCGGGGGCCTTAGTCCGGGCCGTGCGCCCTGGACCTGGCCGTGGGGCCTCCGTTCGGGCCGCGCGCCTCGATACGGGCGAGGGCCCCAGACCGGGCCATAGGCCTCGGTTCGGGCGGCGGCCTCGATCCGGGCCGTGGGGCCTCAGACCGGGCCGTGCGCCTCAATCCGGGCCGTGGGCCTTGGTCCGGGCCGTGCGCCCCGGACCGGGCCGTGCGCCACAGACCGGGCCGTGCGCCACAGACCGGGCGGGGCCTCAGTCCCCCGCCCCCAGCACCCGCACCGGCAGCGGGCGCAGCGCCTCGCGCAGGGCGGTCGCCAGCTCGGCGTACTCCGCGGCGCGGGCCGCGCCGGTGCGCATGGCGAGGGCGACACGGCGGGTGGGGGCGGGGTCGGCGAAGCCGCCGGTGAGGAGCTGGTTGCTGCGGCTGGTCTCGACCTTGAGCGCGGTGCGCGGCAGCAGGGTGCAGCCGAGGCCGCCGGCGACCAGCTGGACCAGGGTGGACAGGCCCGCGGCCGTGGTGGTGACGGGCGCGTCCTCGCGGCCTGCCTCCCGGCAGATGTCGAGGGCCTGGTCCCGCAGACAGTGGCCCTCGTCGAGGAGCAGCAGGTTCAGCTCCTTCAACGCCTCGCGCGGTATGCCCTCGCGTCCGCCGAGCCAGTGGTCGAGGGGCGTGACGAGCACGAAGTCCTCGTCGAAGAGCGGGAGTTCGGTGACGCCCTGGACGCCGAGGGGCACGGCGAGCAGCAGCAGGTCGAGGCGGCCCGAGGTGAGGCCGTCGAGGAGGTTGGCGGTCTGCTCCTCGTGCACCTGGAGGTCGAGGTCGGGGTAGCGCTCGTGGACCAGCCGCAGGACGGTGGGCAGCAGATAGGGCGCGACGGTCGGGATCACCCCGAGCCGCAGCGCTCCGGTGAACGGCGCCCGCACCGCCTCGGCCTCCTCCAGCAGCGCGCCGACCTCCGCCAGCACCGCCTTCGCGCGGACGGCGAGACGCTCACCGGCGGGCGAGAGCAGCACCTTGCGGGTCGTACGCTCGAGGAGGGTCACCCCGAGGACCTCCTCCAGCGCGGAGACGGCGCCGGAGAGGGCGGGCTGGCTCATGCCTATCGCCGCGGCGGCGTCGCGGAAGTGCAGATGCTCGGCGACGGCGGCGAAGGCCCGGAGCTGGGCGAGGCTGGGCTGGCGGCGCTTGCCGGCATGACTCGTGCTACTGACAGTCACTAATAACTACCTCCGATCAACACGACCGAGTGTAGCTATTTCACTAATCAATGCGCGCTGTGCCACGATCGGCCTCGTCCAACCCAAGGGAAACACCTGCCAAAAGCGGGTGTTTCTTCGCTGCGCTGCAAGGAGAGCTAGTGCTCACTGTCGGTGACAAGTTCCCCGAGTTCGAACTGACCGCCTGCGTCTCGCTGGAGCAGGGCAAGGAGTTCGAGAAGATCAACCACAAGACCTACGAGGGCAAGTGGAAGGTGATCTTCGCTTGGCCCAAGGACTTCACCTTCGTGTGCCCGACGGAGATCGCCGCCTTCGGCAAGCTGAACGACGAGTTCGCCGACCGCGACGCCCAGGTGCTCGGCTTCTCCGGCGACTCCGAGTTCGTCCACCACGCCTGGCGCAAGGACCACGCCGACCTGCGTGACCTGCCGTTCCCGATGATGGCGGACTCCAAGCACGAGCTGATGCGCGACCTCGGCATCGAGGACGAGGACGGCTTCGCCAAGCGCGCGGTCTTCATCGTGGACCAGAACAACGAGATCCAGTTCACCATGGTGACCGCCGGCTCCGTCGGCCGTAACCCCAAGGAGGTCCTGCGGGTCCTCGACGCCCTGCAGACGGACGAGCTGTGCCCCTGCAACTGGAGCAAGGGCGACGAGACCCTGGACCCGGTCAAGCTGCTGGCGGGTGAGTGACCCATGTCGCTCGACACCCTGAAGTCCCGCATACCGGACTACGCCAAGGACCTGAAGCTCAACCTGGGCTCGGTCATCGGCAACTCCGACCTCCCCGCCCAGCAGCTCTGGGGCACCGTGCTGGCGACCGCCATCGCCTCGCGCTCCCCGATCGTGCTGCGTGAGCTGGAGCCGGAGGCGAAGGCGAACCTGTCGCCGGAGGCGTACACGGCCGCCAAGTCCGCGGCCGCCGTCATGGCGATGAACAACGTCTTCTACCGCACCCGCCACCTGCTGTCGGACCACGAGTACGGCAACCTGCGCGCCGGCCTGCGGATGAACGTCATCGGCAACCCCGGTGTCGACAAGGTCGACTTCGAGCTGTGGTCCTTCGCCGTGTCCGCCATCAACGGCTGCGGCATGTGCCTGGACTCGCACGAGCAGGTGCTGCGCAAGGCCGGCATCGACCGCGAGGTCGTCCAGGAGGCGTTCAAGATCGCTTCCGTGGTGCAGGCCGTCGGCGTCACCCTGGACGCCGAGGCGGTCCTCGCCGAGTAGTCCTCGGGCCCACCGCATGTGAAAGGCCCCGTCCACCTGATGGTGGACGGGGCCTTTCGCGTGCGGTCAGGAGGGGCCGTCGTCCGGCGGGATCGCCGGTGCCGAGTCCGTCGACGTGGCACCGTGCGGCGCGGGCGAGTGCCGCAGCGCGGCCTCCTGCGAGTACGCCCGCAGATAACCCACCACCGTGTTCGTCACCGCCACCAGGGGTACGGCGACCACCGCGCCGCCGATCCCGGCCACCATGCCGCCGGCCGCGACGGACAGCACCACGGCGAGCGGATGCACCCGCACCGCCCGGCCGAGGATGAACGGCTGGAGGATGTGCCCCTCGATCTGCTGCACCGCGAGCACCACGACCAGGGTCATCACGGCGGTGAACACGCCCTGCGTGACCAGTGCCACGACGACCGCCAGCGCCCCGGAGACCACCGCGCCGACCAGCGGGATGAAGGCGAACAGGAAGATGAAGACGGCGAGCGGCACGGCCATCGGCACATCGAGGAAGTAGATGCCCAGGCCGATGAAGATCGCGTCGATCAGCGCCACTATGACCGTGCCGCGCACATACGCGGTCAGGGTGCGCCAGGCCCGCGGCCCCGCGCCCGCCACGCCCGGCCGGGCCGCCGCCGGCACCAGCTTCAGCGTCCACTCCCAGATGCGCCGGCCGTCGTAGAGCAGGAAGAGCGTCGAGAAGACGGCGAGCAGGATGCCGGTCAGTGTCTCGACGACGACCGTCACACCCTCCAGACCGGCGGAGGTGATCTGGTCGGTGTTGGCGCCGATCGCCTCACGCAGGTTCTCGGCGATGTCGTTGATCTGCTT
The DNA here is from genome assembly GCF_040298625.1 of Streptomyces sp. NPDC001532. Lineage (NCBI taxonomy): Bacteria > Bacillati > Actinomycetota > Actinomycetes > Kitasatosporales > Streptomycetaceae > Streptomyces > Streptomyces sp. NPDC001532. Next base: position 36,567 of record NZ_JBEPAL010000020.1, read on the forward strand.
GTCGGTGACGTGGAACGGGCTGTCCAGCAGCCAGCGGCGCAGTTCGTCGATGCCGTCCTGGACCTGGTCGGAGAGGTTGTCGATGTTCTCCATGACCTGCCAGGTCACGAACCAGCCGATCAGGCCCATCACCACGAACCCGAGGATCGCGGTGAGCGCGGTGGCCAGCCCGCGCGGCACCCCGCGCCGCTGGAGCCGTGCCACGGTCGGCTGGAGGATCGCGGTGATCAGCAGCGCGGCGACGAACGCCAGCACCACCAGCTGGACGGCGCTGATGACCCGCATCAGCACCCAGACCGTGCCGGCCAGCACCAGCAGCCGCCAGCCGGCCTCGGCGGCGACCCGGACACCCCACGGCACCGCCTGCGCCGGGTCGGGGCGGGTGGCGCCGGCCACCGGGACGTACCCGGCCGGCGGTGGCGCCTGGACGGGCGGGCGGGGCGGTTCGGCCTCGGCCTCCTGCTCCTTCTCCGCCTCCGCGCGGCGCTCCTCCCACTGCCTGCCCATGCGGTTCAGCCCGGCTCCCAACCGGCCGATCCAGCCTGGCACTCGCGACATCTTCCGTCCCTCTCCCCCCGTCGGTCCCCACCACTCCCCCCTGGAGTCGTCCCGACAGACCGTACATGGCGAAAGCCCCTCACCGTAGGACGGCGAGGGGCCTTGCGGGGTTGAGCGACGGCCAGGCCTAGTACCAGTGGTTGGCCTGCCAGAACGACCAGGCGCCGCAAGGGCTGCCGTAGCGCTCGTTCATGTAGTTGAGGCCCCACTTGATCTGGGTGGCGGGGTTGGTCTGCCAGTCGGCGCCGGCGGACACCATCTTGGAGCCCGGCAGCGCCTGGAAGAGACCGTAGGCACCGGAAGAGGGGTTGACCGCCCGGTAGTTCCAGTCGGACTCGTGGTCCACGATGTTGCTGAAGCACTGGAACTGGTCGCCCGGCACCATCTGCGCGGCCATCGACTGGATCTGCGCGATGGAGTACGAGCTCTGGACGGCGAAGGTGGTGGCGTCGGCCCGGGCGGCGTCGCGGCTGGCCTTCTCCTCGGCCTCCTTGCGCTCCTTGGCCTCCTGAGCGGCCTGCTCGGCCTGCTCCTTCTTCGCGATCGCGGTCTCGGCGGCCTGCTTGCGGGCCGCTTCCTCGGCGTCCTTCTTCGCGGTCGCGTCCGCGGCGATGGCCTGCACGTTGGCCTGCTGCGTCAGGGACGCGGTCTGCACCTGGGCCTGCTGGCCCGCGGGGATGTCCGCGAGGAACGTCAGGTCGGCTGCCGCCGCCTCGGCGTCGTTGTTCTGCGCGGTGCTGCCCGAGGCAACGCCGACGACGCTTCCGACAGCGGTGACCGCGGTGGCCGAGGCCACTGCGAATCCCCGGACCGAAATCCGGCTCACACGGTTTTCCTTCCAGCATCGCCCGCTTCGGTGACCCTGGCGGACGCGATCGTGCCCCTGGCACTGGCCTCCCCAACTGCGGGGTCACGGAAGGCGCGGGCCCGGTGGGCAACCCCCCGGTGGGGAGCGCCGCGTGTTTCGCGGGCGGCATACGGCGGTTGCTATGGAGTTAGCGGTGTTGCTGAAGTGGTGCCGTACCGCTGGGGGTACAGGTGTGCCGTATGCGGGGCCTGACAGGAAGGAGACTCTGCCGCACGGCGACGCCGCTAGGCAATTCCGAGTTGCGTGTGAAAGCTCACATCCCGTTTGCCCCTGGGGATTTCATGGTTCCCGCACATGTGAAGGCGCCGCCCGGCTAGGCTCTTCGCCTTTGCGGACGGCGCCAACTGCCGCGTAACCACCCCGAGATGGGGCGACTGGGTCAGAAGTGGGTCATACCTGCACGTCCTCCAGCATCTCGGTCACAAGTGCCGCAATCTGGGACCTCTCGGAGCGAGTGAGGGTGACATGCGCGAAGAGCGGGTGCCCCTTCAGCTTCTCCACGACGGCGACGACACCGTCGTAGCGCCCGACCCGCAGATTGTCCCTTTGCGCGACGTCGTGGGTCAGAACCACCCGGGAATTCGCGCCGATCCGGGACAGAACGGTCAGCAGGACGTTCCGTTCCAGGGACTGCGCCTCGTCCACGATCACGAACGCGTCATGCAGCGAACGTCCGCGGATGTGGGTGAGCGGCAGCACCTCCAGCATGCCGCGCGCGGTGACCTCCTCGATGACCTCGCGGCTGGTGACCGCGGAGAGGGTGTCGAAGACGGCCTGCGCCCAGGGGCTCATCTTCTCGGCCTCGGAGCCGGGCAGATAGCCGAGCTCCTGCCCGCCCACCGCGTACAGCGGACGGAAGACCATCACCTTCTGGTGCTGACGGCGCTCCAGCACCGCCTCCAGGCCCGCGCACAGCGCCAGCGCCGACTTGCCGGTGCCGGCCCGGCCGCCCATGGAGACGATTCCGACGTCCGGGTCGAGGAGCAGATCGAGCGCGATCCGCTGCTCGGCGCTGCGGCCCTTGATGCCGAACGCCTCCCGGTCGCCGCGCACCAGCCGGACGCCGCCGTCCGGCGTCACCCGGCCGAGCGCCCGGCCGCGGTCGGAGTGGATGGTCAGACCGGTGTGGACGGGCAGGTCCGCGGCCTCGGGCACATGGACGTGGCCCTCCTCGAAGAGGATGTCCACCTGCTCCGCGGGCAGGGTCAGTTCGGACATCCCGGTCCAGCCGGAGGAGTCCGTGATGGCGAGCTCCGCGCGGTACTCCTCGGCGAGGAGTCCGACGGAGGAGGCCTTGATCCTGAGCGGCAGGTCCTTCGACACGACGGTGACGTCGAACCCCTCGGCCTGCAGGTTGCGGGCGACCGCGAGGATACGGGAGTCGTTGTCCCCCAAGCGGTAGCCGGTGGGCAGCACGCTGGGGTCCGAGTGGTTGAGCTCGACACGGAGTGTCCCGCCGAGGGTCCCGGTGGGGATGGGGGCATCCAGACGGCCGTACCGCACCCGGTAGTCGTCGAGCAGACGCAGGGCCTGCCGGGCGAAGTAGCCGAGTTCGGGATGGTGCCGCTTGGCCTCCAGCTCGGTCACCACGACGACGGGGAGCACGACCTCGTGCTCGTCGAAGCGGGTGAGAGCGTTCGGGTCGGCCAGCAGGACGCTGGTGTCGAGAACATAGGTGCGCCGGTCTGGCTTTCGGCGCTGTGCGCTGGTCACCACGGAAGGACGTACCCCCTCGGATGAGGTCGGGGAGCGACGGAGTGGAAGCAGGGCCGGGAGGTCGGGAAGACCCGGACCGGTCGGCGGCCCCGATGCACTGGGGGCCGGTGACCGGCCCTCGGCTGCTTCGTCCGTGCCGCGAGCGCACGATCGGGCTGGTGCAAAGGGCCTCCCGGGCGGACGGCTCCCGCGCCGCCCGCTGAGATCCGACACCCGTGGTTCGGGTGTCGACCTGTCTGGTCTATGCCCTCGAACAAGCACCGCCATGCCACGGCATATGACGGCGCGCCGGTGAACTCCTCATGACATGCGCCGTCTTGCGCCGTTTCATCCCCGTCGAACGGGGCACTTGTCGCCCCGCGGGTCGTCCCCTCGGGGGAATGTGTGCGTCAGCCGCCGTAACGCCGGTGGCGGGCCGCGTAGTCGCGCAGGGCCCGCAGGAAGTCGACCTTGCGGAAGGCCGGCCAGAAGACCTCACAGAAGTAGTACTCGGCGTGGGCCGTCTGCCACAGCATGAATCCGGACAGCCGCTGTTCGCCGCTGGTGCGGATCACCAGGTCCGGGTCGGGCTGGTCGCCGGTGTAGAGGTGCCGGCCGATCAGGTCGACGTCGACGGCCTCGGCCAGGTCCTCGATCGAGGTGCCCTTGTCGGCGGCGTCGAGGAGCATCGAGCGGACCGCGTCGGCGATCTCCTGCCGGCCGCCGTAGCCGATGGCGACGTTGACGAGTATCCCGGCGACGTCCGCGGTCGACTCCTCGGCCTCCTTGATGGTGCGCTGCATGCCCTGCGGGAGCAGGTCGAGCGCGCCCACGTGGTGCACGCGCCAGCGGCCGTCGGCGGCGAGGGAGCGGACGGTGTCCTCGATGATCTCGAAGAGCGGGGCGAGCTCCTCCTGCGGCCGGCCGAAGTTGTCGGTGGAGAACAGCCACAGGGTGACGACCTCGACGTCCGTCTCGGTGCACCAGCCGAGGAATTCCTCGATCTTGTCGGCCCCGGCCCGGTGTCCCTGGGCGGTGGTGGAACCCGCGGCCTTCGCCCAGCGCCGGTTGCCGTCCACGATGACGCCGATGTGCTTGGGCACCTGGGCGTGGTCCAGGTGGCCTTCCACCCGGCGTGCGTAGAGCCTGACCAGCAGGCCGCGCAGCTTGTCGCGCAGGTTCACGTGAATGTCAGCCCCTCCGGTGCGGATCGGACAGGGACGGGCACGGCGCGCCTTCGGCGGCTCGGCCGTGGGCGGGTTCGGGTGCTCCCTGTCCGTATGGCGGTCCCCGGGGGCGAAGCCTACCCCCGTGCGGGCGGGGCCGGGTTCCAGGCCCTGCGGGGGCAAGAAAAACGGGCCGGTCCGTGGGGGGGAGACGGACCGGCCCGAGGGGGGGTTTCCACCATAACCCTTCGTGAGGGCCACTGCGCACATCGGCGCACCACAACTACTCTCCGAAGTCGGACGGCGACGCCGCGCTCGGTGCGGAAAGCCCGGGAAAAGCGGGGTTCACAGGGGGTTCATGGCCGGTCCACAGTCCTTCGCCGGCGCTCGGCGGTGTCCCTCTTGCGGGCGACCCCGGCGCACCGGCACCCGCTTGACGCCGATATGACCGCACGGATCTCGAAGAAGGCCGGGCACCGCGCAGCCCCCTCCACTGCGCGGTACCGCCCGCGCAGCTTTGCTGACGCGAATTACCTTGGTCCGAACTTACGCCAGGGACGTAGGTGAAACGGGTGAATTACGGTAACGATGTGAGAACACTGTGAATGAAGGGGCTGGAGTGGGTGCAGACTCAGGGCCGCTTCCGCGCGTCGAACAGGTGGCGGGTGCTGTGGGCGACGAACGGGCCCTCGCTCCGGATCCGTTCGTGCAGGGCCCGCAGCTGTGGCTCGTACGCCTCGACGGTGAAGCCCGGCACCATCCACACCACCTTGCGCAGGAAGTGGACGACGGCCGCGATGTCGTGGAACTCCATCCGCAGCCGCTCCGCCCGCAGCCCGGTCACCTCCAGGCCGGCCGCCTCCGCGTCGGCGCGCTCCCGGTCCGGATGACGGCCGCCACGCACCTCGTCCGGCTGCGGGCCGAGGAAGTACTCGACCAGCTCGAAGACACTGCTCGGACCGACGTGCTGGGCGAAGTACGCGCCGCCCGGCCGGAGCACCCGGACGATCTCCGCCCAGTGCGGCCGTACGGGGTGACGGCTGACGACGAGGTCGAAGGCGCCGTCGGCGAACGGCAGCGGCGCGTCCTCCGGCGCGGCGACCACCGGCACACCGCGCGGACGCAGCAGCGCGGTGGCCTTGGCGACGTTGGGCGGCCAGCCCTCCGTGGCCACGGTCAGCACGGGAGCCGCGGCGGCCCGGCCCAGCGCGAAGTCCAGCACCTCGCCTCCCCCGGTCTGGACGTCCAGTACGGCGCTCGCGGCGGCGAGCCGCCCGGCCAGCGACTCGGCGTACCGCCATGAGGGCCGCGCCTCGGTCGCCCGGCCCTCGAACCAGGAGAAGTCCCAGCCCTCGGTGGGGACGGCGGCGCCTTCGGCGACGAGCTCCTCGAACGTGGGTGGCTGCTCAGGATGGTGCATGGGGTGGTGGCCGCCTCTCGCCTCTCGTCTCTCGTCCTTTCCACTCGTCTCACGGCAGCAGGGGCCGTACCCGCTCCGCCGCGAACCGCACGAAACCCTCCGGGTCGGGCTCGTCCGCCGTCGGCTGGAGTACGACCGTGTCGGCGCCCGCGTCGGCGAGCCGCCGTACCGCCTCGGCGACGGCCGCCGCGTCACCGGCGACTCCGAGGCCGGGCACCTCCGCCAGACCCTCGGCTCTCAGCTCGGCGCGCAGCCGGGCCTCGGCGTCCGGGCCGGTGGTGGTGAGCAGGTAGACGACGACACGGTGCGGGTCGCCGCCGCGCTTCGCGGACTCGCGCCCCTCGTCGATCAGCTCCCGGGCCCGCCGTACGCCGTCCGCTGACGTGGCGATGGTCAGGATGGTGCCGTCGGCGGCCTCACCCGACAGTCGCAGGGAGCGCGGCCCGGTGACGCCGGCCAGCACCTCCACCGGGTCCTGCGGCGGCCAGTCGAGAGCGACACCGTCCAGCTTCACGTACCGCCCCTCGGTGCTGACGCGCTCCCCGCGCAGCAGCGCCCGCAGGGCGAGCAGATACTCCCGCAGCAACGTCACCGGCGACTCGGCCCGCGCCCCGACCTGGCCCATCCAGTCCTGCACACCGTGCCCGACGCCGACGATCGCGCGGCCCGGGAACATACGGTGCAGGGTCGCCGTCTCCATGGCGGTGACGGCGACATTGCGCAGCGGCACGGGCAGCAGACCCACTCCGACCCGCAGCCGTTCCGTCCAGGCGAGCGCGGCGGCCGCCGTGGAGATCCCGCCCTCCAGGAAACAGTCCTCCCACAGCCACAGCTCCTCCAGACCGCTCTCGTCGGCGAGACGGGCGAGGGCCCGCAGCCGCTCGGGCGGGAGTTGGGGACGGAACACGGCGCCGAGTGCAGTCGTCATGAGATCTTCCTAACCGCGCGCGGCGCGCCCCCACAACTTCTTTGATTCCGCCGGCGGGAACGGACCTCCGGAACGGGAATCGCGCCCATCGACGACAGCGGGGTGGGAGGGTGGGCCTCATGGGGCGGCGTTGGAGTGACGGACGAGGACAGCTGGTCGTGCACGCGCCGAGCGGCGAGGTGGTCGTACCGCTGGAACTGGCCACGTCCTACCGGGCCCGGACCCGAGGCCTGCTGGGCCGCGACTCGCTGGAGGGGGCGATGCTGCTGTCCCCGGCGGGCAGCATCCACACCTTCCGGATGCGGATGCCCATCGACGTCGCATACCTCGACCGCCGCCTCCACGTCCTCGCGGTCCGCACCATGCCCCCGGGCCGCCTCGGCCTGCCCCGCCTGCGGGCCCGGCATGTGCTGGAGGCGGAGGCGGGGGTCATGGCGCGGTGGGGGGTGCGGAAGGGGGTGCGGGTGTCGGTGCGGACCGACCCGGCGGGGGAAGCTCCGGCCGATTGACACACCCCGACACGTCCCGCACGGAACGGGCGAGTGTCAGCGATGCCGTCAGCTCTCCCCTCGCGGGAAGGAGACCTCCACCCGTCGGTTCTTCTTGCGGCCCTCCTCCGACGCGTTCGAGGCGATGGGGTAGTCCTCGCCGTAGCCGCGTACCTCGAAGGTGACACCCGGGTCGTTCAGTTCGGCGTCCAGGATGTCGTGGACGGCGTTCGCGCGCTGCCTCGACAGGACGTCACCGTGGGCCGAGGAGCCGAGGTTGTCCGTGAAGCCGAAGACACGGATCCTCGTCGCGTTCTGCGTCTTGATCTCCTGCGCGATCGCCTGGATACGGGCCTTCGCCTCCGAGCCCAGCTTGGCGCTGTCCTTGCCGAACAGCACCTCGGCCTGGAGCGCGAACTTCACGTCCGCGTTGGTGTCCTCGCGGCGTTCGTCGCCGCTCTGGTCCTCCACGACCTGCTTGATGTCCAGCACCTTCGCCTCCGCCAGCGTGGCGCCCTCGGGCAGCTTCAGGTCGGGGTCGTTGGCGTCCAGCTCCACCGGGGCGGCGGCGGTGGCCTCCGTACCCGGCGGGACGCTGGGGCTGTCGTCGGCCTGGGCGGTGGTGGTGTGCAGGGTGGCGAGGAGGAGGGTGGTGGTGAGGGTGAGCGTGAGGCGCGGGGTCGGCGTCATCTGTGGCCTCACCCGGAGATCGCGATGGTGGCGCTGGCGAAGGTGGGGAGTTGGAAGGTGACCTCGGTGGTGTCCGTGGGCGGCGAGGGGAACTGCATGAAGACGGCGACGCTTTCACCCGACCTGATGGTCGACAGGCCGGTGGTGGTCAGCGGACGGCCGTCGGTGTCCCGCAGCACGTAGTACCGCTTCTTGCCCTGCGAGTCGACAAGGGTCGCACCGCCGAGCGACCTGCCGTTCCTGATGATCTCCGTCTCGTTGCCGCTCAGGGAGGCCGGGATGGCGACGCTCTTCGCTCCGTCGTTCTTCAGGTTTCCGTTGACGGTGATGAAGCCGCCGGAATCACGCTCGGCAGAAGTGACTTGGAGCAGTAGCCCGTTGGATCCCTTCAGCTCGGCCAGCGGCTCTTCCGACTGCCCCTCCTGAGCACTCGGCTGGGAGCCGCCGTCTTTGGAGGTGGACGCGGAAGCCTCGGGCTTCTCGTCGTCACCACCACCACTGCAGCCGGCCACCCCGAGGGCCAGTCCGGCCGCAACGGTCACGGCGACCATCCCCCTGCGGGCCTTCGTAGTGAACCGCATGCTCATGCCTCTGCTTCCCTCATCACTCGTCGTCGCTTGTCAGTCGGCCAGGTGAACGTCGAAGAGGTCCTCCGGACCTGGCAGGTCGGTGAGGTCGTCGGGGGACAGCTCCCAGTCCTTGTCCTCACAACTGAGAATCGGCAGTTCCTCGTCGGCCACGTCCCCAGGAGGCAGCTCGCAGCGCGGCTCGATGACTGCGGTGGCGGACTCCTGGGCGTGCATGTCCTCCGTACCGGGAACGATGCTGTCGCCCACGGTGTCGTTGGTCTGGACGTCGACCGTGTAGTCCAGAGGGCCGCCGGAACCGCAGTACGTCACCTGCGCGTCGTTCTGCGCGGCGAGCTGACCCGCACGCTCACACGCACCGAACACCTGCACCTCGCCGTCGAAGATGTCCTGCCAGGTATCCGGCTCGAGCACGTTCTCCAGCCACTTCTCCGTCAGCTGGTCCCGTGTCTCGAGCGCTGCCGCGAGCGCCGCCGCGTCAGCCGCCGTCTGCGCCTCGTTCCTGGTGGCCCCGGCCTGACCGACCGCGAGATAGGCCAACGCGAGAAAGAGCAGGCCCGCCACCACCGTGATGTAGATGGGGAAGGCCTGCCCTGCGTCGTCGCCGTACCTCCGGGACTTCATCAGCCCCCGGTGACCTCGGCGATCTTCGTCGTGATCGCGTCGAAGATCGACTGCCCGATGTCCGTCCCCGTGATGGCCAGCACGATCGCCACCACCACCGCGATGATCCCCAGATACTCCACCGCGGTCTGGCCCTTGTCGTTGCGTGCGGCGCGGGTCTGGAAGTACTCGACCGTGGTGTTGATCCAGTTGCTCATGGTGTTTCCCTCCGGGTGGGCCGCTGTCGATGTCGGGAGGGTATGACGGGGGCGGGGCCGGCGTGGAGGGTCCGTGGGCCCAATTCCGGGCCCATTCGCGGCTCATCGGGGGCCTCGGGTGTCATCGGGGGACGTGCCGAGCCACTTCGCGGTGGCCTCCGCGCGGCTGGTGCTGTGGAGCTTGGCGAAGATGCGGTTGATGTGGTTCTTGACCGTCTTCTCGCTGATGAAGCAGGCGGCGGCGATCTGATGGTTGGTCATGCCGGATGCGATGAGGTCCATGATCTCCGCCTCCCTCGCGCTCAGTCGGTACCGCGACCGGTCCGGAGCGGCCGGCCACCCAGGTGAAGACTGTCCCACAGCCGGTTGCAGATGCGAAAGCGGTTTGCTCGAATTCGGGGCAGCTAGTGCTTCAGGCGGCAGGGTTGGGGCGTTTGCTGCCGTTAGCCTGCTCGTTCCCTGGCGCAACTGCTCCAGTAACGCCCCCGCCGCCGTCGCCGTGAAGTGGGCGCGGCCCTCCCTGATGTCCCGTACCGCCGAGACCAGCTGGTCGGCCGTGAACTCGCCGTGCACCAGGTAACCGCCCGCTCCTCTGCGCAGCGCCTCCTGGACGATCTCCGATTCGCGGCTGTAGGTCAGCATCAGGACCGGGGACAGCGGGACCAGGTGCGGCAGTGCGGACAGGCCGTCCACGCCGGGCATGCGGACGTCCAGGAGGATGACGTCGGGGTGGTGGGCCAGAGCGGCCTCGTAGGCCTCGCGGCCGTCCGCCGCCTCCGCCACGACCGTGATGTCGGCGCGTCCCGACAGCAGCGCGGTCAGGCCCGCCCGGACGACGGGGTTGTCGTCGGCGACCACGACGCGCAGGGCGGCCGGGGGCGCGGGCAGGTCGAAGTGGGGCGGGGGCACAGGGGCGTGGTGGTCCGGCATCCGGGGGCTCCTCATCCTGCTTCGCCGGTGGTCGTCAGGGCCGCCAGGGGCAGGTCCAGGCGGACTTCCGTGCCGTGGGGGTGGGTGCCGCGGCCGATGCGGATGCGGGCGCCCACGGCGGCGGCGCGCTCGACCATGCCGACGAGGCCGAAGTGGCCCGCGCGGTGCAGCTGGTCGAGGGTGGTGCCGGGCGGCAGGCCGCGCCCGTCGTCGTACACGCTGACGCTCAGCCGGTCGCCCTCGACGCCCGCCCTCACCTCCACCCTGGTGGCCGCCGCGTGGCGGTACGCGTTCTCCATGGCCTCCGCGGTGACGGCGAGGAGCTGGCGGGCCACCGCCGGCGGAAGGGCGGGGACGGGGCGGTCGCCGGTGCGGTGGTAGGCGGCCGGGAGGGACGTACGGGCCGTGAAGTCGACGGTACGCGCCGCCAGTTCCGCGTGGAGGTCCGTGGCGTCGCCGGCGTCCGACGCGCGGCGCAGGTCCGTGAGGAGTTCGCGGGACTCGGCGGCTGCTCTGCGGGCCGAGCGGGCCACCAGGTCCGCTTGCCGGCGGAGGGTGGCGGCGTCGGGGTCGGGTGCGCTCGCGGAGGCGGCCAGACCGTCCGCGGCGAGCGCCACGCCGTGCAGGGTCTTCGCCACCGAGTCGTGCAGTTCGCGGGCCATGCGGGCGCGTTCCGCCGCGACCGCCTCGGCGGCCGCCAGCCGGGCCTGGACCGCGGTCAGCGCGTGGGTGGCCTCGCCGAAGCGGAGCATGAGGTTGCGCAGGGTGGAGCCGACGGCTCCGGCGATCACGCACAGGCCGGGCAGGAGCAGGGCCTCGGCGGGTGTCCGGTCCCCGGCCCTCGCCAGGGTCGCCTGGACCAGCAGGAGGATCAGCGCCTGGAGTGAGGCGAAGCAGGCGGCCCCTCGCCAGCTGTAGGCGAGGCCGGCGAGGAGGGGCGTGCAGACGCTGACGTAGGCGAGGGTGGTGTCGGGGCCCGCGGAGATCAGCAGGAGCGAGCCGAAGAGGGTGTCGGCGGCGAGCAGCGCGGGGTGGCGCAGGAGCAGCGGACCGAAGCGCTCCCAGTCGCGGAACAGGGCGTACGACCCCATGAAGGTCACCACGACGGCCGCGCCGACGAGGTACGCGCCGAGGCCCGGTGAGGTGTTGAGGAGGGCGGCCGGCGCGGCCAGCGCGATCATCGCGAGGCGGAAGCCGAAGACCTGGCGGCACAGGGCTTGCAGGGCGTTGATCTGGAGGGAGAGGGCGGGAGCGGGAGCGGGTGCGGGTTCGGGAGCGGGTGCGGTGGGTGTGTGGGTGGCGTCCGCCGGTGGTGCCGGGGTCCGCGGGAAGGGGGCCGAGGCGGCAGAGGCGGCCGAGGCGGTCGCGCCCGTGGCCTCCGCCGTCCCCGCCCCGCCCGCCGTCCCTGCCTGACCCGCCGTCTCCGCCCGGCCCGCCGTCCCTGCCTGACCCGCCGTCTCCGCCGTCCCCGGCGCTTCCCTCGTCCCTGCCTCCTCCGCCCTCGCCCGCTCCCTCCGCCGCCCGCCCCTGCGGCCGAGCAGCGGTCTCACCGCCGCCCGTCCCCTCCACGTCGAGATCGTCGCCATCGTCCGCTCACTCACCGGTGATGGTGCCGAAGTCCGTCCCGGAGCCCAGCAGCAGGCCCGCGCCCAGGAGCAGCATCGTGGCCGGGACCATGAAGGTGGTGATCATCATGGTGGCCTTGGGCACGGCCCGGGCCGCCTTGCGGCGGGCGTTCTGGGCGTCCGTGCGCCGCATGTCCTTGGCCAGCGCGACCAGCGTGTCGACGATCGGCGCGCCCAGCTCCTCGCCCTGCTGCAGTGCCGTCACGAACATGGCGACCTGTTCGGAGTCGTTCCTGCGGCGCAGTTCCGCGAAGGCCTGGCGGCGGCTCATGCCGAGGTCCATCTGGCGCAGGGTGATGCGGATCTCGTCGGCCCAGGGGCCCTCGTACTTGGACGCCACCCGGTCGAGGGCCTGGCGGAAGCCGAGGCCCGCGCTGACCACGACCGCGAGGACGTCGAGGAAGTCGGGGAGGGTGCGTTCGATGACGTCCTTGCGGATACGGATCGCCGACCAGATGCCGACCTCCGTCCAGAACGCGCCGAAGGCGAACAGCAGCAGCGCCATCAGGACGTTGCCCTGGAGCAGGAAGACGAGTCCGCCGACGCCGCCGAGCGCGCCGTAGACCGCGCGGCGGGCGGCGTAGCGGTCGAGGGTGAGGCCGCCGGGGTTGCCCGCCAGGTCGATCTTGCGGCGGTACTTGGCGACCTGCTTGGGGCCCATCATGCGCAGGACGGCGGGCGCGTACCGCATGCCGAGGCGATCGACGAGGGAGTCGACCGCGCCGGTGCGGGTGGCGCCGACCTCCAGGGCGAGGGCCAGGTCGGTGGGGAGCTTGGCCTCGGCGCGGTACATCCGCAGGCCGGCGAAGATCCCCCAGACGGCGATGCCCATCAGCAGGGCGAGCAGCAGTGCCATGTCCTCGTCCCTCCTCTCACACGTCGATGCGGGACATGCGGCGGATCAGTACGAATCCGACGGCGTACAGCGCGAACGCGATGATCACGCAGGCCTGGCCGACCGGGGAGCCGGTCATGCGGTCCAGGGCGCCGTCCTTCACGCCGTTCATCAGGAACAGGGAGCCGATGCCCATGACGGGGACGGCGTACGACGTCATGCTCACCTGGGAGAGCTGGGTGCGGATCTCGCGGCGGGTCTCCTTGCGCTCCTCCAGCGTCTCGGTGAGGTTGCGCAGGGCGCCGACGACCTGGCCGCCCGCCCGGTTGGACAGCACGAGCGTGGTGACGAGGACGACCAGTTCCCGGGACGGGAGCCGTTCGGCGAGTTCGCCGAGGGCGTCGTCCATCGAGGCGCCGACCGCGAGCTGGTTCGCCACCTTGGCCAGCTCCTCGCCGGCCGGGGCCTCCAGTTCCTCCGCCGCCATGCCGATCGCGGTGCGCAGCGCGAGGCCGGCCTGGGTGGCGTTGGCGAGTATGCGGGCGAGTTCGGGGAGTTGGTTGATGAACCGCTCGATGCGTTTCTGGCGCTGCCAGTTGAGGAACTGCACGGCCGCCCAGATGCCCAGCAGACCGGCGATCGGGCCGAAGAAGGGCGCCAGGGTCGCCTGGCCGATCAGCCAGAGTCCGGCGACGGTGGTGAGCATCGCGGCGAAGAACTCGCCGGGCGTGATGTCGAGGCCGGTGGCGGCCAGCCGCAGTTCGAGCCGCCTGCCCAGCTGGGTGCGGCGCAGGCGGCGGTCGAGGGCGGGGAAGCGCTGCCGGCGGCCGGCGAGCGGGATCTGGCCGGTGGCCGACAGCCGGTCGACCAGGGCCTGGCGCTGGGCCTTGCCGGTGGCGTACGCGTGCACGCCGACGACGGCGAGGACGCAGGTCAGCAGGGCGATGCCGGTCGTCAGGGAGACGAGGGTGTTCAGTTCCATGTCGTCCGTTCCATCGGGCGCTTCCTACCGGGCTCTCCGCCCGCTCGACGCTTCCTGCCGGGCTCTCCGCCCACTCGACGCTTCCTGCCGGGATCCGCGTCCGCTCGGCGCATCCTGCCGGGCGCTGCGTCCGCTCGGCGCTTACTGCCGGGTGCTGCGTCCGCTCGGCTCTTCCGGGCGGGCTCCACATCCGCTCGGACGTCCGCTCGGCGCATCCCGCCGCGCTCCACATCCGCTCGGACGCCCGCTCGGCGCATCCCGCCACGCTCCACATCCGCTCGGACGCCCGCTCGGCGCAACCCGCCACGCTCCACATCCGCTCGGCGCATCCCGCCGGGCGCTGCGCCCGCTCGGCGCATCCCGCCGCGCTCCACATCCGCTCGGACGCCCGCTCGGGCGTCCACGCGGTGCTTCCTGCCGGTCTCTGTGTCCACGGGGCGCTTCCTACCGGGCTTCTCGGACGGCGAGCTGGTCCTCGGTGTGGGCGACACCGTAGGCCTGCGGGATCGGCTGGCTCGCCATGAAGAGGCGGTCGGCGGTGCGGCGCGGCAGCGGGAAGTGCTGGAAGGCGCCGTGCACACGGCCGTCGGGCGTCATCGGCCGGGCGGCGAACCTGGCCACGGTGGCCAGCCGGTACGGCTCCGCGCCGTGGCTGTCGAGGACCGCGATCTCGGTGATGCGGCGGGCGCCGTCGGCGAACCGGGTGAGCTGGACGATGACGTCGACGGCGCTGTTGATCTGGTCGTGCAGGGCGATGAAGGGCACCTCGACGTCCGACATGGAGGCGAGGGTCTGGAGCCGCATCAGGGCGTCCTCGGCGCTGTTGGCGTGGACGGTGGCCAGCGAGCCGTCGTGGCCGGTCGACATGGCTTGCAGCATGTCCAGGGACTCGCCGCCGCGGACCTCACCGACCACGATGCGGTCGGGGCGCATGCGGAGGGAGTTGCGGACCAGGTCGCGGATGGTGATCTGGCCCTTGCCCTCGACGTTCGGCGGGCGCGACTCCAGGCGGATGACGTGCTGCTGCTGGAGCTGGAGTTCGGCGGAGTCCTCGATGGTGATGATGCGCTCCGACTCGGGGATGAGGCCGGAGAGGGCGTTGAGCAGGGTGGTCTTTCCGGTGCCGGTGGCGCCGGAGACGATGATGTTGAACCGGGCCTGCACCAGGCCCGCCAGCAGGTAGAGCATGTGCTCGTCGAGGGAGCCGAAGCCGATCAGCTCGTGCAGGGTGAAGGAGCGCGGGAAGCGGCGGATGGTGAGGGTGGGGCCGGTGAGCGAGAGCGGCGGGATGATGACGTTGACGCGCTCGCCGGAGGGCAGGCGGGCATCGACCATCGGGTTGGACTCGTCGACCCGCCGGTTGACGGTGGAGACGATCCGCTCGATGGTCTGCATGAGCTGGTCGTTGGAGGCGAAGCGCAGCGGGAGCTGTTCGACACGGCCGCCGCGCTCGACGAAGATCGCGTCCGGGCCGTTGACCATGATCTCGGTGATGGAGGCGTCCTCCAGCAGCGGTTCCAGGATGCCGAGGCCCAGCGCCTCGTCGACCACCCGGCGGATCAGCTGGGACCGCTCCACGGTGGACAGCACCGGGCCCTCGCGGCTGATGATGTGCCCGAGCACCCGCTCCAGGCGCGCCCGGCGTTCGGCGGCGGCCAGCGCGCTCATCTCCGCGAGGTCGATCTCCTCCAGGAGCTTGGCGCGGTAGGAGGCGACCAGGTGGCCGTCCTCGCCGCGACTGCCGTGCTCCTCGGGGGAGTTGATGCGTGCCCGCAGGCTCATGGCTCCGGTGCTCCTCGGTCAGTGGTCGCGCGGCATGGTGGCGGACTTGCGGGCGGGGTCGAAGTCCCAGCCGGGGACGACGGAGGGGATGTCGACGGTCGCGGTGACCTCCACCTCATCCCCGCCTCCGCCGTCGACGCAGGTCGTGCCGTCGGCCAGCCAGCCGCTGACGGCCGCCTGGCAGTCCGCCTGGTACGGCCCGTCGAGGGAGGCGCTGCGGGCGCCGGCGCGGGCGGCGGTACCGGCCTGCTGGGCGGCGTAGGCGATCAGCCCGAGCTGCACGGCGGCCAGCGCGACGAGGACCAGGATCGGGATGAATCCCAGGTATTCCAGGGCGACCTGACCGCGGTCGCGGGCTCTCCTGTCGTACGGCATCTCAGTCCGTCTCCTCCTCGACGGCGCCGGCGTGGCCCGTCACCTCGAAGGGGAAGTCGACCGTGCCGGGGAAGAGGACGGGCACGCTCAGGGTCACGTCGGCCGTGACGAAGCCGCCTCCGCCGCCGCAGCTCACGCTCGCGCCTCCCTCCCACGCGCCCGGCAGCTTGTCCCGCCCGGCCGCCGCGCAGACGCCCGGGCGTTCGCCGGGCGCCACCTCCGTGGCCGCTCTCACCGCCTCGTCCGCAGCGTTACCCGCGAGCACGTAGGTGTATCCCAGGAGCACGAACTGCCACAGCAGCACCAGCGTGAGCAGGATCAGCGGGGTCATGCCGAGGAACTCGACGGTGACCTGGCCGCGGTCCCGCCGGTGCGGGTCCCGTATCCGTGTGCGCCGCATGGTCAGCTCCCCGAGTCCCGGCGCCGCCGCAGGCTCACCGCGCCGCGGTCGCCGCGGAACCGGCCGCCGGCCCTGCGGTCCGCGGGCGCCGCCTTGACGAGCCCGAGCTCCCCGGCGAGGGCCCACAGGGCCTGCTTGACGGTGCTCTTGGCGTCCAGCTGGTGCAGGCGGCCGGCGTCCACGGCCGCCTGGAGCTCCTTGAAGTGGGCGGGGACGGTGGTCGCGGCCACCGCCGTGCCGGTGATCCTGCGGATGAGGGCGGGCTGGATCTCCGTACCGCGGGTGTGCCGGTTGACGACGACGGTGGTCTCCTCGGCCTTGCGGATCTGGAGCCGGTCCCACATGCGCACCGCGCGTTTGGCGCCGCGTACGGCGACCACGTCCGGGGTGGTCAGCAGCAGGGCGGTGTCGGCCATCTCGACGGCGGCCGCGCCCGCGCCGGTCAGCTGGGTGCCGCAGTCGACGACGACCGTCTCGTAGCGCGAGCGCAGGGCGCTGACGATCTGGCGGGCGGCACGGTCGGTGACCTCCTCGCCGCGTTCGCCCTCGCCGGGGGCGAGCAGCAGGGCGAGGCCGGTGTCGTGGCGGAAGACGGCGTCGGCGAGGACGCGGGGCGATATGTCGGTGATCGCGGCGAGGTCGACGACCGAGCGGCGGAACTGGACGTCCAGGTAGGAGGCGACGTCGCCGGCCTGGAGGTCCAGGTCGACCAGGGCGGTGGCGCGGCCGGAGGCCTGGGAGGCCAGCGCCAGCTGGATGGCGGTGACCGTCGCGCCGACGCCGCCCTTGGCGCCGCTGACCGTGACGACCGTGCCGCCGACGCCGGTGATCACGTCGCCGGTGTGGCCGAGGTGGCGGCGCACGCCGACCGACCACTGGGCGACCGCCTGGACGCGGTTGGCCAGTTCCTCGTAGCCGAGCGGGAGGGTGACCAGGCCTCGGGCGCCGGAGTCCATGGCGGCCTGGAAGAGGCCGGGGCCGGCGTCGGAGGTGATGAGGATGACGCCCGCCGCCGGGAAGCGCAGGGCCACCTCGCGGATGAGCTCCAGGGCGGGGACGGGGCCGATCCGCTCGTGCACGACCACGACTTCGGGGAGTTCGTCGACGGACTCGGCGGCGAGCCGGGCGAGGGTGTCGACGAGCTGGGTGGAGTCCACCACCGGGGCCACCGGCTCGGCGTCCGGGAGCTGGCTGAGCAGGGTCGTGACGGAGCGCGCCGCGTCCGCGTCACCGACCGCCGGGAGGATCCTCGTGGGCATGCGGGCCTCTCACTTGTCCTTCGCGAGTTCGTACGTCCGGTCCTTTTCGGCGACCGAGGAGCCGCTGCCGGGCGCGACCAGGGCGAGCCGGACGCGCTGGGCGAAGGACTCGGCGTAGGTGATGCGCTGCGCGTCGAGCGCGGAGAGCGCGAAGGTGATGGGGACGGCGTCGGTGGGCTCCCGGCCGCGGTCGTTGTCGTCGGGCTGGAGCGGGGTCAGCTCGCCGACGTCGAGGACCTGGGCGTCGGTCACGATGATCTTCGACTGGTCCGGGTCGCCCTCGCGCGCGCCCTCGAAGGTGGCGTAGACGTTGACCCGCGACCCCGGGGTGATCTTGCCCGCGACGCCGGTGGCCGCGTCGATGAGGATGGCGACCTCCTGCTGGCCCGGCCGGAGCGCGGGCTGCGCGACGATCATGTCCGTCTGGAGCAGGGAGCCCTCCTGCAGGGTGGTGACGGCGATCTTTCCCTTGATCTCCGCCAGGTCGCGGACCGCGTTCGGCGACAGCCAGCGCTCGGGCATCGAGATCCGCTCGAACTGGGCCGCGGTGAGCGGTGTGTAGGGCTCCACCTCGGTCTTCAGGCGGTACGCCGTGACCTCGGGACCGACCTTCGACTTCACGTCGTCGACGACGGACAGGACGCCCGCGAACGCGCCGAGGGCGCACAGCACGGACAGGAGGAGCAGTATCACGCCGCGGCGCTGACGGGAGTTCATGAAGCGTGCAACCTCATCGGGGGGTAGCGGGCGGGGCCTGGTGCGCGGCCGGTCAGCCGGAGGTGAGCTGGTGCCGTGGGGCGGAGGGTGGCGCGGTGGCGGAGCAGAAGACACAGCGGTCGCCGATGACGTCGATGCCGCACCAGTGGCAGGAGCCCTGCCGGACCGACCCGACCAGCTGGTAGAGGACCGACAGGTCGGGCAGATAGGAGCAGAACTCGATCAGCCGGCCGGTGCCCCACCAGGCGGCCGACTCGGCGGGCAGCGGCGTCTCCCGCAGCCCCTGGGCCTTCCACGCCGGGGCGAGGGTGCCGGTGACCCAGTCGGACTGGAGCTGGCCCTTGGCGGTGAGCATCCAGGTGGCGAACTCGGGGCCGGTCGGCGCGGCGGCGCCGGGGGCGAGCCGGACGAGCTGCGGCTGCGGATGGGCGACGACGGCGAACTGGCTGCCCGGCACCCAGGACTTGGCGTGCGCCTTGAGGTCGACGGGGACGCGGTCGAGGCGGGCGACGGAGCCGAGCAGGGCGCCGGCGTGGATGTAGTGGGTGAGCAGCCGGCTCGCGGAGGCGAGGATGCCGGGGCTGAGGTCGCAGGAGGCGAGCTGACGCAGCTGCCGGGCGAGGACGGCGAGCCCGAGCGGGGGCAGCTCGGAGCGGAACAGCGCGATCCGGTCGGTCTCCAGCAGGGAGCGGACGGTGTGCAGCCGGCGTTCGACGGCGGCGGGAGCGGCCGCGGAGTGGACGACGATGAGGTGTCCGTGGGCCTCCAGGACGCCCAGCACCTCGGCCAGCACCTCGGCCAGCGGACGCCGGTCCAGGTCTTTCAGGACGACCGCGGGCAGCGTCCGCTCGTCCTGCGGTGGCAGCGCCAGGTCGGCGCTGGTCACGGCAATGGCTGTTGGCACGCGCAGCTCCCCGTCTCCCGCCGGTCGGTCCGCGCGGGTGACTCCGGCGCACCGAGGTGACTTCATTGCGTGACTACCTCAGCACTGTATCCACGCCTCTGTGACCGGAGAACAGCGTTTGTGTAGCTCGCGAGCAACTGTCTGCGCACAAGTGGCGGCAAAACAGGACAGGTTGTGCGCGCCGCCGCGCGGAACGGCACCCTTCGGGTGAACGGGGAAGGTGCGGTGATTGCCCGGCGGTTGCCTACCGCTTTGGTCTGGACCTCTTGACAACTCAATTGGTCTGGACCAACTTTGGGGCCAGCGGTGGCCACCGTCGTCCCGAACGACCCCCACTCCCCACCCCGGAGGCCCCAGTGGACCTCGTACGCAGACGGATCCGGCACACACGTCTGTGGTCCGGCGCCGTCACCGCCGCCCTCGCCCTCTCCCTCACCACCGCCGTCCAGGCGTCCGCCGCCGACACCAACAACGCGAAGAACGCCGGCTTCGAGTCCGGCCTCGGCAACTGGACCTGCTCGGCGGGCAGCGGCACCACCGTCTCCTCGCCCGTGCACAGCGGTGCCGCCGCGCTCAAGGCCACCCCGGCCGGCCAGGACAACGCCCGCTGCTCCCAGACGGTCGCCGTCAGGCCCAGCTCGACGTACACGCTGAGCGCCTGGGTCCAGGGCGGTTACACCTACCTCGGCGCCACCGGCACCGGCACGACCGACGTCTCCACCTGGACCCCGGACAGCGCCTCCTGGAAGCAGCTGACCACCAGCTTCACCACCGGCGCGTCCACCACCTCGGTGACGGTCTACACCCACGGCTGGTACGGCCAGGCGGCCTACCTCGCGGACGACATCTCGGTCTTCGGCCCGGACGGCGGCGGAGGCGGCGACCCCGCCCCGACCGTCCCCGGCGCCCCGAGCGGCCTGACGGTCTCCGGTACGACGTCCTCCTCGGCCTCCCTCGCCTGGAACACGGTGTCCGGCGCGACCGGCTACAACGTCTACCGCAACGGCACCAAGGTGACCGCGGTGAGCGGCACCTCGGCCACCGTGACCGGCCTCGCCGCCGCCACCTCGTACTCCTTCCAGGTCACCGCCACCAACGCGGCCGGCGAATCACCGAAGTCGGCCACCGTCACGGCGACGACCGCGCCGACGGGCGGAGGCGGCGGCGGCTCCGTGCCCAAGCACGCGCTGACCGGCTACTGGCAGAACTTCGACAACGGGGCGGCCGTCCAGAAGCTGTCGGACGTCCAGGCGCAGTACGACATCATCGCGGTCGCCTTCGCCGACGCCACGGGGACGCCGGGCGCGGTGACGTTCAACCTGGACTCGGCCGGGCTCGGCGGCTACACCGTCGACCAGTTCAAGGCCGACATCAAGGCCAAGCAGGCCGCCGGGAAGAAGGTCATCATCTCGGTGGGCGGCGAGCGCGGGACGGTCGCCGTGAACGACGCGACGTCCGCGACGAACTTCGCCAACTCCGTCCACTCCCTGATGCAGACGTACGGCTTCGACGGCGTCGACATCGACCTGGAGAACGGCCTCAACGCGACGTACATGACGCAGGCGCTGCGCGCGCTGTCGGCGAAGGCGGGACCGTCCATGGTCCTGACCATGGCCCCGCAGACCATCGACATGCAGTCGACGTCCAACTCCTACTTCCAGACGGCCCTGAACGTGAAGGACATCCTCACCGTCGTCAACATGCAGTACTACAACAGCGGTTCCATGCTGGGCTGCGACGGCAAGGTCTACAGCCAGGGCTCGGTGGACTTCCTCACCGCCCTGGCCTGCATCCAGCTGGAGGGCGGCCTGGCCCCGTCCCAGGTGGGCCTCGGCGTGCCGGCGTCGACGCGGGGCGCGGGCAGCGGCTACGTGTCCCCGTCGGTGGTGAACGCCGCGCTGGACTGCCTGGCGAAGGGCACCAACTGCGGCTCCTTCAAGCCCGCGCGCACCTACCCCGACCTGCGGGGCGCGATGACCTGGTCCACCAACTGGGACGCGACGGCGGGCAACGCGTGGTCGAACGCGGTGGGACCGCACGTGCACGCGCTGCCGTAGTCCGAAAACGGGCGGGCCGCGTTGCCCACGGTCATCGGCTCATGTGATCTTCTGACACATGAGTGCGACGGGGGAGACGAACGACCTGGTCGACGTCGTGCGGCGGGCGCTGGAGGGAGAACGCTCGCCGCAGGACGTCTTCGAGGCGTTCCTGAAGGCCCGGCTCTACTGCGAACGCCCGGAGAGTCCCGGGTTTCTCACCATGTCCGCGCCGGCTGCCACGGCTGGCCATGCGGAGGGCCCGCGCTCCAGTCTCCTGGACCTGGTGAACGGTGAACCGCCGCGGCAAGCGACGCGTCCGGACCGCCTGGTGCCCGTCTTCTCCTCTCTGGAGCAACTCACCCTCTTCACGGGCGAAGGCCCCTGGTTCTCGACCACCGGAGCGGACCTGCTCGACCTGGTGCCCCCGGGCCTGGGCCTCTGGCTGGACCCGGCCGCGGAACACGCGGTGGTGCTGTCGTCGGCGGCCGTCGGCGACACGGAGCCGGTGCTGACCGGCTCGTACCGGAACCGGGAGGCCTGAGGACATGGGCGGCCAGGGCTGGCTGATACCGAAGGGCGCGGACGGGGGTGACTTCAAGTACGAGGTGCAGTTCCTCCAGTCGATCGCGCGGCCGCTGGAGGAATCAACGAAGGCCGCACGCGATTTCGCCGGCGAAAGCGCCGAGCGGCGGCTCGAGTTGATGGCGCTGAACACGCTCGACAAGACCGGCGCCGACGAGGTGACGGACGCCGTCGACTCCTTCCTCGCCAAATGGAGCCACGGCCTCGGCTGCATCGCCGATGACGCGGATGTGATCGTCGCCGCGCTCGCCTCCGTGATCAACACCTTCCTCGTCACCGATACGAAGGTGGCGTACGAGGCGCGGATGGTCGAGCTGCAGAAGCAGCAGAAGGGCGACCGGCCGGTGACCTCGTGGCTGGAGGGGCAGGGCATCACGGGCAAGGAACAGCAGTTCAGAAGCCGCACACAGGCCTCAGGCGAGGAATAGGCAGTCAGCGATGACCGAGAAGAGCTTCCGCCGCCGTGCCTGGATCGCCGAAGGGGACACCGTCCAGGACTGGATACCTGGCAAGCCGTCCGACCTGGACGAGCTGATCAAGAAGCTGGCCGGCGCTGCGGCGCACTTCGGCCAAGGCGCGGAACAGCTGCGCAAGCTGAACACCGACCCCTGGCAGGGCGAGGCGGCCGAGGTCTTCCGCGACACTGTGAAGCGGCTGCCCAAGGACCTGGACACGGCGCTGGACGCGTTCGTCGCGGCCGGCCTGGCGGTACTGGCCTACCGGAACACCCTGGACACGGCACAGCGCCTCACCGCGCAGATCATCGACCACGAGGCACCGACCGCCCGTGAGCTGTCGCGCACCTACGACAAGGCGGTGACGGACTACGACACGGCGGTGAAGGCGGGCGACACGGCAGGCGCCACCAAGCCGCCGGCGGCCGACCCGGGCAAGACGCTGATGACCGAACTGGTCGGCAGGATCCAGACCGCCCAGGGCGATGTCGAGGAGGCGGCAGCCACCGCCAAGCGGGATCTGGGGAAGGCGGCGGAGAAGGCTCCGAACCGCCCGAGCGCCTGGTCCCGCTTCAAAGGCGGCGCCAAGGAGGCCGCGGGGGAATTCGGCGACTTCGCCCTCGCGGTCAACCCCGGCCGCCTCCTGACCGAGCCCGGTGCCTACCTCCACGACGCCGGGATGGTCATCGACGGCGGCAGCGCGGCCGTCCGCGACCCCGTCGCCTTCTCCAAGGACTTCTACCAGGGCGCGTCGAACACCTGGGAGGCGTTCGAGAAGGACCCGGTGCGGATGCTGGGCTACTTGGCGCCGAGCCTGGCGGGCGGCGCTGCGGTCGGCGGATCAGCGGGCCTGGCCCGTCGGCTGGACGGCGTCGACGGCGCGGGCAGGGCGACCGGCCTGGGGACGGGTGCCGGTCACCTGGACGGTTCGGAACCGGGCACCCACAGCGAACCCGGCCGGCGGACCGACAGCGACCCGACCGACCCGGTCGACCTCGCCACCGGCAGGATGTACCTGCCACAGACGGACGTGACGCTGCCCGGCACCCTCCACCTGGTCTTCAGACGCCGAGCGGAGTCCGGCTACCGCGCGGGCCGCTGGTTCGGCCCGTCCTGGTCGAACACCGTGGACCAGCGCCTGGAGATCGACGCCGAACGTGTCGTCTTCCTCCACGAGAACGGCCTGATCCTCGCCTATCCGCACCCGGAGCCGGGCGGCGAACCGACCCTGCCGACCGAAGGGCCGCGCTGGCCGCTGCGCCGGGCAGCGAAGGGCTACACGATCACCGACCCGACGTCCGGCCGGGTCTGGCACTTCGAGGACCAGACGGACGCCCACGCCCGGCTGGAGCAGATCGACGACCGCAACGGCGACTGGATCACTGTCGAGTACGGCGAGGACGGCGCCCCGACCGCCCTGACCCACAGCGGCGGTTACCGCGTCCGCATCACGACCGAGAACCACCGGATCACGGCACTGCACCTGGCCGGCGCCGCGCCGGACGGGGGCGACCAGGAACTGATCCGGTACGGCTACTCGGAGGGAGGCGACCTGACCGAGGTCGTGAACTCGTCGGGACGGCCCCTGAGGTTCACGTATGACGAGGCGGGCAGAATCACCTCCTGGACCGACCCCAACGACCGCGGCTACACGTACGAGTACGACGACCGTGACCGCTGCGTCGCGGAGGGCGGCACGGCAGGCCACATGAGCCTGCGCCTGGAGTACGGCGAACGCGACCCACACACGGGCCTGCGCACGACGACGGCGACGACAGGCGCGGGACATGCCCATCGCTACCTGGTCAACGACCTGTGCCAGGTGGTCGCCGAGACGAACCCACTCGGCGCCACGACCCGCTTCGTGCGGGACCGCTACCACCGCGTGCTGTCGCGTACGGACCCGCTGGGCCACGTCACGTCCTTCCGCTACGACGAGGCGGGAAACGTGACGTCGGTGGTCCGGGCCGACGGACGCGGATCGACGGCGGAGTACAACGGGCTCGGGCTGCCCGTTCGGGTGACGAACACGGACGGGACGGTCGTACTCCAGACGTACGACGTGCGGGGCAACAAAACAGGGATGACCGCCCCGTCGGGCGAGACCACGCACTTCACCTACAACAACGCGGGCCACCTCACCTCCATCACAGACCCACTCGGCCAGGCGACGGCAGTCCGCTGCGACGCAGCCGGGCTCCCCGTCGAGATCACCAGCCCTCTGGGCGCGATCACACGCTACGAACGTGACGCATTCGGCCGACCCGTCACCATCACGGACCCGACCGGCGCGACGACCCGCCTGGAGTGGACGGTCGAGGGCCGCCTGGCCCGCCGTACGACCGCCGACGGCGCCACGGAGAGCTGGACGTACGACGGTGAAGGCAACTGCACCAGCCACACCGACCCGATGGGCGGTGTCTCCCACTTCACCTACACCCACTTCGACCTGCTGACGTCCAGGACGGGCCCGGACGGCGTCCGCTACGACTTCGACCATGACAGGGAACTGCGGCTGACGAAGGTCACCAACCCACAGGGCCTGACGTGGTCGTACGAGTACGACGCGGCCGGACACCTGCGACGGGAGACGGACTTCGACGACCGCGCGCTGACATACACGTACGACGCGGCGGGCCGCCTGGCGTCCAGAACGAACGCGCTCGGCTTGAGAGTGTCCTTCGAGCGCAACGCGCTGGGCCAGGTGATCCGCAAGAACGCCGCCGACCAGGAGACGACGTTCGCGTACGACGTGACGGACCAGCTGGCACAGGCGACAGGCCCGGACGGCACGACCCTGACGCTGTCGCGCGACCAGTACGGCCGCCTGTTGTCGGAAACGGTCGACGGCCGGACACTCACGTACACCTACGACGACCTGGGCCGCCGGGCAGGCCGCACGACACCGACCGGCGCGACGACGACCTGGTACTACGACGCGGCCGGCCGCCGCACCGGCATGGTGGCCTCCGGCCGTGCGATCGACTTCACCTACGACGCGGCAGGCCGCGAACTGACCCGCCGGATCGGCGAGACGGTCACCCTGGAGCACGGCTTCGACCAGCTCGGCCGCCTGACGACGCAATCGGTGACCGGAGCGGGCGGGACGCGGATCCAGCACCGCTCGTACACATACCGTGCCGACGGCAATCTGATCGGCATCGACGACCAGCTCGTCGGCTCCCGCACCTTCGACCTGGACCCGGCGGGCCGGGTGACAGCGGTGCACGCGGCGAACTGGACGGAGACGTACGCGTACGACGCGGCGGGCAACCAGACGTCGGCGTCCTGGCCGTCCTCGCACCCCGGCGCGGAGGCGGTGGGCGAGCGCGAGTACACGGGCACCCCGCATCACCCGAGCGGGCCGCGTCCGTTACGAACACGATCCTTCCGGACGACTGAACGGTCACAGGCCGCTCCCGTACGGAGCCGTGGTCGAGCGGGCCGGCAACCTCTGGTACCTGGGCATGAACGACCGGGCATCGTCGATGCGAGGCGGCGTGGTTCGGACACTGGTCCGGGAGCATGATGCGCGCCTCTTCGCCGCATCGCTCACATGACCATGCGACCTCCCCGGTCGCCGAGCTGTGCGCGTCGTGCGACCGGGGAGGCAGCCGTTCGGCCCGTCGAGTTCGTGCTCAGAGCAGCTCGTGCTCAGAGCAGCTTCAGCCACTTCTCGTCGAGGGCGATCTTCCGCAGCTGCTCGATCGTCAGGGCCGGTGTCTCGCGCGTCGCCGGGGTGTGCTGGGCGCCGGAGTTGAAGGCGCTGATGACGACGCGGCGGCCGTCGGGGCGCATGGTGTCGACGGTCCACATGACGACGCCCTCGCCGCCCTTCTCGCCGGGCCCCTGCCGGACGGCGACCTTCGTGCCGTCGGCCAGGGTCTCGGAGTCGGGGCCGAAGAGCTCGTCGGCGACGTCGGACATGTCGGGCTGCACATTGATCTGGACGAGGGTCGCGCCCTTGCCGTCGTCGACGACGAGGTAGCCGTACTCGGTCTCCTGACCGCCCTCCGAGACCACGTCCAGGCCCTTCGGCAGCAGCTTGGTGAGGGTCTTCACGACGGACGCGCCGTCCGCGCCCGGGGGCATGTCACCCTCGTCCCCGGCGTCGACCTTCGAGGTGGGCTTGCCCTCGGGGTTCTCGGGGATGGCGTCGACGACGGCGCGCCAGACGGACGCCGTGGCGACGGTCTTCAGTTCCTCCGGGGTGAGCGGCGGCTCTTCCCTGCTGATCGGCGCGTCCTTCTCCGCCGCCGCGTTCCACTCGCCCACGCTGATGTACTGCCCCTCGGCGGTGACCAGTTCCGCCTGCCAGCGCTTGGTGTCCACCCGCCGGTCCGGATACTCGTACCCCTGGAAGATCATCAGCAGCGAGCCGTCCGGAAGCCGGCTGGTCTCGCAGGCGTCGTGCGGGACCATGACCTTGTCCGGGCAGGTGGTCACCTGGCGGGCCGACTCGCTGCCCGGCTCGACCCGGTTCAGGCTGACGGATACCGCCCCAGGGCCTTCGCCGTCGTCGAACACGACCCGCGCGTAGGGCAGCGACCCCTCGTCCGTGCCCTGCCCGGCCGACTCGCCGACCTCGCCCTCCGGCAGGAGCGAGACGAGGGTGGAGATCATCTCCTGTTCGGTGACCGGGTCCGGCGCGGTCGCCGTGGCGGACGCCGTTCCCATCCGGCCCACGGACTGCGTGGTCCGTGCCTCACCCGCGGTGCCGTCCCCGGGCAGGACCAGCGCCGCGCCCAGACCCACCGCCGCGATGCTCGCCGCTCCGCCGAACATCGTGGCCCTGCGGCGCAGCCGCATCCGGCGTCCGCGCGCCTGCCCGGCGGCGGCCAGGGCGGGGTGGTCGGTGTCGAAGGTGTCACCGGTCTGGCGCAGGGCGTCGCCGAGCCGGTTCTCGAAGGGGTCGTGCGTGGGTTCCGCGGGCATGGCGAACCGCCGTTCCTGTCGGTCGTGTGGGTGGAGAAGTGTTCGTGCGGGAGCGCGCTCAGGTCGTGGCGTACTCGGCCAGGTCCTCGCCCAGCAGCTCCCGCAGGCGTGCGAGCGCGCGCACGCAGCGGGTGCGGACGGCGGCGGAGCTGACGTGCAGGACGTCGGCGGTCTCCTGGATGCTGCGGTCCTCCCAGTAGCGCAGCACCACCACCGCCCGGTCCTTGACGGGCAGCCGGGCCAGCGCCTCCAGCAGGGTCAGCCGCAGGGGCGTGTCGCCGCCGGAGTGGTCGGCCCGCTCGGGCAGTACGTCGGTCGCTCGCTCGGTGCTGCTGCGGCGCCGCTTCTGCGCGAGGAAGGTCCGGGTGAGCACGGTCTGGGCGTACGCGGCGGGGTTGCCGGCCCGGCTGACCCGGTGCCAGCTGACGTAGAGCCGGCCCAGGGTCTCCTGGACCAGGTCCTCCGCGAGATGGGTGTCCCCGGCGGTCAGCAGGCACGCCGACCGGTACAAGTGACCGGTGCGCGCCGCCGCGAACTCGGCGTACTCGTCCGCCCACCCATGTCTCATCTACGTCCCCCGCCCACCGGTGACCCGCCGTGCCGCCACCTCGCCGTCGCTGTCATCTCTACGATGCGGTGGGGCCCGTGAAATGTTTCAGACCGGTGCCCGGGCCTGCCGGGGCGGAGCGGGCCGCCGGGCGCCGCTTGGCTATCCTCGGCACCACATCACGCCCGGGAGCACCGACATTGACCACGCAGCCGCCGCCATACGGCCACCAGCCCGCCTACGGCCCGCCGGTGCCGCCTCCTCCGACGGCTCCCCCCTCGACCCCTCCCCCGCCGGCCGCTCCCCCGCAGGGTTTCGGGCCGCCTCCGCCGCAGTACGCTCCGCTGCCGCAGCAGCCGGGGCCGGTGCCCGGCGGGCCGGAGTTCATGGCAGTGGACCGTCACTGCTCGATCGTCGTCGACGCGGAGGGCGTGGCCTTCGAGATCAACGACGTGACCGCGGAGTTCCCCTGGCCGGAGGTCCGCAGCGTGCACTACCGCGCCAGCCCCTCGGGCAAGCACCTGATGATGGGCGTCATCCACCTCGACGGCCGCTTCTACGAGTGCGTGGTCGAGGCGAAGCCCCGCACGAAGCTCCAGGAGTGGTTCGCCCACCTCCACCAGGTGCTGGCGTTCTACCGGCCGATGGGCTGACCGCTGCCCGACCGGTCTAGAAGAACTCCGACCACGGCTGGTCCCAGATCTGCTTCACGCACAGGATCAGGAAGAGCAGGCCCGCCAGGGTCAGCATGCCGTTGCTCAGCCAGCTGTTGCGCCATTCGCGGGGCGTGCGGGAGGAGTTGAGCAGCCAGAGGAGCGTGCCGGCCAGGAAGGGCAGGAACGCCGCGCCCAGGACGCCGTAGATGATGATCAGGCGGAAGGGCTGGCCCTGGAAGAGGAGGGCGATGGGCGGGAAGGTCAGCCAGAGGAGGTAGGCCCGGAACGGCCATGAGCGTTCGCGGGTGCCCGTGGCGATCTCCTCGCCCTTGGCATCGTCACCCTTGCGGTAGCGGGCCACGAAGTCGGCGAACATCAGGCTCACTCCGTGCCAGACGCCGATCAGCGAGGTGAAGGACGTGGCGAAGAAGCCGATGAGGAAGAACTTGGCCGTGGCCGCGCCGTATTCGGCCTCCAGGATGTCGGTCAGCTGGATCAGGCCCTTGTCGCCGCCGGCGATGGCCACGTTCGCGGAGTGCAGCAGTTCCGCGCCGACGAAGAGCATCGCCACCACGAAGATGCCGGTGGTGATGTAGGCGACGCGGTTGTCCAGGCGCATCACCTTCATCCAGCCGGTGTCGGTCCAGCCCTTGGCGTTGACCCAGTAGCCGTAGGCGGCGAGGGTGATGGTGCCGCCGACGCCGCCGATCAGGCCGAGGGTGTTGAGGACGGAGTCCTTCTCGTCGGGCAGGACCGGGAGCAGACCGGCGAACGCCTCGCCCAGGTTGGGAGTGACCCTGATCGCCAGGTACACCGTCACCACGAACATGACGCCCACCAGGACCGTCATGACCTTCTCGAACACCGCGTACTTGTTGAACCAGACGAAGACCAGGCCCACCAGTCCGCAGGCCACCGCCCACCACTTGAGGTCCATCACGTCGGGGAACAGGGCCTGGAGCGGCAGCGCGCTGGACGACATCGCCGCCGCGCCGTAGACGAAGCCCCAGATCACGAGGTAGACGGCGAAGAACCACGTCGTCCAGCGGCCCAGGCTGGCCCAGCCGTCGAAGAGGGTGCGGCCGGTGGACAGGTGCCAGCGGCCCGCCGCCTCCGCGAGGGAGATCTTCACCAGGCAGCCGACGACCGCCGCCCAGAGCAGGGTGTAGCCGAAGCTGCTGCCGGCGATGAGGGTGGCGACCAGGTCACCGGCGCCGACGCCGGTCGCGGCGACGACGATTCCAGGACCGATGTACTTCCAACTGGACTTGCGGGGCGCGGAGTCCGGCCCGTCGACCTGTGGTGCCGCTGTGTTTCCCGTGGTGTCCGCCATGCAGGTCAAGAAAGCGGATGACCCGCCTCGCGGCAAGAGGGCGTGCGGGATCTCCACCCTTTGCGCTCATGGGCCGCGCGCGGCGCCGCCGGAACCCCGCGCCGAGTGCGGCCCCGGCGGCCGGGCGGGGCCGCCGGGGCCGGGCTGCTCCCGTGCTACGGCTGTCGCCGACCGCAGCCGTCGCACGCGCACGTGCCGAGCTCGAACCACACGGTCTTGCCCAACCCGTCCTGATGGCAGCCCCAGCGCCGGGCGAGCGCGTCCACCAGGTACATCCCCCGGCCGCTCTCCGACGTGCCCGCCTGGAGCACCTGCGGGACGCGGCGGCCGGCGTCGGCCACCTCGCAGCGCAGGACGCCGTGGGCGGCGGTGAGGGTGAGGCGGAAGCGGCTCGCCGAGTGCAGCAGGGCGTTGGTGGCGAGCTCGCTGACCAGGAGTTCCGCCGTGGCCACCAGATCGTCCAGGTCGTCCCGCTCCGCCAGCCCCCAGGTCTCCAGTCGCCTGCGTACCTCCGCGCGGGCCTCGCCGACCGCGGACGGCCGCGGGGCGTACTCGGTGCTGGCGTGTCCCGCGCCCATCGGGGGCTGGGGGTACGCGCCGTACTCGGGGTCGGGGTCCGGGAGGAGGCCCCCGGAGAGTCGCAGCATGGCTTCAGGTTGTCCCGGGGGCGGGTGCGGTACACGGGGAGGACTACCCGATTCCATACCTGCGTGGCGGCACGGCACCCGCGCTCGCTACGCGTACTGGAGGCGGACCGATCCTCCCGTGTCGTCGGCGCGGATGTCGACGTAGGCGCAGACCTGCCGGGCGAACCACAGGCCCTGGCCGGGCGCCGGTTCGGCGGCGGGCGGCGGGACGAAGCCGGCGAGCGGGTCGTGGACGCGGCGCGGGGAGCGCAGCTCGCAGACGCAGTGCGGCGCCTCGCCCCACAGCAGCACCTCGGTGACCGGTTCCACGGTGGCCTCCGCCACCGCCGTGGCGAACCGCTCCGCCTCCGCGGCCGCCAGCCCCTGGGCGAGCGCCCAGCCGCGCACGGCCGCGGGGTCGGCCGCGCGCAGCCGGTGCGCGTCGCGCGGGGGCGGCGGCAGGGGTACGGCGTCCAGTTCGGCGGCGACCAGCAGCGGGTCGGCGTACACCTCGGTGTCGGGGTGGGCGCGGCGGGCGGCGGCGATGACGGCGGGGCCGGCGGTGCGGGCGTCGTAGACGCACAGGGCGGTGGTGGCGAACGGGGCGAACAGCAGGTTGGACAGGGCCTCGTAGCGGATCCACTCGGCGGACTCGCGTGCCGAGCGGCCGGCCCTGCCGCCCCAGTCGGGTTCCATGAGGAGGTGGATGCGGCCGCCGGGGCCGCCGTGTTCGGCGAGGTAGCGGGCCGCCTGGGCGACGGCGTTGGCGGCGGAGCCGGTGTACCAGTCGGTGTGAGGCATGAGGACGACGCGCCGGGCGTCGTCGGCGAGGGTGTCGCGCAGCAGGTCGAGCTTGCCGGGAGCGACCACGGCGACGGGCGGGGGCTCGTCGGGCGCGACGAGGCCTTCGGCGAGGAAGGGCAGGGCGGCGGCCAGGAACTCCTCGTCGGAGCCGTGCACGGCCATGCGGTGGTCGAGGGGACTGGGAGGCGTGGCGGTCGGGCTGGTCATGGGTTCCCTGTCGATGCTGTGCAGGTCCCGCGCGAACCGGGACGAGTGGGTGTCGGAGGTACGGGGTCCCGCGCCAGCCGGGACCGGTTCCTTGTCGGTGGGGTGGCGCCCGGCAGGAGCCGGGACGGGTGGGCGTCGGAGGTACGGGGTCCCGCCCGAGCCGGGACGGGTGGCTCCGGTGGTGCGAGGGGTCCCGCGCGAGCCGGGACCGGTTCCTATCGGTGTTGTGCGGGTCCCGCGCGAGCCAGGACGGTTGGCTGACGGTGGTGGTGCTAGGGGTCCCGCGCAAGCCGGGACCGTTTCCTGTCGGTGGTGTGACGGGCCCGTTCGGTCGGGTGGTTCAGCGGTGGGCCGTGACCCAGGCGGCGATCTGGCTGCGGTTGCTGAAGCCGAGTTTGCTGAGGATGCGTTCCACATGGCCTTCGGCGGTGCGGCGGGCGATCACCAGGCGGTCGGCGATCTGCTGGTTGGCGAGTCCTTGGGCGACGAGTTCGGCGACCTCGGTCTCGCGCCGGGTGAGCCGGACGCCCGGCGCGGGCCGTTCGGGTTCGGGCGGGTCGGGTGGCCGGTGCTCCTCCAGGGCGTAGCCGACGATCTCGGTGAGGCCGAGGGCGGCGCCTCGCCGGTAGGCGCGTTCGTAGCGGTCGGCGCCGACGGCCTCGCGGGCCCGGGTCTCGGTGCCGTGGCGGGTGGCGCCGAGGGCGGCGGAGCCCCAGCGGTCGCGGTCGACGTCGGCCCAGACCCGGTCGGCGCCGCCGAGCAGGACGGCGGCGCGGTCG
Source organism: Streptomyces sp. NPDC001532 (assembly GCF_040298625.1). Lineage (NCBI taxonomy): Bacteria > Bacillati > Actinomycetota > Actinomycetes > Kitasatosporales > Streptomycetaceae > Streptomyces > Streptomyces sp. NPDC001532. Next base: position 68,560 of record NZ_JBEPAL010000020.1, read on the forward strand.
GGGGCGGCGCCGTGGCCGGCGATCTGGGCGAGCAGGTCGAGGGTGAGGCCGATGCCGGTGATGTCGTGGACGGCGAGTTTGCGGCGCAGTGCCTCGCGGGCGTGCCGCTCGGCGCGTGGCCAGTCCCGTTTGACGGTGTGGGCGAGGGCCAGCATGCGCAGCACGTACGACAGCACCCATTCCTCGCCGTGCGCCTCGCACAGCCGCCGGGTCTCCTCGCAGACCGCGATGGCCTGGTCGGCCTCGCCGAGGAAGCCGAGGGCGCAGGCGAGTTCGACGCGGTCGAGGCCGGCCATGCTGAGGTGCTGGCCGGGGACGCGGCCGCGGGCGACGCTGGCGCGGAAGTGGTCGAGGGCGGCGTGGAGGTCGTCGCTGAACAGGCGGATGACGCCGATGACGTACTCGGCGTGCGCGGCCTCCGCCTCGTCGCCGAGCCGCCGGGCGAGGGCGGCGGCGCGTTCGGCGCGGCGCAGGCCGCGGGTGAGGTCTTCCGGGCAGCCGGCGAGGAGGCCGGAGATCCACAGGGCGCGGGCGCGTTCGCGGGTGGGTGCGGGGGCGGCGTCGAGGGCGCGGTCGAGCCAGTAGCGGCCTTCGCGGGGGGCGCCGCAGGCGTGCCAGTAGAACCACAGGGTGCCGGCCAGGCGGAGGCCGGCGAGGGCTTCGCCGGGGGTGGTGAGGCTGAAGTCGAGGGCGGCGCGCAGGTTGTCCTGGTCGGCGCGGAGCCGGGCGACGATCTCGCGCTGGCCGGGGCCGAACCAGGCCTGTTCGCAGGCGGCGGCGCGTTCCTGGGCCCAGTCGCGCTGGCGCCGCCGGGCGGCGGTCTCCTCGCCGGGTCTCTGCCGGAGTCTGTCCAGGCCGTAGTGGCGCAGGGTGTCGAGCAGGCGGTAGCGGACGCCGTCGGGGCCGGGTTCGCGGCAGAGGACGGACTTGTCGACGAGTCCGGCGACGGCTTCGAGGACGTCGTGGGTGCGGATCTCCTCGCCGTCGGCGCAGACGGCTTCGGCGGTCTCCAGGTCGAAGCCGCCGGCCAGCACGGAGGCGCGGGCCCACACCGTCTGCTCCTTCGCGGTGCACAGTTCGTGGCTCCAGTCGACGGCGGCGCGCAGGGTCTGGTGGCGGGGCAGGACGGCGGGGCTGCCGGCGGAGAGCAGGCGGTAGCGGTCGTCGAGGCGGGCGAGGAGCTGTTCGACGCCCAGGACGCGCATCCGGACGGCGGCGAGTTCGATGGCGAGGGGCAGTCCGTCGAGGCGCCGGCACAGGCGGGCGACGGCGGCCCGGTTGTCGGGGGTGAGGCGGAAACCGGGGACGACGGCGGCGGCGCGGTCGGCGAAGAGGGTGAGCGCGGGGCTCGCGTCGGCGGCGGAGAGGTCGCCGTCGGGGTCGGGGACCGGCAGGGGCCGTACCTCCATGAGGTGTTCCTCGGTGAGGCCGAGGCGGTGCCGGCTGGTGGCGAGGACGCGCACGCCGGTGGTGCCGCGCAGCAGGGCCGCGGCGAGGTCGGCGCAGGCGGTCGGCAGGTGTTCGCAGTTGTCGACGACGAGCAGCAGCCGCCGGTCGCGGACCTTGGCCGCGAGGGCGTCGAGCGGGGGCTGTGCGGAGTGGTCGTGCAGGCCGAGCGCGTCGGCGGCGGCGAGCGGGACGAGGGCCGGGTCGTGCAGGCCGGAGAGGTGGACGAAGCGGACTCCGTCGGAGAAGGCGCGGGCGACGCGGGCCGCGATCCGGATGGCGAGGCGGGTCTTGCCGACGCCGCCGGGCCCGGTCAGGGTGACCAGCCGGGCGCGGGCCAGCAGGTCGCGGCCTTCGGCCTGTTCGTCGCGCCGGTCGACGAAGCTGGTCGTCTCGACCGGCAGCTGACAGTCCCGTCGTGGCGCTGATCCGCCCATGATCAGCCAGTCCTCTGGGGGTGGGTGTCGGGGAGTCGGCAACGGTTCCGCGGCTGCCCGTCCGCGGACCCTCACCCTCTCCCGGGCTCCACATATATGCACGCGACAATCACACGCGCGGGTGCACTTTGCCGGGGCTGCCTCGTGCGGCGGCGGTCCCCCGTACACTGCGCGGCCGTTTTTGGCCTGGTTCAGGCCATCCACCCGCCGCCCACTATTGACCTGCTCATGCCATCGGCTCAACCATGAGCGCCACACCGGCACGTCGCACGGAAGAACCACCCCCCGGCTCCACTCCCCAGCTCCACTCCCCACTTCCGGAGACCCCGGAATCCCTGGAGAACCAAGGAGACTTCATGCGACTTCGCATCCGCGGCCGAGGCGACAGCGGCGGCAGACGCACCGCCGTCCTCGCCGCCCTGCTCGCCCTCACCCTCGCGGCCCCGATATCGGCCACGGCCACCGCCGACAGCGCGGCCGAGGCGACCGCGTCGGCGGACGACATCCGCCAGTACGAGGTTCATCTGCACTCGACGGCCAAGGACCGCACGGCACTTCAGCGGACCGGCGTCACCGTGGACGAGGTCCACGGGCACGGCGTCGTGGTCTCCGGCCGTGCGGACCAGATCCGGACGCTGCGCCGGCTCGGCTACGACGTCACCGCACTGGGCGCCGTACCGGACCGGTCGGCGGGGGCGGACGAGATCCGGCTCTACGACTTCCCGTCGGCCGACTCGCGGTACCACAACTACGCGGAGATGACGAGCGAGATCAACTCCATCGTCGCGGCCAACCCGTCGATCGCCTCCCAGCGCACGATCGGCACCTCCTACCAGGGCCGGAACATCGTCGCCGTGAAGATCAGCGACAACGTGGGCACCGACGAGGCCGAGCCGGAGGTGCTGTTCACCCACCACCAGCACGCCCGCGAACACCTCACCGTCGAGATGGCGCTGTACCTGCTGCGCGAGCTGACCGGCGACTACGGCACGGACTCCCGTGTCACCAGCATGGTGAACAACCGTGAGATCTGGATCGTCCCGGACCTCAACCCGGACGGCGGCGAGTACGACATCGCCTCCGGCTCCTACCGGTCCTGGCGCAAGAACCGGCAGCCCAACTCCGGTTCGTCGTACGTCGGCACCGACCTCAACCGGAACTGGAACTACCGCTGGGGCTGCTGCGGCGGCTCCTCCGGGTCGACGTCCTCCGAGACCTACCGGGGCTCGGCGCCGGAGTCGGCGAAGGAGGTCAAGGTCGTCTCCGACTTCGTGCGCAGCCGGGTCGTCGGCGGGACGCAGCAGATCAAGGCGGGCATCGACTTCCACACCTACAGCGAGCTGGTGCTGTGGCCGTTCGGGTACACGTACTCCGACACGACCACGGGCATGACCGCCGACGACCGCAACGCGTTCGCGGCGATCGGCCAGAAGATGGCGGCCAGCAACGGCTACACCCCGGAGCAGTCCAGCGACCTGTACATCACCGACGGGTCGATCGACGACTACCTCTGGGGCACCCACAGGATCTTCGGCTACACCTTCGAGATGTATCCGAGCTCCAGTTCCGGAGGCGGGTTCTACCCGCCCGACGAGGTGATCGAGCGGGAGACCTCACGGAACCGGGACGCGGTCCTGCAACTGCTGGAGAACGCCGACTGCATGTACCGGTCGATCGGCAAGCAGGCCCAGTACTGCTAGTCGTCGTCCTCGGGCTGCCCGTCCGCGTCCTCGTCGAAGTAGGCGTCCAGCACCGCGTCGAGCTGTGACTCCCACTCCGCGAAGCGCGCCCTGGCCGGTGCCTCGATCTCGATCGGGTACCAGCGCCGGTCAGGGGTGTGCACGGTGACGGTGAACCGCTTGCCGAACCGGGCCGACTCGGTCTCGACCGCGCCGATCTCGTCCCAGCGGAACTCGCAGCTCTCCTCGTCGAGACTGAGGCGTACGCCCCTGGCGTCGGCGACGATCCGCGCCCGCCGGTCGGCGGCCTCGAAGACGGGGCCGTCGGCGTCGGGTTCGGCGGCGGCCGGGTCGTCGTCGGCGTCCTTCTCGTCGAGGACCACCTCGTCGACGGCCTCCTCGCCGGCGGTGTCCTCGTCCGCGGCCTCCTTCGCGGCCGGGTCCTCGGGAACCGCGGCCTCGGGTGCCGCCGTCCCGTCCGGCTCGGCGGGGCGCGGGCCCGTGATGCCGGGGACGAACGCCGGGTCCGCCGCGGCGCCTTGCAGGGGCTGAATGCTGGGTCCTATGCGCTGCTCCACGGGCGAAGTATGGACGACATCCCTGTGCTCGCAACAGCCAGCCCCGCCCGCCACGCCGACGGACGGGGCGGCTGCTCCCCCGTAGTGCTCCCCGTCATCCATTGCACACGGGGCGCCGGTCGGGGACGGGTCGCCTTCCGGGCGGACCCAGGGGGCGTTCGCTCCTAGACGAACAGGCTGAGGACGGCGGCCACCGCGAACCCGGCCAGCGACAGCACCGATTCGAGCACCGTCCAGGTCTTCAGGGTCTCGCGCTCGCTGATCCCGAAGTACTTGGCGACGATCCAGAAGCCGCCGTCGTTGACGTGCGAGGCGAAGATCGAGCCCGCCGAGATCGCCATGATGACGAGGGCGACGAAGGCCTGGGAGTGGTCGCCCTCGGCCAGCAGCGGGGCCACGATGCCGGCCGTGGTGACGATGGCGACCGTGGCCGAGCCCTGTGCGACCCGCAGGACCAGGGAGATCAGGTAGGACAGCACGAGCACCGGCAGGCCGACGTCGTTGAAGGTGTCCGACAGCGCCTGGGCGACCCCGCTGGCCTTGAGGACGGCGCCGAAGACACCGCCCGCGCCGACCACGAGCAGGATGTTGCCGACCGGCTTCAGCGAGGACGTGGACACCGATTCCAGCGACTTGCGGGACCAGCCGCGGCGGATGCCGAGGACGTAGTAGGCGAGCAGCAGGGCGAGGGTGAGGGCCACGAAGGGGTGGCCGAAGAACTCGATGACCGAGCGGAGCGTGGAGGGGTCCAGCGCGATCGAGGAGAAGGTGGCGGCGAGGATCAGGATCAGCGGGGTGCCGATGATGGCGAGGACCGTGCCGAGCGCGACCGGCTCCTCGCGCGGGGCGCGCTGCTCGTCGAGCACCGCCCGCTTGGCCTCCTCGGCGGCCTCGACCATGTCCTGCGGGACCGGCACGAAGATGCGGCGGCCGATCCAGGCCGAGTACGCCCAGGCGGCCAGCACCGCCGGGATGCCGCAGACGACGCCCATGAGGATGACCCAGCCGAGGTCGACGTGGAGCAGACCGGCGGCGGCCACCGGACCGGGATGCGGGGGCAGGAAGGCGTGGGTCATGGACAGACCGGCGAGCAGCGGCAGGCAGTACAGCAGGATGGACTTGCCGGAGCGTTTGGCGGCGGCGTAGACGATCGGCGCGAGGACGAAGATGCCGACGTCGAAGAAGACCGGGATGCCGAAGATCAGGCCGGTCAGGCCCATGGCGAGCGGGGCGCGCCGCTCGCCGAACAGTCCGAGCAGCCGGGAGGCCAGCACCTGTGCGCCGCCGCTGACTTCAAGGATGGCGCCGAGCATGGTGCCCAGGCCGATGATGATGGCGACATGGCCGAGGATGCCGCCCATGCCGGACTCGATGGTGGAGACGGCGTCCGAGCGCTGGACGGTGCCGAAGAGTTCGGTGACGGACAGGCCGGCCATCAGGCCGACGGCTATGGAGACGGCGAGCAGCGCGACGAACGGCTGGAGCCGCGCCTTGATGATCAGGAGGAGCAGCAGGGCGATGCCGAGGGCGGCGACGGTGAGCAGCCCGGCGGTGCCGTCGACGAGGAGGAGCAGTCCGCCGGTGCGGGGTGGGGTCTCGGGGGTGGCGGAGGCGGCGAGCGGATGGGACATACGGGGGTCCTCTACGTGAACGCGGTAAGTGCATACGGCTTTCGGGCAGGGGGAAGCGCGGCGCGGCGCCCCGAGGGATGACGGGCGCCGCGTCGGTCACGGCGTGCGGGAGTGCGGCGGAGATCAGCTCAGGACGGCGAGGGCGTCGATCTCGATGAGGAGTCCGGCGGGCAGGCCGACGTAGACCGTCGTGCGGGCGGCCGGGGGCTGGGTGAGGCCCTGCTCCTCGAAGTAGGTGTTGTAGATGTCGTTCATCTCGGCGAAGTGGCCGACGTCGGTGAGGTAGACGCGGATCATCATCACGTCGTCCCAGCTCGCGCCGCCCTCCTCGAGGATCGCCTTGACGTTGGCGAGGGTCTGGAGGGTCTGCTCGCGCAGGGTGGGCCCGGCCGGCGTGGGGGGCTTGCCCTCCTCGGCGGGGAGGAAGCCGACCTGGCCGGCGACCTGGAGGATGTTGCCCTTCCGCACGCCGTGCGAGAACTTCGCGGGCGGGGTGGTGTGGGTCTTCGGGGTGAGGGCGATCTTGTCGGTCATGCGGTGTCCTTGGGGTCCTTTGCCGTGGTTCTGCCGGAGTACTCGCCGCTGATGTCCTCCGCCGTACGGCGCACCAGCGGGAGCAGGGTGAGGAGTTCGTCGGCGGTGACGACGACGTTCGGCGCGGAGACCGACATGGCGGCGACGACCCGGCCGTCGGCGCCGCGGACGGGTGCGGCGACGCAGTTGATGGACTCCTCGTGGCCGCCGAGGTCGGTGGCCCAGCCCTGTTCGCGCACCTTCTCCAGCTCCCGCAGGAAGGCGGCGGCGTTGGGTGTCGAACGGGCTGTGTAAAGGGGGTAGTCGAGCTTGTCCGCGAGGGCGCGGCGCTCGTGCTCGGGGAGGTCGGCGAGCAGCAGCTTGGCGACCGCCGCGACGGTGAGGGCGACCGGCTTGCCGATCCGCGAGTACATGCGGACCGGGTAGCGGCTGTCCACCTTGTCGATGTAGAGGACCTCGTTCTCCTCGTGGACGGCGAGGTGCACGGTGTGCCCGCACTGTTCGTTGAGGCGGACGAGGTGGGGGTGGGCGATCTCGCGGATGTCCAGGTTCTCCATCGCCTCCTGGGCGAGGGCGAACAGCCGGGCGCCGAGGCGGTAGCGCTGGTCGGACTGGCGGTAGACGAAGCCGTGCTCGTGGAGGGTGCGCAGCAGCCGCAGGGCGGTGGACTTGTGCACGCCGAGGCGGTCGGCGACCTGTCCGAGGTCGGCGGGTCCCTCGGCGAGCAGCGGCAGGATGCTCAGCGCGCGGTCGACGGTCTGGCTCATGGCGTACGTACCTCCTCGTCGGCCCCATGGGTGGCGGCTGTCCAGCCGGGGCCGAGTCGAAGTCTCCCCCACGCGGCGTCGTCGAGGGCGGCGAGCCGGTCGGCGTGGTCGCGGGCGGGGGGCGACGCGAGGTCGCCGGGGGTGGTGAGGGCGGCGGCGGCCAGGAGGTGGCCGTGGCGCAGGCGGTCGCGGACGGGCAGTCCGCGCAGGGTGGCGGAGAGGAATCCGGCGGCGAAGGCGTCGCCTGCGCCGACGGCGGCGACGACGTCCACGTCGAGGGCGGGCACGAAGGTGGCGTCCGGGCCGTGGAAGGCGGTGGCGCCGGCCGGGCCCTGCTTGACGACGAGGATCTCGGGTTCGGGGAGCGCGGCGCGGACGGCGGCCGGGCCGTCGAGTCCCCAGGCCTCGTCCTCGCCGACGAAGACGAGGTCGGCGCGGCGGGCGAGGTCCCGCAGCACCGCCGACCCGTCGGTGTCCCGCCACAGGCCGGGCCGGTGGTTGACGTCGAAGGAGACCAGCGGGCGGCCGGGGCGGGGCGCGGTCAGTTCCCGCATGAGGTCCAGGCAGCTCGCGGAGAGCGCGGCGGTGATCCCGGAGAGGTGCAGGACGCGCCCGGCGCGGACGGCGGCGAGGTCGACGTCGTCCGTGCTCATCGCGGAGGCGGCGGAGCCGGCGCGGTAGTAGGCGACCTCGTGGGCGTCGGTGGCGCGGTCGCCGGCGGTGCGGAAGTAGATGCCGGTGGGGCGGGCGGGGTCGCGGCGGACGGCGCTGGTGTCGACGCCGTAGCCGGCGATCGTCTCGACGAGGTGGTCGCCGAAGCCGTCGTCGCCGACCCGGCTGACCCAGCGGGCGGAGTGTCCGGCGGCCGCCAGTACGCAGACCACGTTGGATTCGGCGCCGCCGATGCCGCGGTCGAAGGAGGGCACGTCGGCGAGGCGTCCGGGGCGGGTGGGCAGGAAGGTGACCATGGACTCGCCGAGCGCGACGACGTCCACGACGTCGGGCGGGACGCCGGGGGCGTTGCGGGGTCCGGTGGTGGTCACGATGCTCGTAGCTCCTCGTCGGCTGCGGGACGCGGTTTCGTTGACCCCGCGTCGGCCGAAATGCTAGACAGCGGTAAGCGATATACGCAATGGACGTTGCATTTGCTGCAACGTACCTGATCAGGGAGGCTCCATGAACAGCGAAGCCCTCGCCGGTCTCGCCGGGGAACGTGTCGACCACCGCTTCCGTGGCCTCCCGCCGGACGCCGCCGGGCTCACCGTGGGCGAGCTGGCCGCCCAGCGCCGCAACCTCTTCACCGGCGGCTTCACCACGCCCGTGCTCGCGCTGTCCGCCGAGCACCTGGAGCACAACCTGCGGCTGATGGCGACGTACACCGACCGGCACGGGCTGGCCTTCGCGCCGCACGGCAAGACCTCCATGGCCCCGCAGCTGTTCGCCCGGCAGCTGGAGCGGGGCGCCTGGGGCATCACCCTCGCGGTGCCGCACCAGGTGTGGGTGGCGCGGGCGTTCGGGGTGCGACGGGTGTTCCTGGCGAACGAGCTGGTGGACCCGGCGGCGCTGCGCCGGCTCGCCGCCGAACTGGCCGACCCGGACTTCCGGTTCGTCTGCTACATCGACTCCGTGCGCGGTGTGGAGCTGATGGCGGCGGCCCTGGCGGACGCCCCCCGCCCGCTCGACGTGGTCGTGGAGCTGGCCGCCGGCGAGGAGGCCCGCACCGGTGTGCGCACCGAGGCGGAGTGCGCGGCGGTCGCCGACGCGGTGGCCGCGACCGACCGGCTGCGCCTGGTCGGGGTCGCCGGCTACGAGGGCGAGGTGCCGCGGGCGACGCCGGAGCGGGTGCGGGCGTGGCTGGACCGGCTGGTCGCGCTGGCCGTCGACTTCGACAAGGCGGGCCGGTTCGCGGGCCTGGACGAGATCGTGGTGAGCGCGGGCGGCAGCGCCTGGTTCGACGCGGTCGCGGACGCCTTCGCCGCGCTCCCGGACCTCTCCGCGCCGGTACTGAAGCTGCTGCGCTCCGGCGCCTACGTCTCCCACGACGACGGCCACTACCGCAAGCTGACCCCGTTCACCCGGGTCCCGGAGGAGGGCGCGCTGGAGCCCGCGTTCCGGCTGTGGGCGCAGGTCGTCTCCCGCCCGTCGGCCGGGCAGGCCTTCGCCAACGCGGGCAAGCGGGACGCGGCCCACGACCTGGACCTGCCGTTCGCCCAGGTGGTCCGCCGCGACGGCACCGAGCGCCCGGCCACCGGGATCGAGGTGACGGGCCTGTCCGACCAGCACGCCTGGCTGCGGACCGGGCCGGAGGCGGATCTGGAGGTCGGCGACTGGATCGGGCTGGGGCTGTCCCACCCGTGCACCTCGTTCGACAAGTGGCAGCTGATCCCGGTGGCCGAGGCGGACGGCACGGTCGTCGACTACGTCCGCACGTTCTTCTAGGAAACGCCCAGGAAACCGGAGGCAATCGCGATGGAAGACCTCGTCATCCGGGACGCGGACGTCGTCGACGGCACCGGCGCGCCCTCCTACCGCGCCGATGTGGTCGTGGACGGCGGCCGGATCGTGTCGATCGTCAAGGAGGCCGCCGCGGCGGGCTGCCAGCGCCCGTCCGCCGTGCGCGAGCTGGACGCCGAGGGCCTGGTCCTCTCCCCCGGCTTCATCGACATGCACGCCCACAGCGACCTGGCGCTGCTGCGCGACCCCGACCACAGCGCCAAGGCCGCGCAGGGCGTCACCCTGGAGGTGATCGGCCAGGACGGGCTGTCGTACGCGCCGGTCGACGACCGCACGCTCGGCGAGGTGCGCCGCGCGATCACCGGCTGGAACGGCTCCGGTGACGACATCGACTTCGACTGGCGGTCGGTCGGCGAGTACCTGGACCGCCTCGACCGCGGGATCGCGGTGAACGCCGCCTATCTGATCCCGCAGGGCACGGTCCGCGCGCTCGCCGTCGGCTGGGAGGACCGCGAGGCGACCCCGGCCGAGCTGGAGAGGATGCGGCGCCTGGTCGCCGAGGGCCTGGAGCAGGGCGCGGTCGGCCTGTCGTCCGGGCTGACGTACACGCCCGGCATGTACGCCAAGGACGCCGAGCTGACCGAGCTGTGCCGGGTGGTGGCCTCGTACGGCGGCTACTACTGCCCGCACCACCGCTCGTACGGGGCGGGCGCGCTGCGGGCGTACGAGGAGATGGTGGCGCTCACCCGGGAGGCGGGCTGCGCGCTGCACCTGGCGCACGCCACCATGAACTTCGGCGTGAACAAGGGCCGCGCCGGCGAGCTGCTGACGCTGCTGGACGACGCGCTGGCCGCCGGGGCCGACATCAGCCTCGACACCTACCCGTACACCCCCGGCTGCACCACCCTCGCGGCACTGCTGCCGAGCTGGGCGAGCGAGGGCGGTCCTGAGCAGGCGCTGAAGCGGCTGACCGACCCGGAGACCGCCGCGCGCGTCCGGCACCACATGGAGGTGCTCGGCGCGGACGGCTGCCACGGCGTGCCGGTGGAGTGGGACACCATCGAGATCTCCGGCGTGACCGATCCGGCGCTCGGGGAGTACGTGGGCCGCACGGTCCTGGAGGCGGCCCGGGCGCGCGGCGAGGAGCCCTGGACCGTCGCGCACCGGCTGCTGGTCGAGGACCGGCTCGGGCCGACGATCCTCCAGCACGTCGGCCACGAGGAGAACGTGCGGGCGATCATGCGGCACCGCGTCCACACCGGCGGCTCCGACGGCATCCTCCAGGGCGCCAAGCCGCATCCGCGGGCGTACGGCACCTTCCCGCACTACCTGGGCCGGTACGTCCGTGAGCTGGGCGTGCTCTCGCTGGAGGAGTGCGTCGCCCACCTCACCTCCCGGCCGGCGGCCCGGCTGCGGCTGCCGGACCGGGGTGTGGTGCGCGAGGGCCACCGGGCCGACCTGGTGCTCTTCGACCCGGCGACCGTCGCGGCGGGCTCGACCTACGACCGTCCGCGCACCTTGCCGACCGGCATCCCGTACGTCCTGGTGGACGGGCGGTTCGTGATCGACGACGGGCGGCGGACGGACGTCCTGGCGGGCCGGTCGGTGCGCCGCACGCCGGTGTGAGCGGTCACGGCTTGGGCAGCGTGCAGCCGCTCGCGTACAGGTCCAGCTTGCTGTCCAGGCCGAAGCAGGCGGCGAGCTGGTAGGTCTGCTGGGCGTAGTTGATGCCCTGGCGGACCGTGACGTTGCCGTTCGCGTCGACCTCGCACGGGTTGTTGACCGTGCAGCGCTCGCCGTCCTCGTTGCCGGTGTTGTTGACGGCGACGACCCGGCCGGTGGTGCGGTCGACGACCGGGGAGCCGGAGGTGCCGCCGATGGTGTCGCAGGCGGCGGTGTAGCGGACGGAGTCCTTCCAGGTCCAGTCGCCCTCGCGCATCTCGTGCACGAAGCCGTCGATGGAGCAGGTGTAGATCCGCTTCCAGTAGCCGGAGACCACGCTGATCGACGTCCCGGCGGTGGGGCGGGTGTCGTTCAGGGTGAGCGCGCTGATGCCGTAGGAGCTTCTGATCTGCCCGTAGGTGCGGGTGAGCTGGTAGACGGCGACGTCGGTGTCGGTCATCGTCGAGTAGGCGATCTTGCCGGCGCGCAGGGTCGCCACCCGGGTGCCGGCGGAGGTCAGCAGGCCGAAGGAGCGGGTGGAGGCCTGGTCGACGACGACCTCGCCGGGTTCCGGGAAGCCGGACTCCAGACAGTGGCCGTTGGTGAGGACCAGCGCCGGGTCGTCGTCGGCGGCGTCCGGCATGCGGATGACGGAGCCGGAGCAGTTGCTGAGCGCGACGGTGCCGGCGAAGTCCACCGCCTGGATCGCGGGCGCCTCGGTGTCCGGGGCCGCCGCGACGGCGGGTGCCGCGCCCGTCCCGGTGATGACCAGGGCCGCGAGCGTGGCGAGGAGAGGCTTCTTCATGTGGGGGTCCCCTCTGGTGTGACGGGGCGGCCGGAGGTCGTCCGGCCGCCCGCTGTCTTGTCATGCGCATTGTTAGTGCGGAGACATGAGGGGACAAGGAGGCGTTTCAGGCCCGCGGATGGCGGGTTCTCGCGGGTTCCTCCGGCCTATCGGGGCCCTTTGCCCTGCCCGCGGCCCGGCTTGTCGTCGCCGTCGCCGTCGCCGGGGGCCACCGGGGCGGAGGTGGCGGGGGCGGCGGGGGTGGACACGGGGGCCGCCGCGGCCGAGGTCGGCGAGGCGGTGGGGGCCGTCGGGGCCGCGGCGTCGCCGGACGGGTTCGCGGTCGGGGCGGACCCGCCGGCGCCGGTGCCCGCCGCGGCCGGCGCGGAGGCCGTGCGCTCGCCGCCCGTGCGCGCGTCCGCCGACTCCTCCGGCACGGCGTCCGTGTCGCCGGCCGTCGGACCGGTACGGCCCTTCTCGCTCTGCGCGCCGCCCGAGGAGGACGACCCGGAGAAGGCGAAACCGGCGACCAGCGCCGCGGCGGACACCGCGCCCACCGCACCGGCGGCGACCGCCACCCGGCGCTGCCGCCAGGGGCTGGGCTTGCGCCGGGAGCGGCGCGGCGAGGCCGCCACGGCGGGCAGCTCGCGCGTCTCGTCGTAGGTGTTCTGCCAGCCGTGCGCGGTCGCCGGATCGGCGTACTCCTCGTACGCCGGGATCTCCTCCGGCTGCGGCTGGTACACCATCGGCGGACCCTGGGGGTCACCCGTTCTGGGGGGCTCGGACATGGCCGCGCATTGTAGGGACTCCGGTGTCCCCAAGGACAGCGGTCGCCCATACCCGCTCAAAACACTCGTCTCACGTGGCGGAAAACACGACCCGCGGAGCGATACCCGGCCGTAAGCTCCCAGACATGCAGGTGATCCAGTCGACGAAGCTCGCCAACGTCTGTTACGAGATCCGGGGCCCGGTCCTTGAGGAGGCGATGCGGCTGGAAGCTGCCGGTCACCGCATTCTCAAGCTGAACACCGGCAACCCGGCCGCCTTCGGCTTCGAGTGCCCGCCGGAGATCCTGGAGGACATCCTCCGCAACGTCTCCACCGCGCACGGCTACGGCGACGCCAAGGGCCTGCTGGCCGCGCGGCGGGCCGTCGTCATGCACAACCAGACCCTCGGCATCGAGACGGACGTCGAGCACGTCTTCATCGGCAACGGTGTCTCCGAGCTGATCACCATGGCGATGCAGGGGCTGCTGGACGACGGCGACGAGGTCCTCGTACCGGCCCCCGACTACCCGCTGTGGACGGCCGCGGTCTCGCTGTCCGGCGGTACGGCGGTGCACTACCGCTGCGACGAGCAGTCGGACTGGATGCCGGACCTGGCCGACGTCGAGCGCAAGGTGACCGACCGCACCAAGGCGATCGTGATCATCAACCCGAACAACCCGACCGGCGCGGTCTACGACGAGGCGGTGCTGCGTGGGCTGACGGACATCGCCCGCCGCCACAACCTGCTGGTCTGCTCCGACGAGATCTACGACAAGATCCTCTACGACGGCGCCCGGCACATCCCGACCGCCTCCGTCGCCCCGGACCTGCTCACCCTCACCTTCAACGGCATGTCGAAGGCGTACCGGGTGGCCGGCTACCGGGTGGGCTGGATGGCCATAAGCGGTCCGCGCGCCCACGCCGACTCCTACATCGAGGGTCTGACGATCCTGGCGAACATGCGGCTGTGCGCCAACATGCCGGGCCAGCACGGCGTGGTCGCCGCGCTCAGCGGCCGCCAGTCGATCAACGACCTGGTGCTGCCGGGCGGCCGGCTGAAGGAGCAGCTGGACGTCGCCTACGAGCTGCTGACCCAGATCCCGGGTGTGACCTGTGTCCGCCCGAAGGGCGCGCTCTATCTCTTCCCGCGCCTCGACCCCAAGGTCTTCAAGATCAAGGACGACCGGCGGATGGTCCTGGACCTGCTCCGCCAGGAGAAGATCATGGTCGTCCACGGCACCGGCTTCAACTGGCCGGAGCCCGATCACTTCCGGGTGGTGACGCTGCCGTCGGCGGGCGATCTGCGCGACGCGGTGGGCCGGATCGGCACCTTCCTGGACGGATACAGCCAGCCCTGAACCGGCCGCGACGCCGTCGGCCCCCGAATTCGGGATCACACTCAACTTTAGACCGGATCTAATGTAGGATGGCTTCTGTCAGAGCACAGGAGGCCGTCCCATGTACGAACCGATCCGCACCAAGTCGGTCCACACGACGGCCGGCGCCCCGGACTTCCCGCACCGGACCCGTGAGGAGGAGCTGGACATCCAGCTCGCGGGCCATCTCGCGGCACTGCTCGCCGTCACCGACGAGCTGCGCGCGCTGGCCCCGTCCACCGACCTGGACACCGCGGCCGTCCGGCTCTCGGGCCAGGTGGCCCGGCTGCGCGGCGGGCGGGCACCGGTCCGCGCCGCGGTGAGCCCGGTCTCCGAACCGCACCTCGCCGCGCTGCACCAGCGTGCGCACGCGCTGGCGGGGCGGGCCCTGGTCGTCGCCGCCTCCCGGGCGGACACCGCCGCCGCGATCCTCGCCGCCGAGCGGATGGACGCGCACGCGGACGCCCTCGGGCCGCGTGAGGTGACGGCCCACTGAGCCCCTGAGGGGCTCCCACGAACGGCCCCGGTCCGCGTGCACCCGCAGCGACGCGCGGACCGGGTTGCCATGACTTCCCCTCCTTCCGGCGTTGCGATGCCGGGGCCGGTACGACACCCCCCGTTCATCGCCCCCGCCGGGGAATGTCGGCTTCCGCGAGCACTCTGCTCCCGTGAGACGCATCGCAGGCACAGTCCTCGCGGTCCTGCTGATCGGTGGCGTGGTGGCCGCCGTCGTCGCGGGCCGGCAAGGAGAGGACCAGGGCACGGCAACGAAGACCGTGCGCGCAGTGATCGGATCGGAGAAGGCGGAGTTCTTCGCCGACCCCGACGTGGTGAAGGCCCTCGCCGCCAAGGGCTACACCGTCGAGGCCGAGACCTCCGGGTCCTGGGCCATGGAAGGGCTGGACCTCGGCGAGTACGACTTCGCCTTCCCGTCCAGCCAGGCACCCGCCACCGAGCTGGCCGCCAAGCACGGCGTACGGCAGCCGCTGCCGCGGCCCTTCTACTCGCCGCTCGTCGTGGTCGCCCACCGCAACGCCGCCGAGGTGCTGGCCGGCAACAGACTCGCCGACCTCGGCGGGAAGCACACCGGCACCCTCCGGATGGCGGCCTTCCTCGACGCGGCCCGCGACGACCGCACCTGGCAGCAGCTCAAGGGCGCGCAGCGGTACGGCGAGCTGAGCGGCACGCTGTACATCGCCACCACCGACCCGGCGACCTCCAGCTCCGGCGCCCTCTACCTCGCCGCCGCCTCCTACGTGGACAACGGCGGCCGGGTGGTGGCGAGCGACGCCGACCTCGACCGCACCGCGCCCCTGCTGCGCAAGCTGGTCAGTGTGCAGGGCGCCCAGCAGTCCAGCACGGACGCGGCGTTCCGGGACTTCGTCAGCGGCGCCGGCAACCCGCTGGTCCTGGTGTACGAGTCGCAGGTGGCCGCCCTGCTCTCGGACGGGCGCAGCGCCGGCGACCTGACCGTCCTCTACCCGGACACCACCGCCACCAGCGACCACACCGTCGTCCCGTTCACCGACGACGGCCGGGCGCTCGGCGAACTCCTCGGCACCGACCCGGCGTTGCGCGCACTCGCCGCCCGGCACGGCTTCCGGCCGCAGGGCGCGAGCGCCGAGTTCACCGCGGCCACCGAGGACCGCACCGCCTACCTCAACCAGCAGCTCGCCGGTGTCCGGCAGGCGCCCGTGCCGACCTCCGCGGTGCTGCACGACATGGCGCGCCGGGCGCGCGGATGACGGGGGACCATCAAGTGACCGATCACCAAGAAGACTTCACGCTCACCCCGCCCGACCCGGTCGCGGCGATACCCAAGGAGAAGGCCGGCGGCCTGGTCCCCGTCGACGAGAGCACCCGCGCCGACCTCGCCCGCAAGGCCTCCGACCACATCGCCTCGCTCGCCGCGCTCGACGCCCGCTCCCCCGAGTTCGCCGGAAAGGTCGGCGAGATCACCGCGCTCGGCGCCGCAGAGATGCGCGGCGCCGCCGCGCAGTCCAACCGGATGCTGGAGCGCACCGTGCGCAGCCTGCCCGACAAGGGCCAGGACGCCTCCGCGCGAGTGGCGACCTCGCTGGTGGAGCTGCGGCGGGTGGTGGAGGACCTGGATCCGCGGGACCTGCCCGCCGCCAAGGGCCGCAGGTTCCTCTCCCGGCTGCCCGGCGGCAACAGGTTCCGCGACCACCTCGCCAAGTACGCCACCTCGCAGGGCACCCTGAACCGGATCGTCGGCGCGCTGCGCGGCGGCCAGGACGAGCTGCGCCGCGACAACGCCGCGCTCCAGACCGAACGGGTCCGCCTGTGGGAGACCATGGGCAAGCTCCAGGAGTACGTGATCCTCACCGAGGCCCTGGACGAGGCCGTGGAGCGGCACATCGCCGACGTCGAGGCGGCCGACCCGGCGCAGGCCGGCACGCTCCGCGCCGATGTGCTCTTCCCGGTCCGGCAGAAGCACCAGGACCTGCTCACCCAGCTGGCCGTCTGCGCCCAGGGCTACCTCGCCATGGACGTCGTACGGCGCAACAACGACGAGCTGATCAAGGGCGTCGACCGGGCGGCCACCACCACCGTCTCGGCGCTGCGCATCGCGGTGATGCTGGCCTCCGCGCTCGACCACCAGAAGAAGGTGACCGAGCAGGTCGACGCGTTGCGCGGGACCACCGAGGAGCTGATCCGGGGCAACGCGGAGATGCTGGCCACGCAGAGCGGTGATATCCAGCGGATCGCCGCCGACCCGGCGGTCGGCGCGGAGACCCTGCGCGCGGCGTTCCAGCAGATCTACCGCACGCTCGACGCCATCGACACCTTCAAGGCGCAGGCCACCGAGGTGATGGCCGGCACCGTGGAGTCGCTGACCGCGGAACTGCGGCAGGCGAGCGGCCACCTGGAGCGGAGCCGGTCCCAGGGCGCTCTGGAAGGCGGACCGGTATGAGACGCCCGATCGCCGTCGCCGTGACCGCCGCGCTGGCCCTGCTGGCGTCCTGCACCTCGGCGGCCCGCGACGACGGCCTCGCCGAGGACCCCTGGTCCTACCAGCCCGGTACGCTGCGCGTCCTCGCCTCCAGCGAGCTGAGCGACATGACCCCGGTCCTGGACCGGATCCGCGAGGACACCGGCATCACCGTCCGCCCCACCTACCTCGGCACCCTCGACGCCGTCGACCTGCTGGCACGGGACGAGGCCAAGGGGCTGTACGACGCGGTGTGGCTGGCCTCCGGCGACCATCTGCGGCTGCGCCCGGACGCGGCGCGGCGCGTGGTGTCGGAGACCCCGGTGATGGCCAGCCCGGTCGCCATCGGCGTCCGCTCCGGCACCGTCGAGGAGCTGGGCTGGCAGCCGGAGGAGGTCACCTGGTCCGACGTCGAGAAGGCCGTGCGCTCCGGCGGCCTCACCTACGGCATGACCGACCCGGCGCGCTCCCACTCCGGTTTCGCCACCCTGGTCTCGGTCGCCTCCGCGCTCTCCGGCGCCCAGTCCGCGCTCACGGACGCGGACGTGAAGGAGGCCACGCCCCGGCTGAAGGAGTTCTTCGCGGGGCAGCGGCTGACCTCGGGTTCGTCGGGCTGGCTGGCCGGCGCGTACGCCGACCGCCCGGACGTCGACGCACTGTTCACCTACGAGTCCGTGCTCGCTGGCATCCCGGGCATGACCGTGATCCGGCCGGTCGACGGGGTCGTCACCGCCGACTACCCGCTGTCCTCCCTCGCCTCCGCCCCGGCCTCCGCACGGGAGGACGTGCGGAGGCTGGCCGAGGCGCTGCGCACCCCTCGGATCCAGCGGGCGATCACGGAACGCACGCACCGCCGCCCGGTCGTGCCCTCGGTGGCGCCCGCGGCCGGCCTGGACACCTCGCGCCGCCGCGAACTGCCCTTCCCGGGCACCCGTTCGGTCGCGGACGGGCTGCTCCACTCGTACGAGAACGAGCTGCGCCGACCGTCGCGGACCGTGTACGTGCTGGACACCTCGGGCTCGATGGAGGGCGACCGGCTGACCCGGCTGAAGCAGGCGCTGACCGGACTGACCGGGGACTTCCGGGAGCGGGAGGAGGTCACGCTGATGCCGTTCGGGTCGCGGGTGAAGGCCGTCCGCACCCATGTCGTGGACCCCGCGGACCCACGGTCGGGGCTGGACGGCATCCGGCGGGACACCGAGGCGCTGGAGGCCGAGGGCGACACCGCCGTCTACACCTCGCTGGAGAAGGCGTACGACGAGCTGGGCGACGACCGGGACACGTTCACCTCGATCGTGCTGATGACGGACGGCGAGAACACCACCGGCGACACGGCCGAGGACTTCGAGGCCTTCCACGCCGGGCTCACCGGCCACCGGCGGGACATCCCCGTCTTCCCCATCCTGTTCGGCGACTCCGACCGCGCCGCGCTGGAACGCGTCGCCGAACTGACCGGCGGCCGGCTCTTCGACGCCCGGGAGGGCTCGCTGGACGGCGCCTTCGAGGAGATCCGTGGCTACCAGTAGGGCCCTGGGCTGGCTGGAGTCCCGCAAGAACCTGACCGGCTGCGCCTGCGGTCTGCTGGGACTCGTGCTCACCTTCACCGGCCTGGCGGGCGCGTTCTGGCCGGCCGTCGTCGCCGGTCTGTACGGCGCGGGCGCGCTGCTCGCCCCGCCGGAGCGGCCCGGCCCGCCGGGCTTCCCGTCGCCGTCCGAGCAGCTGGACCAGGTCCGCACGGACCTGGGAAAGCTGCGCGACTACCTCACCGAGGTCGAGCTGCCGGCCGCCGCCGGTGCCGGGCTCCGCGAGCTGACCGCCGTGATGGCGGACCTGCTGGACCCGGAGCGGGGCGCCCCGCTGCTCGCGCGGGACCCCGAGGGGACGCATGTGCTGTTCCGCGCGGTGCGCCAGGACGTCCCGGAGGCCGTCGACACCTACGTCCGCACCCGCTGGTGGACCCGGGTGGCCCCCGGCCGGCAGTCGCCGGAGGAGCACCTGGAGCGGCAGCTGTCCGTGCTGCGCGAGGAGGTGCGGCAGGTGGCGGCGGGCCTCGGGGAGTCCGAGGCCCGCCGTCAGGAGTCCCACACCCGGTATCTGGAGGGCCGGGGCGGCTCCCTGTGACTCGGCGCCGGAGACTCAGCGCCGGACGAACACCGTCGCCGAGGCCGTCGACCCGCTGTGCAGGTCGTCGCCCGCCCAGCTGATCGTGTAGGTCACCTCGCGCCGGGTGCGCGGGATGTCGTTGACGGTGAAGGTGCCGTCGGCGGCGACCGTGACCGGCGTGAGCGTGCCGCTGCCGAGCCGGTCCGTGCGCTGCACCTTCAGCACGGCCCGCTCCGGCAGTGCCTTGCCCTGCGCGGTGAAGGTGCCGGTGATCTCGATGCCGCCGTCGAGCGTGGCCTCCGCCGGGGCGGTGAGCGTCAGGGAGCTGGCCGCCTTGCCGACGGACACGGTGTGGGTGACGTCGGTGGCGGGGCGGTGGGTCAGGTCGCCGAGGAAGGAGACCGTGTAGGTGGCCTCGCCGACCAGGTCCGGCTCGTCGAGGACGGTGTACGTGCCGTCCTCCCGGACGGTGAAGGTGCCCAGCTCGTGGGTGCCGTTCGTGTCGGTGCGGGTCGCCGTCACCTTCAGCGGCTGCGCCGGTGCCGGGCCGTCGTGCTCCAGCCGGCCGCGCACCGCCAGCGGTTCGCCCGCCGCCGCCTGGGCGGGGCTGTGGGTGAGGTCGCCGCCGAGACGGACGTCGTACTGGACGGCCGGGGGCTGGACGATGTGCAGCCAGTACTGGCTGCCGGCCGCGTTGGTGGTCACCGTGAACAGCCGGGAGCCGTCCGCCGACCACTCGGTGCCGCGCGGCACGACCCGGTCGCCGTCGAGGCTGCCCTCGAAGACGAACTCCAGCGGCGGTGTGGCGTCGGCCGGGTCGGCGGGCTGGATCAGCAGGTCGGGAGTGGCGCCGGTGGCCGACGCGCCGCGGGCGATGTACTTGCCGTCGCCGCTGAAGGCGACCGCGCTGGCGGTGGCGCCGGCGGGCAGCGGCTGGTAGCCGGTGGCCGCGTCCGACAGGTCGCCGCTGTTCAGCAGGCGGGTGCCCGCGGTGGCGTCGGCGAGGGCGACCTTGCCGCCGTCGGCGGAGAGCGCCATGTCCTTCAGGTTCAGGGCGCCCTTGCCGTCGGCGTCGGCGAACCGGCGCGCGGCGTTGCGGACCAGACCGCCGTCGCTGGTGTCGAAGACGGTGACGAACGGGTCGGTGGCCTTCGCGTTGAGCGGCTGGCCCATGAGCATCCGGTTGCCGGCGCCGGCCTCCAGCAGCAGATCGCCGGTGTCGTTCCAGCCGGTGCGCTGGTACACGCCGTCGACCAGGCCGTCGAGGTCGGTCCGCGCGCTCGGGCACTCGCCGGTGTACTGCGCGTACGGCGTCGTGAGGTAGACCTGACCGCCGGAGACGGCGACCTCGCGGCCGCAGGTGTCGGTGGAGGCGTAGGTGGCGGAGGTGCGCTGGTAGGTGACGGTGTCGTAGGCCTCGACGCGCTCGCGCAGGCCGACCCACAGCTTGCTGCCGTCGGCGCTGACCGCGAGGCCGGAGACATGGTTCTGGTTGGTGACGATCGTGGTCAGGCGCTCGCCGCCGAAGTCGTAGACCGCGATGGTTCCCGAGTTGAGGTAGTAGCCGACGTTGCTGTCCGCCACGAAGACGCGCTGGTGGACGTTGTCCACCGCCAGCGCGGAGAACGACGAGATCGGCAGCTTGGCGACGACGTCGGAGGCCGCCGCGTGCGCCGCGGGCGCCACGGCGACGGTGAGGCCGGTCCCGGCGAGCGCGGCGGCGAGGACGGCGGCCGCGAGACGTCCGGGACGGTGTGCTGTATTCAACTGTGCCCCCCACAGGCTGACTTCGAGTGCCGCACCGGGACGGGTGAGGCACTTGTAAACGCCATGAAACCGGTGTGAAGATCCGCCGGGCAAGGGGGCGCGCGTGACCGGTGATGCGACGACGCGAAGGCCGCCACCGCTTGTGGTGACGGCCTTCACGAGCGTGCGGGACGGGTCGGGGGTCAGGGGCAGCTGATGCGGGTGTCGCCGGTGTCCGTGGTGCAGGTGTCGGTGCCGGGGCCGCCGTTGGCCGTGTCGTTGCCGGACACGCCGTCGGTGGTGATCAGCCGGTCGTCGCCGTAGTAGCCGGTCAGCGTGTCGTTGCCGGGGCCGCCGTTGAGGGTGTCGTTCTGGTTGCCGCCGTCGGCGTTGTCGTTGCCGTGGTTGCCGTAGACGGTGTCGGAGCCGCTGCCCGCGCGGATGGTGTCGTTGCCGCCGAGGGCGCAGATCACGTCGTTGCCGCTGGTGCCGGTGAGGGTCTCGGCGGCACTGGTGCCGACGATGGTGCAGCCGCGGGAGTTGTTGACGCTGCTGGTCACCGTGGCGGTGTCGTTGGCCGACGACGGGTCGGTCTGGCCGGCGTCGGCGGTGGCGGTGTTGGTGAGGGTGCCGAGGAAGCGCGGCTCGGCGGCGAAGGTGACCGTGGCGCTCGCGCCGGGGGCGAGGTTGTTCAGCGAGCAGGCGGCGGTGCGCGTGGAGGTGAGGGTGCAGTTGCCCTGGCCGGTGGTGGCCGACACCAGGGTCGCGCCGGCCCCGGAGATCGTGTCGACGAGCGTGACACCGGTGGCGGTCGCGGTGGAGGTGGAGCTGTTGGTCACGCGCACGGTGTACGTGGCCTGGTCGCCGATGCTGACGGAGGCCGGCCCGGACTTGGTGACGATCAGGTCCGCGCTGGGCGGCGGGGGCGTCGTGCCGCCGCCCTCGTAGCGGGCGAGGGCGAAGTCCTGGTCGGGTCCGCCGCCGCCGGCGGCGACGATCTTGCCGTCGGACTGGAGGGCGACGCCGCGCGCCCAGTCGCCGCCGCCGAAGTCGGTGACGACCCTGCCGTTGGTGCCGAAGCCGGTGTCGGGGCTGCCGTTGGCGAGGTGGCGCAGGACCGCGAAGTCGCCGCCGGCCCCGTTGCCGCCGGCCGTCACGATCCGCCCGTCGGGCTGGAGCACCACGTCGTTGACGGCGGCACCGGTGAGGACGACCCGGCCGCCGCTGCCGAAGGTGGGGTCGAGGCCGCCGTTGGTGAGATAGCGGGCCATGGAGTCCCCGCCGACCGCGACGATCCGGCCGTCGGGCTGGATCGCCAGCGCCTCGACGCCCTCGTAGTCGCCGAAGTCGGTGCGGACGATGCCGTCGCCGTCGAAGGTGGTGTCGACGCTGCCGTCGGGGTTGAAGCGCATCAGGGCGAAGTCGAAGCGGGTCGAGCCGACGTGGCCGCCGACGACGATCTTCCCGTCCGGCTGGAGGGCCAGGGCGCTTCCGTCCCCGCCCTCCTGCGCGACCGGTCCCGCCGGGTTGGCGGTGACCGTGCCGTCGCCGCCGAACGTGGTGTCCGCGGTGCCGTCGGGGGTGAGGCGGAGCACCGCCATACGGCCGCCGGAGTAGCCGGCCGCGACGATCCTGCCGCTGGAGTCGATCGCCACGTCGCGGGCCTCGGTCGGGCCGTCGATGTCGGCGAAGACCCGGCCGTCACCGCTGAAGGTGTTGTCCAGGGTGCCGTCGGCGTTGTAGCGGGCGACCACGAACCAGCAGCAGTTCTCGTACTCGCGCCAGCTCATGCCCACGACGACGATCTTTCCGTCGTCCTGGAGCGCCACCCCGTCGGCCTCGCTCCACTGGAGGTTCGGCTCCATGTTGTTGATGGCCGTGGTGACCTTGCCGTCGCCGCCGAAGCTGGTGTCCAGGGTGCCGTCGGGGTGGTGGCGGGTCAGTGCGAAGTAGCTCTCCACGAGCGACTGATCGGCGGCGGCGCCGACGGAGACGATCTTCCCGTCGGGCTGCACCGCCACATCGCGGGCCTGGTCGTCGTCGGCGAGGTCGGTCAGCACCTTGCCGTCACCGCTGAAGGTGGGATCGAGATCGCCCGGGGCGGCCGCCGCGGTGCCGGGAAGGGTCAGGACGAGTGCCAGGACGGTGGCCGCGACGGTCCCGGCGCGGGCGAGGCCGGCCCAGCGGCGCCGGGCCGGCCGCGCGAGAGAGATGAGCATGCGCGACAGCCTTCCGCCCGTCGCACAAGGGGCGGCACGCCACGACCTGCATTGCCCTCACCGGACGCAGGAATCCATCCCACCGGGTGAGCGCGGGCAGCACGGCCCCGCACGCCGTTGTACGGGGCCACGGTTCGTGACGATGTGCCGCCTCCCGCGGCCGGCCGTGACGATCACTGGTCAGGGCTCCCATCGGACCGGCCGCGGGGGATCACGGGGTGGGCTCTCGGCCCACCTGGCGGGCTGTCAGCCCAGGCGCGCCACCAGCGCGCGGTACTCGTCCCACAGCTCCTCGGGCGTGTGGTCGCCGAAGGTGTTGAGGTGCTCGGGGACCAGGGCGGCCTCCTCGCGCCACACCTCCTTGTCCACCGTCAGCAGGAACTCCAGGTCGGAGTCGGACAGGTCGAGCCCGTCGGTGTCCAGGGCGCCCTTCGTCGGCAGCACGCCGATCGGGGTCTCGACGCCCTCGGCGCGGCCGTCCAGCCGCTCGACGATCCACTTCAGGACGCGGCTGTTCTCGCCGAAGCCGGGCCAGACGAACTTGCCCTCGTCGTTCTTGCGGAACCAGTTGACGTAGTAGATCTTCGGCAGCTTGGACTGGTCCTTGTCCTTGGCCACGTCGATCCAGTGGGCCATGTAGTCGCCCATGTTGTAGCCGCAGAACGGCAGCATCGCGAACGGGTCGCGGCGCAGCTCGCCGACCTTGCCCTCGGCGGCGGCGGTCTTCTCGGAGGCCACGTTGGCGCCGAGGAAGACGCCGTGGTTCCAGTCGAAGGACTCCGTCACCAGCGGGACGGCGGTGGCGCGGCGGCCGCCGAAGAGGATCGCGGAGATCGGCACGCCCTTGGGGTCCTCCCACTCGGGCGCGATGATCGGGCACTGCGAGGCGGGCACGGTGAAGCGGGCGTTGGGGTGGGCGGCCGGGACACCGGAGTCCGGGGTCCAGTCGTTGCCCTTCCAGTCGGTGAGGTGGGCCGGAGTCTCCTCCGTCATGCCCTCCCACCAGATGTCGTTGTCGTCGGTGAGGGCGACGTTGGTGAAGACGGAGTTGCCCCACAGCGTCTTCATCGCGTTGGCGTTGGTGTGCTCACCGGTGCCGGGCGCGACGCCGAAGAAGCCGGCCTCGGGGTTGATGGCGTACAGCCGGCCGTCCTCGCCGAAGCGCATCCAGGCGATGTCGTCGCCGATGGTCTCGACCGTCCAGCCGGAGATCGTGGGCTCCAGCATGGCGAGGTTGGTCTTGCCGCAGGCGGACGGGAAGGCGGCGGCGACGTACTTGGACTCAGCCCGGCCGGAGGCAAAGGGGGGCGGGGTCAGCTTGAGGATCAGCATGTGCTCGGCGAGCCAGCCCTCGTCACGGGCCATGACGGAGGCGATGCGCAGCGCGTAGCACTTCTTGCCGAGGAGGGCGTTGCCGCCGTAGCCGGAGCCGTAGGACCAGATCTCGCGGGTCTCCGGGAAGTGGGAGATGTACTTGGTCTGGTTGCAGGGCCACGGCACGTCCTGCTCGCCCGGCTCCAGGGGAGCGCCGAGGGTGTGGACGGCCTTGACGAAGAAGCCGTCGTCGCCCAGCTCGTCGAGGACGGCCTGGCCCATGCGCGTCATGGTGCGCATGGCGACGGCGACGTAGGCGGAGTCCGTGATCTCGACGCCGAGCGCCGACAGCGGGGAGCCGAGCGGGCCCATGCAGAACGGCACCACGTACATGGTGCGGCCGCGCATGGAGCCGCGGAAGAGGCCGCCTTCGCCGCCGGAGCCCTGGAATATGTCCCGCATCTCGGCGGGGGCCTTCCAGTGGTTGGTGGGGCCGGCGTCCTCCTCCTTCTCGGAGCAGATGAAGGTCCGGTCCTCGACGCGGGCGACGTCGGTGGGGTCGGAGGCGGCGTAGTAGGAGTTCGGGCGCTTGATCGGGTCGAGCTTGCGGAAGGTGCCCTTCTCGACGAGCTCCTCGCACAGGCGCTCGTACTCGGCCTCGGATCCGTCGCACCAGACCACGTTGTCCGGCTGGGTCAGTTCCGCGATCTCGTTGACCCACGAGATCAGTTCCTGATGGTTGGTCGGGCTGACGGTGGTGGGAGCCGCGTTGTCGCGCGCCACGATCGCTCCTAAATGAGGGTTTTTTGTCCTGTCTGCCCCGTGGGGGCCGCGACCCGGATGCTTCGTAGCCGCTCATCCGGTGCCGACCGCACTCATTTGATCATCCGAGCTGACTGCGCATTTGTCCAGAGGGCCGCACACCTGAGCGCCGTGAGGAACGCCACGTCCAGGGGCTTTCGCCGTGATTCTTTGCGTCCACATGGAGTTCGGCTGACTTTTTCTTGGCGTTGCCGGCCGCCGTCGCACAGCGCGGTCACGAGACTCTGATCCGTCACTTACGGAGGCGTAGGTACCATGCGCGCATGACTGCGTCCGCCTCCGACGCGCGCACGGACACGCCGGTCGCCGACCGTGGCTCCGTGGCGCTGCATCTGCCGCATCCGTCCCTGCCGGACTCCGTCAAGCCGAAACTGCGGGGCTGGCTGCACCTGGGCATGTTCCCGGCGGCCCTGATCTCGGGCCTGGTGCTGACCGCCCTCGCCCACTCCACACGCGGCCGGATCGCGTGCGGGATCTACGCGCTGACGGCCTGTCTGCTCTTCGGAGTGAGCGCGCTGTACCACCGGGGCACCTGGAGCCCCCGGATGGACGGCGTGCTGCGCCGCCTCGATCACGCCAACATCTTCCTGATCATCGCGGGCACCTACACCCCGCTCACCCTCCTGCTCCTGCCGAGCTCCAAGGGCCGGTGGCTGCTGTGGGGCATCTGGGCCGCGGCACTGGCGGGCATCATCTTCCGGGTCTTCTGGGTCGGTGCCCCGCGCTGGCTCTACACGCCGTGCTACATCGCGATGGGCTGGGCGGCGGTCTTCTTCCTGCCCGACTTCATGCGCACGGGCGGCGTCGCCGTCCTCGTCCTGGTGGTCGTCGGCGGACTCCTCTACAGCCTGGGCGGAGTCGTCTACGGCATCAAGCGCCCCAACCCCTCACCGCGCTGGTTCGGCTTCCACGAGGTCTTCCACGCCCTCACGCTGGCGGCGTTCATCACCCACTACATCGGCATCTCGCTGGTCGCCTACCAGCACGCGTAGCCTCCGCCGCGCGGCGCGGATGTCCGACAATGATCCGTATGACGGCCGTACGCACCACCGCCTCCGCTCCCGCCGGCCGCCCCCGGGCGGGACTGCGGGAGCGGAAGAAGGCCAGGACCCGGAAGGCGATCCGCGCGGCCGCCTGCGCGCTGATCGAGGAGCAGGGGTACGGGGCCACGACGATCGAGCAGATCGCCGGCCGCGCCGAGCTGTCGCCGTCGACCGTCCTGCGCTACTTCCCCGCCAAGGAGGACATCGTCCTCACCGACGCGGACGACCCCCTCGTGTTCGAGGAGCTGCGGCACCGCCCCGCCGACGAGCCGTGGACGGACTCCCTGCGCCAGGTCGTACGGCACGCCGTCGGCCTCGGGACGGGCGAGGAGCCGGAGATCACCCGGCTGCGCTGCCGGCTGCTGGCCGAGGTGCCCGCCGTGCGCTCCCGGATGCTGGAGAGCATGGCGGGAACCGCCCGGCTGATCGCCCGGGCCGTCGGCGAGCGCACCGGCCGCGACCCGGAGAGCCTGGAGGTGCGGGTCCTCGCCGCGTCCCTCGTCGCCGGTCTGCTGGAGGTCTCCCAGTACTGGGCCCGCACCGGCTTCCGCGACGACCTCGCCGACCTCGTCGACCGCTCCCTCACCGTCGTCGAACACGGCCTGACATCCTGAACCCGTGAACGCAGCAGAGATCCACGTCGAAGTCGCCCCCGAACTGGCCCTGTTCGTGCCGCACGGACGCCGGAACGGCGCCACCGCGCTCGCCGTCGACGGCGTCTCCACGCTCGGGCACGTCGTCGAGTCCCTCGGCGTGCCGCTGACGGAGGTCGGCGCGCTGGTCGTGGACGGACGGGAGGTGCCAGGCGGCCACATCCCGCGGGACGGCGAGCGGGTGAGCGTACGGGCCGTGCCGCGCCCCCAGCCGGTGCCCGGTGCTCCTCTGCGGTTCCTGCTCGACGTGCACCTGGGCACCCTCGCCCGCCGGCTGCGGCTGCTCGGCGTGGACACCGCCTACGAGTCGACGGACATCGGCGACCCGGCGCTCGCCACCCGCTCGGCCGCCGAGCGGCGGGTCATGCTCAGCCGCGACCGGGGCCTGCTGCGCCGCCGCGAACTGTGGGCCGGCGCCTATGTCTACAGCACCCGCCCCGACGACCAGCTCCAGGACGTCCTGGACCGCTTCGCCCCCGAGCTGCGCCCGTGGACCCGCTGCACCGCCTGCAACGGTCTGCTGGCGGAGGCCAGCAAGGAGGACGTGGCCGACCGGCTGGAGGCCGGCACCCAGCGGACGTACGACGTGTTCGCGCAGTGCGCCGACTGCGGGCGCGCGTACTGGAAGGGCGCGCACCACGATCAGCTGGAGGCCATCGTGGAGCGCGCCCTCGCGCGGTTCCCGCAGCGCGGCTAACGCCGGGTCAGGTCGCCCTTGGTGCAGGCCACGCCGTTCCCGTCGCGGTCCAGGCCGAGCGGGTCGTCCTTGCCGTTGACCTTGAGGCGGCCGTAGTCGTTCTGCTTCAGCCAGGCGCAGCGGGCGGCCGCCGTCTTCTTCACCTGTGGCGGGAAGGCGGTCGGCACACAGACGTTCGCGGAGCCGTAGTGCCGGTCGCAGCCGGAGACGGTGGGGCTCACCGGCTGCGAGGCGCGCTTCTTGCCGGGGCCCCTGGTCTGTCCTTCGAGGGAGTCGGCGAAGGAGTGGATGTGCGGGGAGGCGTCGGTGGCCTTCAGCGCGGCCGGGCCCCGCAGGTGCACCCACTTCGCCACCGACGGCACTCCGTTGGCGTCCACCGCGAAGAGCATGTACCAGCCGGGCGGCGCCAGATTGGGGTTGCTGGTGACGTTGAGGTCGACGTTGGCGCCGTCCACGGACAGCGGCAGGTCCACGAACCGCTGGTTCGGGTCGGAGGAGTGGGTGACGGCGGCCGGCCGGATCAGCTCGGCCTTGGCGATGGGCCGGTCCACGGTGATCCGCTGGGTGTCGCCGTAGGTCCACTCGGTGTCGATCAGCGAAGTGATCTTCGGGCGGGGGCCCTTGAGCAGGTAGGGCGGGGTGTAGACGGACACGTTGTGGTTCCAGCTGCCGTTGCCCGGATTGTCGCCGGTGGTCATCACCCGGCCGTCGGGCAGCAGGAAGGCCGAGGAGTGGTAGCCGCGGGCCTCCGGGTCGGCGGCCACCGGGTCGAAGGTGCCGGCCTGTGGGTCGTAGAGGGAGGACTCGAAGACCGGGTCGGCGCGGTTGTGCAGGGCGCCGCCGGTCTCCAGCACCTTGCCGTCGGGCAGCAGCACCGCGGAGACGTACATCTTCCCCTGCGCGCCGGTCTGCGCGACCTTGCCGTTGCCGAGGTCGACGGTGCCCTGCGGGAGCGGCGGGCCGGCCACGTACGCCGGGTTCGGCTGCTTCAGGTCGATGACGTCGGTGAGGCGGTTGGCGTCCGGGTTGGAGTCGATGTTGCCGCCGCCGATGGTCAGCACCCGCTGGTCCTGCGCCGGCGGCAGCAGCACGCTCGCCGACTGGTCCCGCTCGTCCTTGCGCTGGAGGCCCGGCACCTGGGTGATGGTGTTGGCGCCGTAGTCGTAGATCGCTGCGCCGGTGCCCGGGATGTTGTTGCCGAAGACATGGCTGCCGGAGTAGAAGAGCCGGCCGTCCTGCATCAGGATCATCGACGGGTACAGGCCCCAGTACGACCAGGTCTGGTTGACCTGCCAGGTCGGCAGCCACTTCTGCTGTGCCTCGGACCACAGCTCGGCGGTGACCGAGCCGGTGGAGTCCTCCTTCAGCCCGCCGAAGGAGATCACGTCACCGTTGCCGAGGACGGTCGCCGACGGGTACCAGTGCCCGTCGTTCATGTCGTTGGTCCTCGTGTACGTCTCGGTCGCCGGGTCGAAGACGTACGAGTCCTTGTACCCCTGGTAGCCGATGCGGCCGTCGGCCGACGGATAGCCCTTGTTGCCGCTCATCACCAGCACCCGCCCGTCCTGGAGCTGGACGTGCCCGGCGCAGAACATGTCCTTCGGGGTGGGGATGACCTTGTAGGAGCCGTTCGCCGGGTCGTAGACCGCGGAGGTGAAGGTGCCGGCCTCGAACCTCTCCGGGTCGTTGCCGGAGCCGGCGATCAGCAGCACCTTGCCGTTGTGCAGCACCACCGAGTGCATGGAGCGCACCGGGTTCTGCGCGGGCAGCACCTGCCAGCTGCCGTTGGCGCACTCGTCCGCGGTGCCGGTGCACTGCGGTGGCGGCACCGGGTCGGCGACCTGCTCCATGGTGTAGTCGTCGGTGGTCGCGGAGCCGGTGCCGTAGACGGAGACGCCCCAGCTGATGCGGTCGGTGCCGGCCGGGACCTCGGGGGTGCGGACCGAGGCCCGGGTCCAGGCGGCGGCCGTCTCCAGCGTCTTGAGGTCGGTCCAGTACTGCCAGCCCGCCGTGGTGTCGTGCCGGAACAGGGTGATGTTGGCGTCCGGCGTGGTGGTCTTGTACCAGAGGGAGAGGTCGTACTGCTTGCCGACGGTCACCACCGGCGCGCAGTCGGCGGACTCGGTGATCAGCGCCTTGCGGTCGCCGTCCAGGCGGCGGGTCAGCTCGACCTTCATCGCCTTGCCGCCGGAGTGCGCGTCAGTGGTGGTGGTGAAGGTGAAGTCGTTGTCGCCCCAGCCGGACTTGGACCAGCAGTACGGCATGTCGCCGGTGCCGGCCGTCTCGAAGCCGGGGTTCCTGATCAGGTTGGCGGCGGAGGCGGGCTGCGGGGAGGTGAGCAGCAGGCCTGTGGCGAGGCCCATGACGGCCACCAGGGCCGATCTCCGTCGGGATCTCATGCGGTGCTCCTAGCTGTGCGGCTCCTGCGCGGCAGATAGACCAGCGCTTCGGTTCCGACGAAGCGCAGGACGAAGGTGACGACCAGGGCGAGTGCCGTGGCGGGCAGCACCGCGAGTCCGAACTGCGCCACCAGCAGCGCGATCAGCGGTATGCGCAGCACCAGGTCGGCATTGGCGAGCAGCGCGAACCGCACGGTGCGGTCGGCCCAGTGGCGGTGCTGCCGCCGGTCACGGAAGAGCAGTTTCTCGATGAGCAGGAAGTTCCAGGCGACGCCGAACTGGTTGGCGACGATCTCCGCGGGCAGGTAGTGCAGCCCGGCCTCGGTCATCGCCCACAGCGCGGCCAGGTTCGGCACGAAGCCCGTCAGCCCGATCAGCCCGAACACCACCAGGCGGGCCAGCGGATCGGCCGTGCGCAGCCCGGCGAGGTGCCGCAGGAAGCGCATCCCCTCCTGCGCCGTGGACTTGGACTCCCCGGCGAACCGCTCCTGGAACACGAACGGCACCTCGGTGACCGCGCGCGGCCGGCTGCGGACCGCCAGCTCCAGCAGGATCTTGTAGCCGAGCGGTTTCAGCGCCTCGGCGGCCACGACACCGCGGCGGATGGCGAAGAAGCCGCTCATCGGGTCGCTGATGCCGTGCAGCCGGCGCGGGAAGAGCGATTTGGTCAGCCAGGTCGCGCCGCGCGAGACGGCCACCCGGTAGCTGCCGGCCAGCCCGGCCCGGCTGCCGCCCTTGAGGTAGCGGGAGGCGACGACGAGTCCGGCGCCGGCGCGTTCACCGCTGGCGACCAGCTCGGGGACGAGGGACGGCGGGTGCTGGCAGTCGCCGTCCATGACGACGATCCAGTCCGAGGCGGCGGCCTTGATGCCCTCGACGACCGCTCCGCCGAGCCCGCCGACGGGCTCCTCGCGGTGCAGCACGGTCACCGGGAACGGGCAGTCCCGGGCGGCCGCGCGGATCACCTCGGGGGTGTCGTCGGTGGAGTCGTCCACGAAGACGACCTCGCAGGGCAGCCGGGTGGGCACCGACTCGGTGATCTGGCCCAGCAGCTGCCGGACGTTCGCCGACTCGTTGAAGGTCGGGACGACGATGGTGACGGCGCCGGGTTCGGCGATCTCGGCGGCGGCCGGTACGGCCTGCACGGCCTCGCCGGGGACGGTGGACTCCTGGCTCATCGGTCGCCTCCCGCGCTGGTGGTCTGGATTCGCCGGATCTCGATCCGGTCCGCGCCGGCGCCGAACACGGCGACCGGCGTCGAGTGCTCGATCGCGGCCCGCACGTTCGGCAGGTCGACCGCGTCCCGCCGTACCGTCGGCGAGGCGACCACGTAGTCGAGGTCGCGCCAGCCGTGCGGCATGGTTCTGGTCACCGCGGGGTCGAGGTCGGCCTTGTAGAACCAGATGGCGCCGAGCCCGGGCTCGTAGCCCTGGTGGACGAGGTCCAGCCAGAGCGCGTCGTCGACGAGGACCCGGGTGTCCGCGGGGTCGGGCACCTCGGTGGCCAGCCACTTCGAGGCGGCCTGGTAGGGGGCGTTGGCGTCGGCCGTCATGGCGGTGCGGTCGCCGTCGTACCAGCGCGGGACGACGTAGGCGGCCGCGGCGAGCGCCAGGGCGGCGGCGAGCGCGTAGCGGCCGTAGGGCCGGCGTTCCTCGCGGGCGTCCTCCGGGCGGGCCGCGCGGCGCCGCTTGTGCAGGACGGCGTGGGCGACGCTGGCGGTGCCTCCGGCGAGGACCAGGGCGAGGAACGGCAGCGCCTGGATGATGTACATCGCGGGCAGGTAGCCGTCGGGGCGCAGAGCGACCAGGGCGAGGATCGCCACGGTCAGCGCGGGGCCGGCGAGGGCGCGGGCGGTGACCGACCAGCGCCAGGTCAGCAGGAGCAGCAGCGCCCCGGCGAGGCCGCCGAGCGGCAGCACACGGTCGTAGTACAGCCACGACTGGAGGACGCCGTAGGAGCCGGAGCCCTCGTCGAGGACGAAGCCGGAGCCGGGCCTGCTCATCTGGTAGGTGATGCCGTCCCACAGCGACACATGGCCGGCGCCCGGCAGCAGCTCGCCCTTCAGCAGGGCGAACAGCGGGTACGACAGACCGATCAGCGCGCAGGCGGTGATGGCGCCGGTGACGGCGAACTTGCGGGTGTCGCGGTGGCTGTGGCGCCACATGGTGAGCAGCAGCGCGGGCAGGACGACGAGCATCGTCTCCTTGGTGAGCACGGCCGTCGCGGCGGCGATGCCCGCGCCGAAGTGGTGCCAGAGGTGGCGGCTCGGGGAGGCGGCGAGGGTGAACGCCAGCAGCGTCCACATCACGGCGAGGTTGTCGAGGAAGATCTCCCGCTGGAGGACCACCGCCAGCGGGGAGAGCCCGAACAGGGCCATGCCGAGTCCGGCGGCCCAGCGGGGCAGGGAGAGCCGGCGGCCCAGGACGTAGACGAGGACCGCGCTGACGGCGGAGACCAGCAGCATCGCGGCGCGCATGGTGCCGACGGTCATCGAGTCCGGGCTGATCAGCGCGGGTATCCAGGTGAGCACGGCTATCTGGATCCAGCCGAGCGGCGGGTGGTCGTACCAGTAGGTGTAGTGGGCGAGGCCGCGGCCCTCCTGGACGGCCCAGGCCTGGGCGAGGTAGGTGCCCTCGTCGTCGCTGAGGGTGGGGTAGTCGGCGATGTTCCAGCCCTGGACGACGAGGATCGCCACGAGGAGCAGGCCGCACAGGACGAGGTCGGAGCGGGAGGACCGCAGCCGCCGGGGAGGCTGCGTTCGGCCCGTCGAACGGGTTGTGGGCGCAGCTGTCCGCTGCGCGGGGACCTTGACTCCGGTCACCGCGGGAAGGGTGGAGGTCACGCAGGAACGTCCTCTCGGTTCACGTGCGCGAGATGAGCGCCGACATGGCTGGTCAGCTCCCAGTCGTTGCGGCCGCGCTGCTCGCGCCAGACGGCGCGGACCGCGGCCCCGGCGAGGAGCACCTGGTAGAAGGGGCCGCCCACGATGAGCTTGAGGTAGTGGACGAAGCGGACGCGCAGCCCGTACTGCTTGCCGAAGTCGTGCAGTCCGACCAGCTCGAAGACGAAGGTCACCAGGGCGGTGACGGCCGGCAGGAAGGTGATGAAGGCGACGCCGACCGGCACGTCGAGGAAGAGCGCGATGCCCACGTTGAGCGGGATGACCACACCGGAGACCGCCTGGAGGTACGGCGTCATCAGGGTGTAGCGGGCCAGCAGGCGCTGTCCGAAGGTGGGCAGCTGCTTCCAGTCCCGCTTGCGGTAGACCTGGAGGAAGCCCTGGTTCCAGCGGGTGCGCTGCTTGAGCAGCGACATCAGCGAGTCCGGGGTCTCCTCGCGGGTCACCATCTCCGAGTCGTAGGCGACGACGACCTTCTTGCCGACGCTGGACAGCCGTACGCCCAGGTCGCAGTCCTCGGCCAGGCAGTTCGGGTCCCAGCCGTCGGCCTCCCGCAGCACGTCGGTGCGGACGAAGACGGTGTTGCCGCCGAGCGGGATGAAGCCCTTCTGGGCGTGCAGGTGCAGCCGCGAGCGGAACCAGAAGAAGTACTCCAGGCAGTTGCGCAGGCTGTACCAGCTGGAGTGGAAGTTGATCAGCTGCACACCGCCCTGCACGACGTCCGCGCCGGTGGTGCGGAAGGCGTGGTCGACATGGGCGAGCAGTTCCGGATGGACCTGGTCCTCGGCGTCGAATACCCCGACGACGTCGCCGCGGCAGTGCGGCAGCGCCGTGTTCATCGCCTTCGGCTTGTTCTTCTTGTCGTGGGTGTCGACGACCACCCGCACCCGCGGGTCGCGCCCGGCCGCCCGTTCGGCGACCTCGGCGGTCTCCGGGTCGTCGTGGCCGACGATCACGATGATCTCGAAGTCGGCGTGCGTCGACTCCAGCAGCCGCTGGATGGTGTGGTCGAGCACGGCCTGCTCGTGCCGCGCCGGGAGCAGCAGCGAGAACGACAGCTGTTCCGCCCCGTCCGGGCGGCTGAACCGGGTGGAGGCCAGCACTTCGGGCGTGCGCCACGCGTGCATCTGCCACCACAGGGTGAAGGCCGCCATCCAGAACAGGGCCAGTGAGACGGCGGCGATGAAGACAGACGTCAGCAAACAGATCCCCCCAGATCCCCAGATGACCCCCCGGGGCGCACGAGTCCCCGAACCCCCCACCGCGACGGCGGGTCACTTCCGCCGCGGCACTGTGCAGAGACTAGGGGGGAACTGTGAAGCGCGGGAGGTGTTCCGATAAAAAGCGTGTTTCGGAACGGTGGGGTCTCTAGCGGGATCTAACCGAACACCTGCTCAATTGCGACAGCGCTCACCGCCCCGAGAGCGCGATCCGCAGCCGCTCAGGGTCGGTCGTAGGGGCGTCACAAGTGAAATTACGGCAGACGTAAGCGGTCGGTTCACCGCCGGCCAGCGGCCGGTCCGCCAGCAGCGGGAACTCCTCACCGCCCGCCACGCCGTACGCCACCACCGCCCCCGGCGCGGTCCCGAGCAGCGCCGTGCGGTGCATGCCCCGCGCCGCGGCGTCGTCCAGCGCCGGTCCCACGACCGCCACCTCCCGCGGCCCGTCCAGCAGCGCCTCGGCGACCGCGAGACCCCAGCCGATGAACCGCGGCACCCGCGGCCCCAGCACCCCCACCACGCCCAGCGCCCGCTCGGCGGCACTGCGGTGCGGCTCGGAACCGGTCTGCGCGGCATAGCCGAGCAGCGCGCCCGCCGCGGCGGTCCAGCCGGACGGGGCGGCGTTGTCCGTCGGGTCCTGCGGCCGCCGGATCAGCCGCTCGGCGTCCGCCGCCGTGTCGTACAGCGCACCGCTCTTCTCGTCCACGAACCGCACGAGGACGTGGTCGAGCAGCAGCCCCGCGAAGTCCAGCCACACACCCTCACCGGTGACCGACGCCAGCGCGAGGAAGCCCTCGGCCACGTCCGCGTAGTCCTCCAGGACACCCGCGTTGGGGCCGACCCGGCCGTCCTTGCTGGTACGGGCCAGCTGCGCGCGGTCGTCCAGATGCACCCGCACCAGCAGATCGGCGGCGGCGAGGGCCGCGTCCACCAGGTCCGGGCGGTCGAAGTAGGCACCGGTCTCGGCGAGCGCGGCGATCGCGAGGCCGTTCCAGGCGGCGACGACCTTGTCGTCCCGGCCGGGCGCGGGCCGCCCGGAGCGCGCGGCCAGCAGCCGCTGCCGCACGGAGGCGATCCGCTCCGCGTCGAACACGCTGTCCTGCTGCGGCAGTTGCAGCACGGACGCGCCTTCCTCGAAGGTGCCCTCCTGGGTCACCCCGAAGTACCGGGCGGCCAGTTCGGCGTCATCGTCCCCGAGTACCTCGCGCAGCTGCTCCGGCGTCCAGACGTAGTACGCGCCCTCCACGTGCCGCCCGCTCCCGTCGTCGCTGTCGGCGTCGAGCGCGGAGGCGAACCCGCCCTGTTCGGTGCGCAGTTCCCGGACCATGAAGTCGGCGGTCTCCAGCGCCACCCGCCGGGCGAGCTCGGAGCCGGTGGACCGCCATAGGTGCGCGTAGACCCGGCACAGCAGCGCGTTGTCGTACAGCATCTTCTCGAAGTGCGGCACCGTCCAGTCCCGGTCCACGGAGTAGCGCGCGAACCCGCCGCCGAGCTGGTCGTAGATCCCGCCGCGGGCCATCCGCTCGCAGGTGTCCACCGCCATCTGGAGCGCGCCCTCGGAACCGGTGCGCGCCGCGTGCCGCAGCAGGAACTCGATCACCATGGACGGCGGGAACTTCGGCGCCCCGCCGAACCCGCCGCGCTGCGGGTCGTACTCCCGCGTCAGCCCCAGCAGCGCCTGCGCCAGCTCCTGGTCCTGCGGCGTCCGGCTGCCCGCGCCGTAGTCGATCTCCCGCCCGGCGAGATCCCGCACGATCTTCCCCGCGACGTCGGCGACCTCCTCGCGCCGTTCCCCCCACGCCTGCCGCACGCCTTCCAGCACCTGCCGGAACGAGGGCATCCCCTGCCGCGGGGCCGGCGGGAAGTAGGTCCCGAAGTAGAACGGCTCGGCCCCCGGCGTCAGGAACACGGTCATCGGCCAGCCGCCCTGCCCGGTGGCGGCCTGCACGGCCTCCATGTAGACGGCGTCGACGTCGGGGCGCTCCTCGCGGTCGACCTTGACGCTGACGAAGTGCTCGTTCAGGTAGGCGGCCGT
This sequence comes from Streptomyces sp. NPDC001532, assembly GCF_040298625.1. Classification (NCBI taxonomy): domain Bacteria; kingdom Bacillati; phylum Actinomycetota; class Actinomycetes; order Kitasatosporales; family Streptomycetaceae; genus Streptomyces; species Streptomyces sp. NPDC001532. The sequence continues at coordinate 104,778 of NZ_JBEPAL010000020.1, forward strand.
CGCCTCGTCCTCGAAGGACTCGTGCGCCATCACATGACACCAGTGGCAGCTCGAATAGCCGACGCTCAGCAGCACCGGCAGGTCCCGCCGCCGGGCCTCCTCGAACGCCTCCTCGGACCAGGGCCACCAGTCGACCGGGTTGTCCGCGTGCTGGAGCAGGTAGGGGGACGTCTCGTGGGCGAGTCGGTTCGGCATGGTTCCCATCCTGCCGCAGTACCCGGAAAAGGGCTCACACCACAGGACACGGCGCGCTCGCTCCCGGCGCTCCACGCCCCCTCCCCTCCGCGCGCCCCGCGCAGCACACTTGACCGAGACGCCGTCGGAGGGGGACCGGTCATGCGGGACAGTCATCGGGGTGAGGCCGAGCGGCTGCTGGTGCGGGCCGTGGAGGAGGAGGTACGGCGGTCGGGGGGCCGGGCCGACGGTCAGGTGCTGCTGGCGCGGGCGCGCGGCGCGCTGGAGGCGATGGCGGGGGCGGCGCGGGAGGAGTACGAGGCGTACGCGCGGGCGCTGGACGAGGCGGAGGCCGGGCGGCTGACCTTCGGGCAGCGGTACGCGCGGGACGGTGCCGGGACGCCCCTGCTGGTCGCGGCGGTGGCCGCGGTCGCCGCCGCGGTCGCGGACCTCGCGCTCGGCACCGGGACGGGCACCGCGCTCGGGGCCGGGGCGACGGTGGGGTTCGCGGGGGCGGCGGCCACCGTGGTGAAGGTGGCCGGGGCGCATCTGCCGGCCGCGCACCATCGCGCCGGGGCGGCCGGGCAGCCGGGCGGGCCGGAGCAGCTGCGGTTGCAGTGGCTGACCGCGCTGGAGGTGCGCGGGATCCGGCCGTTCCTGGACCAGCAGCGGGTGCTGGCCGCGTCGACGGGGCCGAAGCAGGGCGGGCCGCAGCTGCTCGGCATGGACAAGAGCGCGGCGGCGCGCGGCCGGGCGGCGCTGGAGCAGTCGTTCGCGCAACTGCCGGAGCCGGTGGGCGCGTTCGCGGGGCGGCGGCGGGAGCTGGCGCGGATCCGGCAGTGGGTGCAGGCGGCGCGGGCGAGCACCCGGACCCGGCCGGTGGTGGTGGTCCTGCACGGGGCGCCGGGCAGCGGGCGTACGGCGCTGGCGGTGCGGGCCGCGCACGAGCTGCGGGACCAGTTCCGCGGGGCGTGCGTGGTGGACCTGCGCGGCGGCAGTCCCCAGGAGCCGCCGCTGTCCACGCGGGAGGCGCTGCTGCATCTGCTGAACCGGCTGGGCGCGCCGCGCGAGCAGCTGCTGTTCCGGGAGCGGTCGTCGGCGGACCAGCAGGTCAAGCGGTTGAGCGAGCTGTATCACCAGCATCTGACGGGCGTGCCGGTCACCGTCGTCCTCGATGACGCGGTGGATCCGGAGCAGGTCCGCGCGCTGGTCCCCGCGCGGTCCGACAGCCTGGTGCTGGTGACCGCGCGGGAGCCGCTGGAGCTGCCGGAGGACTTCCCGGCGTGGGTGCACCGGCTGCCGGTGCCGGAGCTGGACGCGGCCGGAGCGGAGGAGCTGCTGGGCGCGGCGGCGCAGGGCGAGAGGGGGCCGTACGACGCGGAGTCCGCGGACCGGATCCGGGAGCTGTGCGGAGGGCTGCCGCTGGCGCTGCGGGTGGCGGGGTCGGCGCTCGGGGCGGACCCGGCCGCGCGCTCGCCCCGGCGGCTTGCGTCGGACCTGGCGGCGTACGGCCCGGTGGGGCCGGTGGAGCGGGCGCTGTGGCTGCGGTACACGGATCAGCCGGATCCGGCGCGCAGACTGCTGCGCCGGCTGGCGCTGGCCGGGCGGGCCTCGCTGGGCGGCGCGGCGGCGGCCTCGCTGCTGGGCACGAAGGAGGCGGAGGCGGCCCGGCAGCTGGAGGCGCTGTCCCGGGCGGGACTGATCGACCATGTGCGCGGCGACCGCTACCGGCTGCACGACCTGGTGCGCGCCTTCGCGCACGCCCGGCTGCTCGACGAGGAGGATCCGGCGGAGCGCGCGGCGGCGCAGGAGCGGCTGATCGTGAACTACGCGGAGCTCGCCGACTCGGTGCTGCGGCTGGTGGACGGCAACACCTCGACCCGTTCGGACCGGTTCGGCCCGCACGGTTTCACCTCGCTCGACGAGGCGCTGCGCTGGCTGGACGACGAGTCGAGCTTCATCACGGCGGCGCTGCGGCACGCGGAGGGGGTGGACCAGGGCGCGGTGCTCCATCTGCTGGGCGCGCTGTGCGACTACTGCCTGCTGCGGGGCGATCTGTACCGGCTGGGTGAGATCAGCGAGCTGGCGCAGGCCGTGGACCAGGGGCTGCTGATCCGTTCGGTGCAGTGGCGTACGGGTATCGCGGCGCGGCAGCTGGGCGAGCTGGACCGGGCGCGGGCGACGCTGACGTCGGTGGTGGACCTGTACCGGGAGGCGCAGCACGAGGCGGGGGCGGCGCGGGCGCTGTGCTCGCTCGGGATCACCCTGCACCACCAGGGCGCTCTGACGGAGGCGGCGGCGAAGCTGCGGGAGGCGCTGGATCTCCAGGCGGCGCCGCAGCTGGCGGCGGACCGGGCGTGGACGATGCACGCGCTGGCGGCGGTGGAGCGGGACCGGGCGCGGCTGGCGGAGGCGCTGGACCTGCTGACGCGCTCGCTGGAGCTGCACCGGGCGGGCGAGTCGGTGCACGGGGAGGCGTGGGCGCACTTCCAGCTGGGCCAGCTGTACATCCGGCTCGGCGATGTGCCGCGGGCCCGCACGGAGCTGGGCCACGCGCTGGAGCGGTACGGCCGCACCCGGGACGCGCGCGGTGAGGCGTGGGCGCTGACGCAGCTGGCGCGGACGCTGCAGGCGGCCGGTGATGTCTCGCAGGCGGTGGAGGAGCTGCGGCGGGCGGCGGCCCGGCACCGGGAGAACGAGGACGCGCGCGGCGAGGCGTGGACGCTGTACTACCTGGGGCAGGCGCTGGAGGAGACGGGTGACCTGGATCGGGCGGTGCGCGAGCTGGAGCGGTCCCGGACGATGTTCTCGCGGATGCGGGACGTGTACGGCCTGGCCTGTGCCCGGCACCATTCGGCGCGGGTGACCCGGGACCAGCGGGCGGCGCAGACCGGGTCGCTGCGCAATTCGGGGTTCGCCCGGCAGCTGCTGGTGGACGCCCGCGCCGACTTCCAGCGGATCGGCGTGGCGCACGGGGAGGCGTGGACCTGCCTGGAGCTGGCCGTCGTGGACGCCGGGAACACGCGGTCGGCGCAGGCGCTGGCCCTGTGCGACGAGGCGGCGGGGCTGTTCGCCTCGTACGGCGACCGGCGGGGCGAGGACTGGGCGCGGTTCCTGCGCTGCACGCTGCTGCCGTACGCGGCGCCGGGCGGGGTGGAGGTGGGGACGGCGGTCGCGCAGGAGGAACTGGCCCGGCTGGCCCGCGCCGGCCATCCGGCCCGCGACGGCAGGCTGGAGGAGTACCTGGCGGCGTACGGGCTGCTGCTGGAGCGCGGGGTCGCCCTGGAGGCGGGCTGGCAGGCGTGGCGGCTGGGCATGGTGCCGAGCCGTCCCGCGCGCGAGGTGATGGGGGTGACGGTGCCGGCGCGGCGGTGACCGCGCGGCGGCACCGCCGCCGCGCCGCCCGCGCGTCGGCGTGTCAGCTCTTGTTCGCTCCGCCGGCCGCCGGGGAGGTCTCGGGGTCGGCTGCCGGGGCCTCCTCGAAGTCGACCTTGCCCATGTGGCGGCTCATCGACTTCATCAGGGCCCAGACGGCCAGGCCCATCACCGCGAAGACGATGAAGCCGAGGACGCCGGGGGTGACCTTGTCCTTGTCGAGCTCCTTGGCGATGGTCACGAAGTGCGTCATGGCCAGGCTTGTGCTTGGGGTCATGTCAGGCATTGTCCCGGATGCCCGCGAAGAGGTCGTCCTCGGGGAGGGAGGTGTCGACGAGGGACTTCGCGAGCTCGTACTCCTCGGTCGGCCAGACCTCCCGCTGGAGCTCCAGCGGGACGCGGAACCAGCCGCCGTCAGGGTCGATCTGCGTGCGGTGGGCGATCAGCGCCTTGTCGCGGATCTCGAAGAAGTCGGCGCAGGGCACGTGGGTGGTGAGGGTGCGGTCCTTGTGGCCGGAGTCGTCCCAGCGCTTGAGCCACTCGCCGTAGGGGGACTCCAGGCCGCGGTCGAGCATCGCCTGGTGGAGGGCCTCGGTGCGGGGGCGGTTGAAGCCCTGGTTGTAGTAGACCTTCAGCGGCTGGTAGGCGGGGCCGAACTCGTCCTCGGGGTACTTCTCGGTGTCCGCGGCACCGTCGAAGGCCACCATCGTGATCTTGTGGGTCATGATGTGGTCGGGGTGCGGGTAGCCGCCGTTCTCGTCGTAGGTGGTGATCACCTGCGGACGGAAGGAGCGGATCTTCCTCACCAGCTCGCCGGCCGCCTTGTCGACGTCCTCCAGGGCGAAGCAGCCCTCGGGCAGCGGCGGCAGCGGGTCGCCCTCGGGCAGGCCGGAGTCGACGAAGCCGAGCCACTCCTGCTCGACGCCGAGGATCTCGCGGGCCTCGTCCATCTCCTTGCGGCGGACCTCGTGGATGTTCTCCTCGATGTACGGGTCGCCCTGGAGTTTCGGGTTGAGGATGGAGCCGCGCTCCCCGCCCGTGCAGGTCACGACCAGCACGTCCACCCCCTCGGACACGTACTTCGCCATGGTGGCCGCGCCCTTGCTCGACTCGTCGTCGGGGTGGGCGTGCACGGCCATCAGTCGCAGCTGGTCAGTCAAGACTCAATCCTCGGTCGTTGTGTCGGCGCCCGGTGGACCGGGTACGAAGGGCGGCTTCTATAGTGACCGAATCGGAGGGCCAATAATTCCGGGATCCGGCACCGGAGGCCCGTTTCGGGACACTCGTCCCGCCCGGTCGAGAGGACGATCATGAGTACGGCGCGTACCCGACTGCCCGAGGGCCGTTACGGCCGCTCCTCGGACGAGCGCTCCGACCACACCCTCAAGATCGTCGGCGCGGCCCTGGGCGCGCTGCTGATCGCCGTGATCGCCTTCTTCGCCTACCACTACGTCGGCCAGAACAAGATCAGCGCCGAGGTGATCAGCTTCGACCTCGGCGACGACGCGGTGAAGGTCGAGCTCCGGGTCGAGAAGGACGCCGGCGCCTCCGGTTACTGCACGGTCCGTTCCCAGGCGGCGGACGGCGCCGAGGTCGGCCGGGCCGACTTCCGCTTCGCCGGGGACGCCACCCGCCTCAGCGAGGTCGTCACCCTGCGCACCACCGGACCCGGCACCACGGCGGAGCTGCTCGGCTGTCACGCCGACTGACGCCGACCGACGCCGGCCGAGGCCGACCGACGCCGCCGGCCGGAATATCGGCCGCCTGACCTGGGCTGTCAGGATTTTGGTGACTTATGTCCTCCCCCTTCCGGCCCTGAATTGTTAGGCTCGTGGTTTCGCCCACTCATGAAGGAACATGCTTCTGGGTAGGGCGATGCTTTGTATTCCCAGTACCGACGAGGAGCACCTGTGACCCAGACCAGCGACAACGTCACCTGGCTGACCCAGGAGGCGTACGACAAGCTCAAGGAAGAGCTTGAGTACCTGTCTGGTCCCGCGCGCACCGAGATCGCGGCCAAGATCGCCGCGGCGCGCGAGGAGGGCGACCTGCGGGAGAACGGCGGGTATCACGCGGCCAAGGAGGAGCAGGGCAAGCAGGAGCTCCGTGTGCGCCAGCTGACCCAGCTCCTGGAGAACGCCAAGGTCGGTGAGGCCCCGGCGGCCGCTGGTGTCGTCGCGCCCGGCATGGTCGTCACGATCGCCTTCGACGGCGACGAGGACGACACCCTGACGTTCCTGCTCGCCTCCCGGGAGTACGCCAGCGACGAGATCGAGACCTACTCCCCGCAGTCCCCGCTGGGCTCCGGCGTGAACGGCAAGAAGGTCGGCGAGGACGCGGAGTACGAGCTTCCGAACGGCAAGAAGGCCTCGGTGACGATCCTGAAGGCCGAGCCGTACGTCGGCTGATCCGGCCCGGATCCACCTGGGCGGCCGGTCGGCCGCCCGCATCGCCGCCCGCCCCCGGTGTCCCTGTGACGCCGGGGGCGTTCGTGTCAGGAGATGACGGTGTAGCCCGCCCGGCGCAGGGACTCGCCGACCTCGGCGCAGTGCGCCGGGCCCTTGGTCTCCAGATGCAGCTCCACCTCCGCCTCGGTGAGGCCGAGCCGCGGATCGGTGCGCACATGGCTGACGTCGAGGACGTTGGCGTCCACCCCGGACAGCACCCCGAGCAGCGTCGCGAGCGCGCCCGGCCGGTCCGTCAGCCGCAGCCGGACCGCGAGGTAGCGGCCCTGCGCGGCCATGCCGTGCCGCAGCACCCGCTGCATCAGCACCGGGTCGACGTTCCCGCCGGAGAGCACCGCGACGACCGGCCCCTCGAAGGCGCCGGGATCGCTCAGCAGTGCCGCCACCGGGCTCGCCCCGGCCGGCTCCACGACCAGCTTGGCCCGCTCCAGGCAGAGCAGCAGCGCGGTGGACAGCTCGTCCTCGGAGACCGTGCGGACCTCGTCGACCAGCGCGCCGATGATCCCGAACGGCACGTCCCCGGGCCGTCCGACCTTGATGCCGTCGGCCATCGTCGCCGGGTTCTCGATCGCCACCGGCCGGCCCGCCGCCAGCGAGGGCGGGTAGGCGGCCGCGCCCGCCGCCTGCACCCCGACGATCCGCACGTCCGGGCGGAGCGCCTTCACCGCGATGGCGATGCCCGCGGCGAGCCCGCCGCCGCCGATGCCGACGACGACCGTGCGCACCTCCGGGCACTGGTCCAGGATCTCCAGGCCCACCGTGCCCTGTCCGGCGATGACGTCGGCGTGGTCGAAGGGGTGGATGAACACCGCGCCGGTCCGCTCCGCGTACTCCTGCGCGGCGGCCAGCGTCTCGTCGACCACCTGGCCGTGCAGGCGCACCTCGGCGCCGTAGTCCCGGGTGGCGCTGATCTTCGGCAGCGGGGCGCCCTTCGGCATGAAGACCGTCGAGTCCACACCGAGCAGGGACGACGCCAGCGCCACGCCCTGCGCGTGGTTGCCCGCGCTCGCGGCGACCACCCCGGCCGCCCGCTCCTCGGGCAGCAGCCCGGCGATCCGCACATAGGCACCGCGCAGCTTGAACGAACCGGTCCGCTGGAGGTTCTCGCACTTGAGGTGCACCGGCGCGCCGACCAGCTGGGTCAGATGCCGGCTGCCCTCCATGGCCGTCTCCCGCGCGATCCCCGAGAGCATCTTCCGGGCCCCGCGGACATCGTCGAGGGTGACGGTCCGAAAGGAGTCAGCGGTGCGGTGGCTCATGACTCCAGCATCGCAGTTCACAGGCGGCGAGCGCGGTTGTGACCAACCTCCGAGACTGGTTTCCGCAGCGCCGGTACGACCCGCCTCCGGGCCGCGTACCCTGTCCCCCAACCCAGCACCCCTGATGAAGTGAGCCCCCGGCCATGCCCACAACACCTGAAATGTCGATGGACATGACGACCGTCGGTGACACCGGTCTCCTCGACACCCTCCAGCACGAGGTGGCGGTGTTCGCCCGTCGTGCCGAACAGACCCGGCTCGGCGGGGTCGGCCAGGTGCGCAACTCCATGGACCGCGCCGCCTATCTGCTGCTCAACCGGCTCGACAAGGAGGGCCCGATGGGCGTCAAGGCCCTCGCCTCCAGCATGGGCATCGACTCCTCGACGGTCACCCGTCAGGTCGCTCCGCTCGTCGACACCGGTCTGGTCAAGCGCACCTCGCACCCCGAGGACGGGCGTGCGGTGGTGCTTCAGCTGTCCCCGCGCGGGCTGTCGCGGCTGGAGGAAGTGCGCTCGTCGCGGCGTCAGTTGATGGCCGAGCTGACACACGACTGGGCGCCGGAGGAGCGCGAGGAGTTCTGCACGCTCCTCACCCGCTTCAATGACGCCCTCTCCACCCGGATGGCGGCGGCGGGCGCACCCGTGGCGGAGCCCTCGAACCCGTCCTGACCCCCGGCCTCGTCCCGCCCGTGCACGGCTCTTGACCGAAACCGCACCCCTGGCCTCATATGAGACCGGGTCCCCGTCACCGCCGGGGTCGTCCGCGACCTCGTCCGGCGTGCGCCGGGACCCGCCACCTCAGGTCGCCCTCAGGGGGGAGGCGCGGTGCGACAACGGCAGGCGTCCCAAGGCGGGTGCCGGTCCCGGGAGTTCGAGGCGTTCGTCGCGGGCGCGGCGGGCCGGCTGCTGCACACCGCCACCCTGCTCACCGCGGAGGCCCCGGACGACAATCCGCGCGCCCGGCGCCTGCTCACCCTGGCGCTCGCCCACACCTACGCGTGCTGGGACCGGCTGCGCGGCGAGGACCCGTACGACCGGGCCCGCCAGTATCTGGCCACCCGCTTCGCCCACGGGGCCTGGCACCACCACGGCGGCGCACTCGTCCGGTTCCGTCCGGGCCCCGACGCCCCCTTGGCCCGGCTCACCCCTCGGGAGCGGCTGATCCTGGTCCTGCGGCTGCACGAGGGGGTCGCCGAGGAGCAGACGGCCGCGCTGCTGGGCCTGCCCGTGGAACGTGTCCGGGCGGTCTGCGACCGGGCCACCGCGACCCTGCTGCACCCGCCCCGCGGCCCGGCGCCGGCGGTGGCGGCGGGCCCGGGGACGGCGCCGACATGAGGAGGGTGCGGTGAACCGTCCCGAACGGGAGGCCGCGGTACGGCGGATCATGGACGGCACGGCGCCGAAGGTGCCACCGGAGCTGTACGCGGAGGTGCTGCGGCGCGGCGGCGCCATGCTGCGCCGCCGGCTGGCCGCCCGCCGGCTGGCCTGGCTGCTGCTGTGCGCGGCGGCCGTGGCGTTCACCGTGTGGGCGATCACCGCCCACCCGTGGGTGGAGCCGCCGTCCGAGACGACTCCACCGCTCACGGGCTGGTGAGCCTCCCGCGCCGCGGGAGGCGGGGCGCCGGCTAGCCGAGCGCCTGCTGGAGGTCCTCCAGCAGGTCGTCGACGTTCTCGATGCCCACGGAGAGCCGGACCAGGTCGGCCGGGACCTCCAGCGCGGAGCCGGCCACGGAGGCGTGCGTCATCCGGCCGGGGTGCTCGATCAGCGACTCGACACCGCCCAGGGACTCGCCGAGCGTGAACACCTTGGCGCGGTTGCAGACCTCGACGGCCGCCTCCTCGCCGCCCTGGACGCGGAAGGAGATCATGCCGCCGAACGCCCGCATCTGCTTGGCGGCGACCTCGTGACCGGGGTGCTCGGGCAGCCCCGGGTACAGCACGCCGGTCACGCGCGCGTGCCGGGTGAGCATGTCGGCGATCTTCGTGGCGTTCTCGCTGTGCCGGTCCATGCGCACCGACAGCGTCTTGGTGCCGCGCAGCACCAGCCAGGAGTCGAACGGCCCGGCGACCGCGCCCATCGCGTTCTGGTGGTAGGCCAGCTCCTCGCCCAGGCCCTCGTCGGCGGTGATCAGCGCGCCGCCGACGACGTCCGAGTGGCCGCCCATGTACTTGGTCAGCGAGTGGACGACGACGTCCGCGCCGAGCGCCAGCGGCTGCTGGAGGTAGGGCGTGGCGAAGGTGTTGTCGACGACGAGCCGGGCGCCGGCGTCCCGGGCGACCTGGGCCACGGCGGCGATGTCGGTGATGCCGAGCAGCGGGTTGGAGGGCGTCTCCACCCAGACGACCTTGGTCTTCGGGGTGATCGCGGCCCGTACGGCGGCCGGGTCGGAGGTGTCGGCGACCGACCACTCCACGCCCCAGCGGGCGACGACCTTCGCGAACAGCCGGAACGTGCCGCCGTAGGCGTCGTTCGGGATGACCACGTGGTCACCGGGGCTGAGCAGCGTGCGCAGCAGGCAGTCCTCGGCCGCCAGTCCGGACGCGAACGCGAGGCCGCGGCGGCCGCCCTCCAGGGCGGCGAGGTTCTCCTCCAGCGCGGTCCTGGTGGGGTTGGCGCTGCGGCTGTACTCGTAGCCGCCGCGCAGCCCGCCGACGCCGTCCTGCTTGTAGGTCGAGACCTGGTAGATGGGCGGGACGACCGCGCCGGTGAGGGGGTCGGCGGTGTTGCCCGCGTGGATCGCGAGCGTCTCGAAGTGCTGACTGATGTGCCTGTCGCTCATGGGCACCGAGCGTAGTGCGCGAACGGGACGGATGGCGGACGGCTCGGGCCTCCGGCGGGCGGTGCGGGGCCCGGCCCGTTGTCCACAGGCGGTTCTCCACAGGTCGCGGACCGGGTTGGCCAATTGTCGCGGGCGTCTGGAACGCTGGTGGCATGGAGATTCTCTGGGTCCTGATGGCACTGCTCATGCTGAGCTTCGTGCTGCTCCCTTACATGAGGCGCCGGCGCGGCATGATCGAGCAGGTCCCGCCCGGCCACCCGGACGCCGCGGACCCGGCGAACTACGGCTTCGTGCGCCAGGAGGAGCTGGACGTCCGGATGCCCGGCCCCGACCAGGACCTGCTGGACGTGCTGGACCTGGTGCAGCGCACCCAGGACTACCGCGCGGCCTCGCAGCTGCTGGCCGGCACCGAGGCGGCCGGCGAGCAGCGCTGGCAGCGGGTGCAGGCCTTCGCGGGTGCCGCGTCGCTGGAGCTCCAGCAGCGGCCCGGCAACGCCGGCGAGGCGCCCGGCGGGCAGTGGCTGCGGGTCTGGCGTGCCGAGCAGCCCAAGGACGCGGGCGGCACGGCGGTGCACGCCGAGTTCCTGGTGCAGCAGGCGTGGCGGACCGCGACGCCGGGCACGGACGAGTTCCGGATCATCATGGAGGAGGCGAAGGCGGCGTGCGACGAGGCCGCGCTGCTGGCCCCCGGCGACCCGGTCCCGTACATCGTCGAACTGTCGGTGGCCCGCGGGCTCACCTATCCGCGCGCCGAGTTCGAGCAGCTGTGGCTGCGGATCCTGGACCGCGCCCCGAACCACATGGGCGCCCATCTGGCCGCGCTGCACTACTGGTGCGAGAAGTGGCACGGCTCCAAGGAGCTGGCCACCTCCTTCGCCGAGGCCGCGGCGGCCCGCGCCCCGCAGGGCTCGCTGCTCGCGGCGATGCCGCTGTTCTCGGTCTTCGAGCACCTGCCCGAGGTGAACCTGGTCAGCGGCTTCTACCGGAGCGAGGTGGTCACCAAGGCGATCCACGGCGCGCTGCACGCCGTGCACTCGGCCCGCGCCGACGACCCGATGCTGGCGCACGTCCGCCATCTGCTGGTGTTCTTCCTGGTGCGCGCCGAGCGCTGGGCGGAGGCGATGAACCAGCTGGTCCGTGTCGACGGCCATGTCGGTGCCCTGCCCTGGACCCTCTCCCCGGACCCGGCCGCCGAGTTCGCGGTGTACCGCGCGCTGGCGGTGGCGGGCTACGAGGCGAACGGCGGCAGCCCGGCGACCCTGCCGCACTGATCTTCCGCGGTGCACCATGTGGTGATCTCATGCGTTGATCTGATGCGTTGATCTGCGTTGATCGATGCGTTGATCTAATGCCGTTGCCGTGCTGACCTGCGGTGCGGCATCGTTCCCCCCACGACCGCTTTGCCATGTCCATTTTCAGTCACTGCTGTGGGGGGAACAGCCCGACATGGGCGCAACTCTGCGCGCGCTGCGCGCCCTCGTCCTGCTCGCCGGCTTCTATCTGCTCGGCTTCGTCATGCTCGGCGCCCTGGTGGCCGTCGACTGGGCCGTCGCCGAGGCCGGTGTCGGCAGCATCACCGCCAAGATCTGGTTCGTCAGCGCCCTGGTGGCGATCCCCGTCGCGCAGGGCATGTTCGCCCTGCGCACCCCGAAGGACGAGCCGCCGCCCGGCCTGTCCGTCACCCCCGAGCGGGAGCCCGCACTGTGGCAGACCGTCCGCGACCTCGCCGAGCGGACCGGCACCCGCGCTCCCGACGAGATCGTCCTCACCGCCGAGGTCAACGCCGCCGTCAGCGAGGACACCCGGCTCCTCGGCCTGCTCCCGGGCCGACGCCGCATGTACATCGGCCTGCCGCTGATGACGGGACTGAGCGAACCCCAGCTCCAGGCCGTCCTCGCCCATGAGCTCGGGCACTACACCCACCACGACACCCGCCTCTCCGCGATCACCCTGCGCGGCCGGCGGCAGGTCGTGCGCACCATCACCAACCTGCACGAGCGAGCCGGCCAGAAGGCCGCCAAGGAGCGGGCCCGGCAGGAGAGGAAGAACGCCAGACGCCTCGCCAAGGGCCGGAAGACGGGCGAGGTCGACACCCGCGGGGCCGGCCTCAGCTACCGCCTCGCCGCCAAGCCCTTCCTCTGGTACGGCACCTTCTACCTGCGCGCCTCACAGAGCGACGGCCGCCGCCAGGAACTCGCCGCCGACCTGGCCGCCGCCCGCATCGCCGGCCGCGACGCCACCGCCTCCGCGCTGCGCGAGATCCCGGTCCTGGACGCGGCCCAGGACTTCTACCTCCAGTCGTACGCCACCCTCGGCACCGGCGCCGGACTGCTGCCGCCGCCCGGCGAGGTCTTCGGCGGGCTGCGGCACCTGCTCGCCGAGCGCGCCGCCGAACTCGACGAGATGCGCCGCACCCCGCCGCCGCACGAGCGGACGCCGTTCGACTCCCATCCGCCGGTCGCCGAGCGCGTGGCCCACGTCGAACAGCTCCCCGACGACGGCCGCTCCGGCACCGCCGCCCGCCCCTCACTCGCCCTGCTCGGCGACCCGGACCGGGCCTTCGCCGACCTGGAGCCGGTCGTCCTCACCCCGGAGGCACTGCGGCTGAGGCGGACCGCCGACTGGCCGCAGCTGGTGCGGGAGTCGATGCTCTGGCAGGCCGACCAGGACGCCGAGCCGCTGCGCCGGGCCGTCGCCCGGGTGCACGGCGGCGACGGCACCCTGACCGCGTTCCTGGACGCCGCCGACGCGGGCCGGCTGTGGCAGCTGGCCGAGCTGCTGCCCAAGTCCCCCGAGGCCGAGGCCGCCACCGGCCGCGCCGCCCGCGAGTTCGCCCGGCCGCAGCTGCGCGCCCGCCTCGCCCGCCTGGTCACCGCCGAACTCGCCCGCGCGGGACAGGCCCACTGGGAGCTGTCCTGGACCGACCCGGCCCGGCTGCGCCTGCCGGACGGCCACGCGCGGCGGCTGGAGCAGGCGCTGGACGCGGCGGTCGCGGACCTGCCGGACACCGGTGAGCTGCGCGGGCTCCTGACCACGCCGCCCCGGGCCACCGCGACACCCCCGGCGACCCCGGCGCACTGACGGCCCCGGCCCCGACCCCTCACCCAAGGACACCCTCACCCATGCACATCACGCTTCCCCTCGTCGTCCTCCTGATCGTGGTCGTCGTCTGGTTCCGCAGGCACACCAAGGGACAGGGCGGCGTACGCACCGCGGACCTGCCGAAGGCCGCCGCCAAGCTGGGCTTCCTGCCCGGCGAACGGCTCGACACCGACCACGACCAGGCCCCCGACCCCGAGGTCACCGCCGTCCGGGAGGCGGTCAGGTCGGGGAACTGGCAGGCAGGCGCCGACTTCCTGGCCGGGGCCGGACAGGACTGGCAGGAGCGGGACCGGCGCTCCAGCGTGCTGGCCCGCGAGGCCGTCAAGGACGACTCCTGGCTGCTGGCCTGGCGCGCAGCGCGCCCGCAGGACCCCGGCGCGGCCCTGGTGCACGCGGAGTCGCTGATCGACCTGGCCTGGGAGATCCGCGGCTCGGCGCAGGCGAAGTACACCACCGGTGAGCAGTTCGACGGCTTCCACCGGGTGCTGCGGCAGGCACAGGAGGCCTGTGCGCACGCCCAGTCGCTGGCGGGCGACGACCCGTGCCCGTTCATCGTGGAGATACCGCTGGCGATGGGCCTGGGCTATCCCCACGACCGCTTCGAGAAGATCTGGACGGAGATCGTCACGCGCGACCCGCACCACCTGGCCGCGCACTCCGCCGCCCTCCAGTACTGGTGCGCCAAGTGGCGCGGCTCGCACGAGCTGGCGGAGGAGTTCGCCCGGTCGGCGGCCGAGAAGGGCGCGCCGGGACAGCTGCTGAGCGTGCTGCCGCTCAAGGCGTGCTTCGAGTACGAGATCGCGCACGACGACCTCAACCGGGACGCGTACTACAAGCGCCCGGAGATCGTCGCGGCGGTCGACGCGGCCCTGGCCGACGTGGCCGCCGCGGCCGCGGCCGACCCCGGCGACCGGCGGATCCCGCACGTGCGCCACCTGCTGGCGAGCCTGCTGTTCTGGCAGGACCGCCACGAGGCCGCGGTGGAGCAGTTCCGCCTGGTCGACGGCCACATCGACGCGGTGCCGTGGTCGTACCGGGGCGGGCGCGAGGGCATGATCAGGGCCTACACCGGGGAGCGCGACTACAGCGCGGCGCAGGTGCTGAAGGCGCGCGGCGGAATCTGAGAGCCGGGCCGGGCGTTGTAGCGGGCACCGCCCGGCACAAGGAGGTATTTCCATGCTCTTCGGACGTACGCCCGTCCTGCCCACTGTCGAGCAGGCGCTCAAGGGCCGTCCGGAACCGGCCTTCTCGGTCCCCGACCGGCACACCGTCCTCGGCACCCCGCTCCTCGGCCCCTACCCGGAGGGCCTGGAGGTCGCCGACTTCGGCCTGGGCTGTTTCTGGGGCGCCGAGCGTAAGTTCTGGCAGCTCCCGGCGGGTGTGTACACGACCCTGGTGGGCTACCAGGGCGGCCACACCGAGCACCCCACGTACGAGGAGGTCTGCTCGGGTCTGACCGGCCACACCGAGGTCGTGCGCGTCGTCTTCGACCCGGCGGTGATCTCGTACGACCGCCTGCTGAAGACCTTCTGGGAGTCCCACGACCCGACCCAGGGCTTCCGCCAGGGCAACGACGTGGGCACCCAGTACCGCTCGGCGGTCTACACCCACTCCCCCGCCCAGGCGGCCGCCGCCGAGGCCTCCCGCGCCTCGTACCAGAAGGTCCTCACGGGCTCCGGGTACGGCGAGATCACCACGGAGATCCTCCCGGCGGACGGCCGGCCGTTCTATCCGGCGGAGGACTACCACCAGCAGTACCTCGACAAGAACCCCGCGGGCTACTGCGGCATCGGCGGCACCGGTGTCTCCTGCCCGATCGGGGTGGCGTCGGCGGACGTCTGATCCGCGCGGCGCGCGAAACGGCGGCGGGGCCGGGCCCCGCCGCCGTTCTTCGTGCTCGTGTGCGTCGTGTGCGCGTCGGTCGCGTCGGTCGCGTCAGATCGTCGCGGTGTCGATGACGAAGCGGTAGCGGACGTCGCTGGCGAGGACCCGCGTGTACGCCTCGTTGATCTGGTCCGCGCGGATCAGTTCGATCTCGGCGCCGATGCCGTGCGCGGCGCAGAAGTCCAGCATCTCCTGGGTCTCGGCGATGCCGCCGATCATGGACCCGGCGAGCGACTTGCCGCCGCCGATCAGTGAGAACAGGTTGAGCGAGACCGGCTCCTCGGGGGCGCCGACGTTGGCGAGCGTGCCCTCGGTCCTCAGCAGCGACAGGTAGGCGCCGAAGTCGAGCGGCGCGGAGACCGTGGAGACGATCAGGTCGAAGGTGCCGGCCAGCTCCTCGAAGGTCTTCGGGTCGCTGGTGGCGTAGTAGTGGTCGGCGCCCAGCTTGAGGCCGTCGTCCTTCTTGCGCAGCGACTGCGAGAGCACGGTCACCTCGGCGCCGAGCGCGTGCGCGATCTTCACGCCCATGTGGCCGAGGCCGCCCAGGCCGACGACGGCGACCTTCTTGCCGGGGCCGGCGCCGAAGCGCTTCAGCGGCGAGTACAGGGTGATGCCGGCGCACAGCAGGGGCGCGGCGACGTCGAGGGAGAGGCCGTCGGGGATGCGGACGACGTAGTTCTCGTCGACGACGATCTTCTCCGAGTAGCCGCCGTGGGTCGGCAGGCCGTCCTTGCCGATGCCGTTGTACGTCGGGACGTTGCCCTTGACGCAGTACTGCTCCTGGCCGGCCTTGCAGTTCTCGCACTCGCGGCAGGAGTCGACCATGCAGCCGACGCCCACGCGGTCGCCGACGGCGAAGCGGGTGACGCCGGGGCCGGTCTCGGTGACGATGCCGGCGATCTCGTGGCCGGGGACCATCGGGAAGATGGCCTCGCCCCAGCCCTCGGTGGCCTGGTGGATGTCGCTGTGACAGATTCCGGCGAACTTGATGTCGATGAGGACGTCGAACTCGCCGAGCTCGCGCCGCTCGATGGTGGTCCGCTCCAGCGGAGCCTTGGCGGCGGGGGCGGCGTATGCGGCGACAGTGGTCATGCCGGGGGGTCTCCTAGGAAGGGTTCCGTGCCCGGCTGCCTTCCGTTCCGTCCGGGCACATCCTCCAGGGTGTCCGCTGCGCGCCGTCCTACCCAGGCCACGGCTTTGCGTACGTTCGCTGTGCGTACCACTGGCGGGGTCAGGATGGGGTGCGTACGACCGTGAATACTGGAGTGTATGGACGCACAGCTCGACGACGCCGTACCCGAGCGGGAGCCCGCCGACGACCTCGGGGCCGGGCTGGACCCGCGGGCCGAGCTCAGCGAGTTCCTGCGCACCCGGCGGGCCCGGCTGAAGCCGGAGGACGTCGGGCTGCCGGACTTCGGGCGGCACCGCAGGGTACCGGGGCTGCGGCGCGAGGAGCTGGCGCAGCTGGCCGGGGTGTCGGTGGCGTACTACACCCGTCTGGAACAGGGCAACGGGCGGAACGTCTCGGCGGAGGTGCTGGACGCGATCGCCCGTGCGCTGCGGCTGAACGACGCGGAGCACGCCCATCTCACGCATCTGGCGAAGCCGAGGCAGCACAAGCGGCGGCCGGCGGCGCGCACCCCGCAGGTGCGGAGCGCGGTGCGGCAGCTGCTGGACTCGATGGAGGGCGTCCCGGCGTATGTCGTGGGGCGGCGCTCGGACGTGCTGGCGTGGAACCGGATGGCGGCGGCGCTCTTCGGCGACTGGTCTCGGCTGCCGGACCGGGAGCGGAACTGGGCGCGGATGGTGTTCCTGAACCCGGAGTACCGGGATCTGTTCGTGCACTGGGAGCAGAAGGCGTCGGACGTGGTCGGCTATCTGCGCATGGACGCGGGCTGCCACCCGGACGATCCGCGGCTGTCGGCGCTGGTGGGCGAGCTGTCGGTGAAGAGCGAGGACTTCCGGCGGCTGTGGGCGCGGCACGATGTGAAGGAGAAGGCGTACGGCGCGAAGCTGCTGCGCCATCCGCTGGTGGGTGAGCTGGCGCTGTCCTTCGAGACGTTCCGGATGGTCGACGACGGCGAGCAGTCGCTGGTGACGTATCACGCGGAGCCGGGTTCGCCGTCGGCCGAGGCGCTGCGGCTGCTGGCCAGCTGGGGGGCGGACGCGACGACCCCGGCGCCGTCGCTGTGACGACGACGCCGGGGCCTCAGAAGGTCACGTTCTGACTACTTGCCGTAGTAGGCGTTGTAGATCGAGATCGTGGACTTGTTGCCCTTCTTGTCAGTGATCTTGGCGTGGAAGGAGATGGCCTTCCCCTTCGCCGGGTTCTTCACCGTGATCTTGCCGCCGGTGACGGTGAGCTTCTTCCAGGTCTGGCCGTAGTCGTACGAGGCGTAGACGTACAGCGACTTCAGGTTGCCCTTGGCCGCCGCGCCCTCGACGGTGACCGGGAAGGTGACCGTCTTGCCGGCGGTGACCTTGCCGTCCAGGCCGGTGCTCGCGTTGAAGCGGGCGGTGGAGGCCGGGAGCTTGGCCAGGTCGGCGGGCTTCTTGGACCGGAAGGTCCAGCTGGCGTCGATCCGGGTGGAGGCGGCGGCGACCTTGGTGGTCCGCTTGACCGAGGTGGTCAGCTTGTACTGGGCGTCACCGGAGGGGACCTTGAAGGCCTTCTCGCCGAACAGCGGGTCGTCGTGCGAGCCGACCTTGGTGCCGTTGCGGTAGAGGGTGGTGTTCACCGAGGTGAACAGGGACGAGCCGGGGTTCTTCTTGGAGTCGGCGAACAGCGGCAGGTAGCCGTAGATCTCGTTGCCGTCCCGGTAGAGGCCGAACTCGCTGTTGAGGGTCGGGCCGAAGACGGCCTTGTGGACGGTCTTGGAGTAGTCCTTGCCGGCCTTGAAGGTCTGGTTGGAGCCGAGGTCGTAGTACGCCTCCGAGATGGGCCAGCCGTCGGCGTCCACGCCGCCGTACTGCTCGAACTCCAGGTCCCACTTGACGCCGCCCTGGGTGGACAGGTGGAGCGTGCGGGTGCCGGGGAGCTTCTGCGGGATGGCGATGGACGAGGCGCCGAAGCTGCCGGGCAGCCACCCGACGGCGGAGAGCGCGCCCTTCTTGCCCGGGGTCGGGGCGCCCATGGCGACCTTGACGTGGGCGAGGTCGGAGGCCTTGTAGTGCTTGGTGTAGCCGGTGGCCAGCTGCTTCACCTCGGCGCCGACGGTGGTGTCGTACTGCTCGTCGTCACCCGCGGTCCAGTGCCCGGCCCACTGCTGGGAGAGCGAACCGTCGGTGACCTGCGGGCCGAGGTGCGCGGAGCGGAAGTTGCTGTACGAGTCCATCCACCAGCCGAACGAGTACGTGGTGTTGCCCGTCTCGATCGTGTAGTCGGGGGAGGCGAACTCGGACTTGGCGGCCGCGTCGGGCACGGTGATGTTCACCGGCTTGGCCTTGCGGGCGTCGACGGTCACCGTGGTGTTCTTGGTGATGCTCAGCTTCGGCTGGGCCAGCCAGTCGGCGCCCTTGGTGAAGTCCTCGGGGTCCTGGAAGAGGGCCGCGTCCAGGACGTAGCCGCCCTTGGGGACGCGGATCTTCACGGTGCCGGAGGCGTCGTGGAGCTGGAACCACCTGTTCGCGGCGAGGCCGGTGAGACCGGAGACGCTGGTGCTGTAGTTCTTCGCCGGGTTGCCGTCACGGTCGATGTGCTGGACGGTGAGGTCGTACGACTCCACCTCGCGCTGCACGGCCGCGGCGGTGCGGACCGTCTGGCCGCCGCCGGTCGCCGTCACGTACGCCGAGTAGGCGCCGTCGAGGGTGCCGCCCAGCTTGGTGTTCACGGAGAAGTCCACGGCGGCCTTGCCGCCCGCGGGGACGGTCACCTTGGTGGCGCCGAGCGTGAAGAAGCCGGCCGGGGCGGCCTGGCCCTTGGGGTTGGTGGCCTTGGCGGACAGGGTCAGGGTGACGTCCTGCGTGCCGAGGTTGCGGTAGGTGAGCTGCTTGGTGACCGGCTTGTCGTCGGTGTGCGGCCACTGCTGGACGCCGAAGCTCACCGAGACCGGCTCGGCGACCACGGTCTGCTTGATCGCCTTGTCGACCTGGATCCGGCCGGAGCCCTGCTGGAACGGCGTGTACGCGCCGCCCTTGGTGGAGCCGGTCAGGGCGGCCTTGATCTCGGTGCCGGTCCACTCCGGGTGCTGCTGCTTGAGGATCGCGGCGGCGCCCGCGACATGCGGGGTGGCCATCGAGGTGCCGGAGATGGTCAGGTAGCCGGCCGGCTTCTCGCCGACCTCCTGCGCGATGAGGCTGCCCTTGGCGGAGGCGGCCGTGATGTCCACGCCGGGCGCGGTGACGTCGGGCTTGATCGCTCCGTCGCCGACCCGGGGGCCGGTGCTGGAGAAGTCCGCCAGCAGGTCCTTGTCGTCGACGGCGCCGACGGTGAGGGCGGCGTCCGCGCTGCCGGGCGAACCGACCGACTCGGGGCCGGAGTTGCCGGCGGCGATGGCGAAGAGGATGCCCTTCTCGGCGGACAGCTTGTCGACCGCCGCCTCCAGCGGGTCGACCTCCGGTCCGTCGGGGCCGCCGAGGCTGAGGTTGACGACGTCGGCGCCCTGCTCGGCCGCCCACTCCATGCCGGCGAGGATGCCGGAGTCGTCACCGGAGCCGGAGTCGTCGAGGACCTTGCCGTTGAGGATCTGCGCGCCGGGCGCGACACCCTTGTACTTGCCGCCGGACTTGGCGCCGGTCCCGGCCGCGATGGACGCGACGTGGGTGCCGTGGCCGAACTTGTCGGTGGCGTCGGCGGCCTTGGTGAAGTTCTTCGACGCCACGACCTGGGACTTGAGGTCCGTGTGCGTGGCGTCGACACCGGTGTCGAGTACGGCGATCTTCACGCCCTTGCCGTCGTAGCCGGCCGCCCACGCCTTGGGGGCGCCGATCTGCGCGACGGACTTGTCGAGGGTGACCCGGCGGACGCCGTCGAGCCAGACGTGCGCGATGCCGGAGGCGGTGCGGCTGCCGTTGGTCAGCGCGTCCCACAGCTCGTGGGTGTCCTGGTACGGGGTCTGCACCGCGTCCGCGTTGAGGGACTTCAGGGTCCGGCGGAGGGTGCCCGCGTCCCGGACGTCGGCCTTGGTGGCGCCGGCGGCGCCCTGGTAGCCGACGATGACCTTCAGGCCCTTCTGCTGGGCCTTGCGGGTGGCGGACTTGTTCAGCTCGGTGATGTCGAACAGCCGCTGGTCGAGCTTGCCGGTGGCGACCAGGGCGGCCGCGTCGGCGGGTATGACGAGGGTGTGTCCGCTCGTCTTGCGGACCTGGACGGGTATGTGCTCGCGTCCCTCGGCCGGCTGGAGAGCGACGACACGCCCCTTGGCGTCCAGCGTCACCCGGTCACCGGTGATCAGCGTGATGTGGTGCCGGCCGGTCAGCTCGGCACCGTCGGCCGCGGGCTTGGCGGGCTTCGCCGAGGCCGGGGTGGTCAGCCCCGCGGCGAGGGCCACGGCGGCCGCGGTGGCGACCGCGGCAGCGCCCGCTCTCTTCATTTGTGCGCGCAAAACTCCCCCTGGAGTTGAGGTTCCGGGCGAATTCCCCGTTCACCCGGCCGGGGGTGGTCCCGCACATGCGCTCGTGCATCCCCCGGAACTGGAAGTATGCCGGGGGATGATCAGAGGCCTCAAGACCGGTCCGTGTCACGAGTTCGCTATAGAAACGACGCACACACGAGCGAACTGACGGAACGTCGGACACCGTTCGTCAGGAGTTGTTCTCCTTGACGGTGATGTTTCCCTTCCGGATCGTCACCAGGCGCGGGGCCTTCTTCGCGAGCGTGGAGTCGTGGGTCACCATGATGAAGGTGAGCCCCAGCTCCTTCCACATGCGCTCCAGGACGTCCATGATCTCGTCGCGCGTCGACTCGTCGAGGTTTCCGGTGGGTTCGTCGGCGAGCAGCACCTTGGGCTCCTTCACCAGCGCCCGGGCGATCGCCACCCGCTGCTGCTGACCGCCGGACATCTCGCCCGGCAGGTGCCCGAGCCGCTCCCCGAGACCGACCGACGTCAGCGCCTCGGCGGCCCGCTCGCGGCGCTCTTCGGGCTTCACGCCGAGGGGGACCAGAGCGGTCTCGACGTTCTCCTGCGCGGTGAGCGTGGGGATCAGGTTGAAGCTCTGGAAGACGAAGCCGATGTTCTCGCTGCGCACCTTGGTGAGCTTGGCCTCGGACAGCTTGGCCAGGTCGGTCCCGTCGAGCACGACCTCTCCGGAGCTGGGCCGGTCCAGGCCGCCGAGCATCTGGAGGAGCGTGGACTTGCCACCGCCGGTGGGCCCCTGGATGACGAGGCGGTCCCCGTCGGCGATGGTCAGGTCGACCCCGGCGAGGGCGTCGACGGCCTCCTTGCCCCGGGTGTAGCGCTTGGTGACGGCCTTGAGTTCGTACATGAGTCAGCTCCTGGAGAAGGTGAGGGGGTCGGCGTGGGCGCGTCGGCTACTCGACGCGGCGCAGCGCGTCGGCCGGCCGCAGCCGGGACGCCCGCCAGCCGCCGAACGCTCCGGCGATCAGTCCCCCGGCCACCGCGAGGCCCACGGCGAGCGCGATGGTGGTCAGGCTCACCGGCGCGGTGAGGGCCACGTCCAGGGTCCGGGAGGCGGTCTGCCGCCCGGGGCCCATGCCACCGCCGCCGGGCCCGGTCATGCCGCCGCCGGCGCCGCCCAGTTCGGCCTGGAGGGTGGGGCTCACCGCGGTCACCGCGTACGCCCCGGCCAGGCCCAGGGCGATGCCGAGCACACCGCCGACCAGTCCGTTGACGACGGCCTCGCCGACCACCTGCCGGGTGACCCGGCCGGACCGCCAGCCCAGCGCCTTCAGGGTGCCGAACTCCCGCACGCGCCGGGACACCGCCGAGGAGGTGAGCAGGCCGGCCACCAGGAACGCGGCCACGAGCACCGCGATGGACAGCCACTTGCCGACCTTGGTCGCCAGGTCGGAGGCGGTGGACAGGGAGCCGGAGACGGTCTCGGCGAGGTCCGCGGAGGTGGTGACCGTCGTACCGGAGATGTTCTTCTGGATCTGGGACTTGACGGCGTCGATCCGCTGGGAGTCGGTCGCCTGGACGTAGATGGTGGTGACCTTGTTCGCGGAGTCGCTGAGGGTCTGGGCCCGCTTCAGCGGGATGTACAGGTTGGCGGCCGCGTCGCCGCTCTCCGGCGTGGCGATGCCGATGACCTTGAACTTGACGCCCTTGACGGTCACGGTGTCGCCGACGGCGAGCTTCTTCTCCTTGGCGTAGGAGGCGTCGGCGACGACCACCTTCGCGTTGGTCTCGGAGTCCTTGAAGGTCCGTCCGCTGGTGATCTCGGAGGAGGTCAGCGGGCCCAGCTCGGGCCGGGTGACGTCGGTGCCGTAGACCGAGTAGTTGTTGACGTCGAACTCGGCGCCGCCGCCCTGCACCCGCCCTTCCTGCTCGCCGGTGCCGCCGCCCGGGCCGCCCTGCTGGCCGCCGCTGCCGGGCTGCTGCTCGAACTGACCGCGTGTGAACTCGCCGCTGACCTTGATGACCTGGAGGCTCAGCCCGCCCACGGCGTCCGAGACACCGTCCTGCGCGGCGACCTTCCGCACGGTGGCGGCGGACAGGGTCTCAAAGCCCTGGACCATCACCCGGTCGCTGCTCTGTTCCTCGCCGGAGTCCTCGTCCTGGGCGTCGAACTGGAAGCGCGGCCGCTCCGCCTGCTGCCCCTCCTCGGCGGGCTCGGCCGCCTTGGTGACGGTCATGTCGGTGCCCAGCCCGTACAGCGACTGGAGGACCTTGTCCTGGGCCTTGCCCATGCCCGAGGACACGGAGCTGACCACGATGACCAGGGCGATGCCCAGCGCGAGCCCGGAGGCGACGACGAGGGCCGCCTTTCTGCGGCGGCGCAGTTCGCGCCTCAGGTAGGTGAAGAACATGCGCCGCAAGCTAGGGACGGCGCGTGATGAAGAGATAAGGCCGGCATAAGAGAAGGATGAGAACACCCTGGGACGCGCGAATGCCGCCTCCCCGGGAGGGGAGGCGGCATCCGGAGTGCGTGCCGGGCGGGCGGCTGAGCGGGCGTCAGACGGCGGAGCCGGCCTTCCACTGCGCCCAGTCCATGTTCCAGCCGTTGAGGCCGTTGTCCGGGGCGATGGTCTTGTCGCCGGTGTTCTTCACGACCACGACGTCACCGACGATCGAGTTGTCGTAGAACCAGGCGGCCTCGGTGCCGGGGTCGCCCGCGCCCTTGGTGTCGTTCAGGCCGACGCAGCCGTGGCTGGTGTTGACGCTGCCGAAGATGGAGTCGGCGGCCCAGTAGTTGCCGTGGATGAAGGTGCCGGACGTCGACAGGCGCATGGCGTGCGGCACGTCCTTGATGTCGTACTCGCCCTTGCCGTCGTCGTCGGTGAAGCCGACGGTCGCGCCGTTCATCCGGGTCTCCTTGAACTTCTCGGAGATCACCATCTGGCCCTCGTACGTCGTGTTCTCGGGCGAGCCGGCGGAGATCGGGATGGTCTTGACGACCTTCCCGTCCTGCGTGACCTTCATCTGCTTGGTCTCGGCGTCGACGATGGACACCTGGTTGCGGCCGATGGTGAAGGAGACCGACTTCTGCTGGACGCCGTAGACGCCCTCGGCTCCCTCGACGCCGTCGAGGGCCAGCTTGAGGGTGACCTTGGAGCCCTCCTGCCAGTAGTCCTCGGGGCGGCAGTCCATGCGGTTGGCGTTGAACCAGTGGCAGACGACCTCCTGGCCGCTGCTGCTGGAGACGGTGATGCCCTTCTGGACGTCCGCCTTGTTGGTGATCGCCTTGTCGAAGTTGATCGAGACCGGCATGCCCACGCCGACCGTCGAGCCGTCCTCCGGGGTGAAGCTGCCTATGAAGCTGTTGTCCGGGGAGACCGTGGTGAAGGAGGCGTTCTCGTGGGCCTCGCGGCCGTCGGCGTCCTCCGCGGTCACGGCGATCTTGTAGCCGGTCGCGCGCTCCAGCTGGACGCTCGGCTTCCAGCTGGTCTTGTCGGCGGCGATCTCGCCGGCGACCGCGGTGCCGTCCGCCGTGGTCATGGTCACCTCGGTGAGCGTGCCCTTGCTCACGGTGACGGTGGCGGAGTTGTTGATGGAGGCGTTGGTCGAGCCGTCCTTCGGCGTGATCTCGATCTGGGCCTCGGAGGTCTTCTGGGCCGCGGCCTCGTCGACCTTGGCCTGCGAGGTGTCGTTGCCGCTGCCGTCGTCGCCGGAGGCGTCCTCGCCGCCGGAACAGGCCGAGAGCACCAGCACACCGCCGAGCAGTGCGGACGCGACCGTCAGGCCCTTGCGCCGCTTACTGTTCGTCATCACACGCTTCTCCATCGTTGCCGATTCCCCAAAACCCCGAGAGTCCCCGTTAAGAGCTTCAACGCTACGACCGGTTCGTCCCGTTCCACATGCCTCGCATGTGTGGGGCACACCACGTCCGCGCCAGGGCGGATGGTGCGGGTGTCGGTCAGTGCGCCCCATGAGACGAGAAAACCCCGGGTGGCGGTTGCCGCCCGGGGTCATCAATTTTCCCCGCGGCGCTCAGCCGCCCGACGTCCGGCGGCCGTCCGCGCCCTCGTCGTCCTCGTCGTCCACTTCGTCGTCGTCCTCGTCGTCATCATCCTCGCCGAGGTCCCAGTCCGGCGAATCCGGGTCGTAGTCCACCAGCTCGCTGCTCCAGGAGGCCTGCTGGAGTTCGATGCCCGGCACCTCGCCGACCAGGTCGAACGGGTCGACGAGATAGGCCAGGGCCTCCGCGGTGTCCTCCGTCACAGCGTTCTCGGCGTGTACCCGTTCGTCGGCCGGCATATCCGTCTCGCCGGCGATCCGGCGCAGCGCGGCCTTGGTGACGGCGTCGGCGTCCTCGACCTCGAGAACGAGCTCCACGCGAAGCCGGACAAATCGTGATGTCTCTGGAGTGCTCATGTCCGGAGCGTACGGCCCGGCGCTCCCGTGACTTTCCCGTGACCCGCGACTTTCACTAACATCGCCCCCACACGGCCAATTCGCCAGCGCTACAAGGGGATCGATATTCCGTGTCATCCGCTCGCCGTCCGTTGCTGACCGCCACCGCCGCGGGCACCCTGCTGGGCGCCCTGTGGTTCGTCCCCTCCGCCAACGCGACCTCGGACGATCCGGCGAGAGAGCAGCCCTCGGCCACGCGGACGACGCAGGCCCGGGCGGCCTCGCCAACCACCTCCGAGAGCGTGCCGCGGCTCGCCGACACCGGCAGTTTCGACAGCACGCCGTACGTCGTCGGCGGCACGTTCTGTCTGACCATGGGCGCCGGTTTCGTGGTGTATTCGGTGCGCCGGGAACGTCTCAGCCTCTAACTCCCGGTACATAATCCGACTTGACGTGCTCTTGACCTGGCCTTCATAGTCCGCTCATGAAGAGATCATCGGGTGCGCGGCTCGGCGCCACGGCTGTCGTGAGCGTGCTATCGCTCGCCCTTGTCACGGGTTGTTCGGAGAGCGAGTCGGGTGGCGACAAGGGCGCCGGCTCGAACGAGCAGTCCTCCTCCGCGAAGGCGCTGAGCGCGGCGGAGTTGAAGAAGCTGATCATCGCCGACGGCGAGGTCGACGGGTTCAAGGTCGAGCCGCTCGACAAGTCCACGGTCATGACCAAGGACGACGTCAAGACGGACGAGAAGTGCCTGCCGCTGACGTACGTCATGAGCGGTCTCGCCCCGGGCGACGCCGCGGCCGAGACGAACACCAGCGCCACCGAGGAGAAGAGCCCGACGGACACGGCCTCCAAGTCCCTGGAGGACCTGACCGAGGGCGAGGCCGAGGACGCGATGGCCGACGCCATGAGCGTCAACTTCACGGTCGTCGGGCTGTCCTCCTACGACGGTGACGGCGCCGAGCAGACGATGAAGTCCGTCGCCGACGCGGTCGAGAACTGCGCGGGCGGCTTCACGGGCACCTCGCAGGGCGAGGAGCAGAAGGCCACCAAGGTGACCGAGGAGAAGGCCTCCGGCGCCGGTGACGAGTCCGTGGCGTTCGCGGTGACCAGCGACATGGACGGCGAGGCGGGCGACGTCCACGCCGAGGTCGTGCGGCACGGCAACACCATCGCGACGTACTACACGCTGAACCTCGGCGCGCTCATGACCGGCGACAAGTACGCCGTTCCGGCGAAGCTCGTCCAGGCTCAGGGCGGCAAGCTCAAGTAACACCGCCGAAGGGCCCCGTCCGCGTGCCGGACGGGGCCCTTCGTCGTGCCCGCGGGACGCTAGCGCAGCGGTCCGGTGACCGTCTCCACCGCCGTGACCAGCCGTCCGTCGCGCACGACGGCGTCGGCCGCCGCGAGGTCGGGGGCGAGGAAGCGGTCCGGGCCGGGGCCCTCGACGCCGGCCGCGCGGACCGCTTCGAGGACCGCGCGGGTCGCCGGGGCGGGGGTCAGCCCCTCGCGCAGCTCCACCGCGCGGGTGGCGGCGTACAGCTCGACGGCGAGGACCCGGGTGAGGTTGTCCACGGCCGTGCGCAGCTTGCGCGCCGCCGACCAGCCCATGGAGACGTGGTCCTCCTGCATCGCGGAGGACGGGATGGAGTCCGCGGACGCCGGTACCGCCAGCCGCTTCAGCTCGCTGACCAGAGCGGCCTGCGTGTACTGAGCGATCATCAGGCCACTGTCCACGCCCGCGTCGTCGGCGAGGAACGGCGGCAGGCCGTGGCTGCGGTTCTTGTCCAGCAGCCGGTCGGTGCGGCGCTCCGCGATGGAGGCGAGGTCGGCGACGGCGATGGCGAGGAAGTCCAGGACGTAGGCGACCGGGGCGCCGTGGAAGTTGCCGTTGGACTCGACGCGACCGTCGGGAAGGACGACGGGGTTGTCGACGGCCGAGGCCAGCTCGCGCTCGGCGACCAGCCGGGCGTGCGCCAGGGTGTCCCGGCCGGCGCCGGCGACCTGCGGGGCGCAGCGCACCGAGTAGGCGTCCTGGACGCGGGGCGCGTCGTCCTGGTGGTGGCCGGTCAGACCCGAACCCTCCAGCACGGCCAGCATGTTGGCGGCGCTGTCGCCCTGGCCGGGGTGGGGGCGGATGGCGTGCAGCTCGGGGGCGAGGACCTTGTCGGTGCCGAGCAGCGCCTCGAGGCTGAGGGCGGCGGTGACGTCGGCGGACTTGTAGAGGGTGTCCAGGTCGGCGAGGGCCATGACCAGCATGCCGAGCATGCCGTCGGTGCCGTTGAGGAGGGCGAGGCCTTCCTTCTCGCGCAGTTCGACCGGGGTGATGCCGTGCTCGGCGAGGAGTTCGCCGGCGGGGCGGACGGTGCCGTCGGGACCCTCGGCGTCGCCCTCGCCCATCAGCGTCAGGGCGCAGTGGGAGAGCGGGGCGAGGTCGCCGGAGCAGCCGAGTGAGCCGTACTCGTGCACGACCGGGGTGATCCCGGCGTTGAGGACGTCCGCCATGGTCTGCGCGACCTCGGGCCGCACGCCGGTGTGGCCGGAGCAGACGGTCTTCAGCCGCAGGAACATCAGGGCCCGTACGACCTCCCGCTCCACCCGCGGGCCCATGCCGGCGGCGTGCGAGCGGACGATGTTGCGCTGGAGCTGGGCGCGCAGCTCCGGGCCGATGTGCCGGGTCGCGAGGGCGCCGAAGCCGGTGGAGACGCCGTAGACGGGGTCCGGCTTGGCCGCCAGCGCGTCCACGATCTCGCGGGCCGCGGTGAGGGCGGACACCGCTTCGGCGGAGAGCTCGATACGGGCGCCGCGGCGGGCCACGGCGAGGACGTCGGACGCGGTGACGCCGGACGTCCCCACCACCACAGTGTGCATATCCATATTCAGGAGCGTACGCAGTGAATTCGAAAATGTCACCAGTGGTGTGCGGGTTCACCCCTTACCGGCCCGCCGGATCCGGCTACGGCCGCCCGCGGAACCGGCGGCGCTCCGGGCTGCCCGCCCGGGACGGCTCGTCGGCCAGGCGTACGACGGGGTCGCCCGGCCCCTCCCGGCCCGCGACCACCGGCTTCGCCGCCCGGACGGCCTTGGCCCGGTACTGCGCGGCATCGGCCAGCCGGAACAGCCGGCGGGCCGAGCGGACGTCCCCGATGGACTCCTCCGTGGAGGCGACCCCGCAGGCCACACCCTCGCCCAGCTCCAGCTCCGCCGCCCGCCGGCACAGCTCGTCGGCCACCTTCACCACGTCGTCGGCGCTCGGGCCGACCGCGAGCAGACAGAACTCGTCGCCGCCGAGGCGGGCCGCGAGAGTGCCCGGGAGCATCGCGCCGCACAGGGACAGCACCGAGCCGAACCGCTCCAGCAGGCGGTCGCCGTAGGCGTGGCCGAGGGTGTCGTTGACCCGCTTGAGCCCGTTCAGATCGCAGACCACGAGGCTGACCGCCACGCCTTCGCGGCGATGCCGCTCCACCGCCTCGTCCAGGCGCATGTCGACGGCGCGGCGATTGGCCAGTCCGGTCAGCGCGTCGGTGAAGGCCAGCCGGCGCGCCTCCTCCAGCCGCTCGGTCTGGGCGATGCCCGCGGCCACCACGGCGGCGAGCACGGTCGCGAAGTCGGCGTCGGCGCGGCCGAAGACCGGAGCGCCGGCCGGACGGGCGACGTACAGCTCGCCCCAGGCACGCCCGTGCAGCACGATCGGCGCGACCACACAGGAACCGCGGCCGCGGCGGCGCAGCGCGGAGACCCGCTCGTGCACGAACCCGGCGCGGCCCTCCGTCGGACCGTCGGCGGTCTCCACCCAGGCGTCCGGCTCACCTCCGGCGGCCCACTGCTCGTGCAGGAACTCGGTGATCTCGGCGAACTGGTGCACCGGATAGGTCTCGTCCTCCGGGAACTCCAGCTCGTCCGGCGCCCGGTCCCCCACGTTCACCAGGACCCGCAGCCGCCCCAGCTCCCGCTCCCACACCGACAGCGCGGCGAAGCTCCCGTCCAGCGCCCGGCACGCCCCGGCCGCCGCGGCCCGCCACGACTCCCGCGGCGTCCGCGCCGCGGCCATCCCCTGCGCCAGCGCGACGACGTCCGCGAGCCGGTTGTCCTCACCCATTGCTCCAGGCTAGGGATGTTTTGCCGGAATGGGGACGTTGATGCGGCGCTTGGGGTGATCGGGGGGAGCTCCGGGGGCCGCCGCCCCGAACGGCACCCGGAGCCCGTCCACCCGCCGGCAGGCGCCCGTCACTCGCCCGGCCAGCGCGGGGCCCGCTTCTCGTTGAAGGCCGCCACTCCCTCCGCCCGGTCGCCCGAGAAGGCGACCGAGCGCCAGGCCGCGTCCTCGACCTCCAGGCCGGCCCGGAGGTCCAGGCCGTGGCCGAGGCGCAGGGCGCGCTTCGCGGCGCGGAGGCCGACCGGGGAGTTCGCGGCGATACGGCCGGCCAGAGCCAGGGCCTCCTCGCGGTCGCGGCCCTCGTCCACGAGGACGTCGACCAGGCCCAGCTCGCGCGCCTCGGGCGCCTCCACCCGACGGGCCGTGAAGATCAGCTCGGCCGCCCGTGCCGCGCCCACCCGGCGCGGCAGCAGCTGGGTCCCGCCGCCGCCGGGGATCACGCCCACGGACACCTCGGGCAGCCCCAGCACCGCCGTACGGTCCGCCACGATCACATCGCAGGACAGCGCCAGCTCGAAGCCGCCGCCCAGCGCGAACCCGTGCACCGCCGCGACCGTCGGCTGCGGCAGCTCCAGCACGCCCGTGTACGCGCCGCGCGCCACCGGGCGCTGCCGGAGGAGTTCCGCGTCGCTGAAGGAGTTCCGCTCCTTGAGGTCCGCGCCGACGCAGAACGCCCGTTCGTGCGTCGACGTCAGCACGATCGCACGGACGTCCCGGTCCGCGCCGAGCGCCGCGCACGCCCCGGCGACGGACCGCGCCATCTCGGTGGACACCGCGTTCATCGCCTTGGGCCGGTCGAGTGCCAGCTCCGCGACCTGCCCGTCCTGGTACCGCCGCACCAGCACGAACTCCCCGAACCGCTCCTCGCTCACAACGCCCTCGCTCACGACACCCTCCGGTTAACGCGGGTTAACAACTCTGCCCCGATCATCGCAGCCCGGCCCCGCCGGGAGAAGAGCAGGCCGACAGCTTGGCCCGCCCGCACCTTCCGTCACCCCCCGACACCCCGTTCGAGTGACATCCCGCCGACTCCCGCCCCGGGCGCCGCCGGGAGCGCATAGCGTGCACCGCCACGGCGCACCGGGGGCGCACTCATCGGGGAGGGAGCGATCGCATGACGAGCGACACGACGACCGACACGAGGGGCGTGACCACAACCGGCGGCGCCGCCGGCCCCGCGCCCACCGCGGCGACCCGCACCGCCCGTGGCCGGCACCGCCGCCCGCGCTCCCGCGGGCTGCTGCTCGCCGTCGGCGGTCTCGCCGTGGCCGCCGGGATGCTGAGCCTCGTACGACTGGCCCCGGACCCCGCCGTCGTCGGCGGCCTCGGAAGCGCGCGGACCGGGCCCGGCCCGCACCCGGCGGCTTCCGGCGGCACCTCGGAACGGGCGACGAACACGGCCGCGACGCTGCCCGCCACGCCGGCCACCGACCGGTCCGCGCCGTCCACGCCGTCCGCGGTGGGCGGGGCGGCGGCCACGGCATCGGCCACCCGCTCCGTCCCGGTCGTGACCCCGGCCGCCGCCGGCCGGCGCGCCGCGGGCAGCACCCCCGGCACCACCACCGTCCCGCAGCCACCGAACCGGCCGCCCACGACCCCCGGCACCCACACCGTGCCGCCCGCACCCGCGAGGACCGCCCCGCAGCCGGAACACACGCCGCCACCCGCGCAGTCCCCCGGCTCCCCTGCACCGGGGCACCCGGACGACGGCCCGGGGCTGTGCGTACCGGTCGTCGGACTCTGTGTGGACCCGCTCTCCCGCTGAGCGGTTACGCCGTCCCGTCCCTGCGGTTGAGCAGCCACGGCTCGACCACGCCCAGGCCTCGCACCGGCCGCTGCCACATCGGCTGGAGCCCGAAGCGGTACGTCGGCGGCTGCTCGCCCTCCTTCTCGGCGGCGGTCGCGGCCTCGGCGGCCTCCGCCTCGGAGGCCGGGGCCTCGCCGGTGCGGATCAGCTCCTCGGCGAAGGCGCTGTCGACCAGCACGGCGTCCCGGGGCGCTATCGAGGTCAGCCGGGAGGCCAGGTTCACGGTCGTACCGAAGACATCACCCATTCGGGTGGTCACCGTGCCGAAGGCGATGCCGACACGCAGCTCCGGCATGGTCTCGTCGTTCGCCATCGTCTCGATCAGCCGCAGCGCGATCTCGGCGGCGACGCCCGCGTCGTCGGCGGCGTACAGCACCTCGTCACCGAGCGTCTTGATGAGCCGTCCGCCGCGCGCGGCGACCAGGTCGGCGGCCGTGGTCTCGAAGGCCTCGACCAGCTCGCCCAGCTCCTCCTCCTCCAGGCGGCGGGTCAGCCGGGTGAAGCCGACCAGGTCGGCGAAGCCGACGGCCAGCCGGCGGTCGACCATCTCCTCGTCGTCGCCGGCCTGGACGACCCGGCCGGTCGCGGCGGCGAGCTGGCGCCGCCAGACGTAGACCAGGAACTCCTCCAGCTCCGGCAGCAGCAGCTCCACCAGCGGATACGTGACCTCGGTGCGGGTCATGCCGGGCTCGGGAGGCTCGGTCAGGCCCTCCAGGAAGGAGTCGATCTGCCATTCGGCGAGCCGCGCGGTGGTCTGGCCGGTCGACCGGGCCACCTGCACCGCCATCGCCTCGCTCAGCAGCCCCGCCTCCACCAGACCCGCAAGCCGCCGCAGGGCGAGGACGTCCGCCTCGGTGAGCGCCTTGGCCTGGCCGATGTCGGCGAAGCCCATCGCCCGCCAGAAGCGGGACGCCAGCTCCATGGAGACGCCGGCGCTGCGGGCCGCCTGGAAGGGGGTGTAGCGGCGTTCCGCACCGAGGATGAGCTGTTCGAGGCGGAGAGCGAGGGGGTTTTCGCCGGGTTCGGTGCCGTCGGGCTCTGGGTTACGACCCTTGTCGGAGCCCGTGTCGTCGACGGTCACGCCTGCTGCCCTTCCGATCTGCCACGGTCAGGTATCGACCGGCCTCAACTCTACGGCAGATGTGCGCCAGCTCACTCCGTGAGGTGAGGGGGGTGGCGGGGGGTGGCTGTTGTCTGTCCTGGGCTCCTGTGTTCTCCGTGTCGGGCCGTCTGCGCGGGCGGGCTGTCGCTTGTCGCGCGGTTCCCCGCGCCCCTTCAGGTTGGCATCGCCGGCGCCGGGCCACGAGTCCACGGCGATCACGCGACAGCCCGCCTCCGCTCACCTTCCGGACGCGAGCCGCCCGCGACCGCTCGCCTCTCGGACGCGAGCCGCCCGCGACCGCTCGCGCGGTACCCCGCGCCCCTTCAGGCCGGCATCGCTCCCGCCGGCCACGAGTCCACGGCGATCACGCGACGGCCCGCCTCCGCTAGCGAGCGCAGTAGCCCGCGCCCCCTCAGGCCCCCATCCCTCACGCCGGGCGCAAGTGGACGATGTCTCCCGCGCCGACCGGTTCCTGGACGCCCTCCTTCGTGGCGATGGCCAGGCGGCCGTCGCCGTCCACGGCGACCGCCTCGCCGACGATCGACCGGTCGCCGGGCAGCTCCGCCCGTACGACCCGGCCGAGCGTCGCGCAGCCCGCCGCGTAGGTCTCCTGGAGGCCGCACGCCGCCGGGTCGCCGCCGGCCGACCGCCAGCGGCCGTACCAGTCCTCCAGCGCGCGCAGCACACCCCGCAGCAGCGGGTCGCGGTCCGTCCCGACGGCGCCGGCCAGGGCCAGCGACGCCGCCTGGGGCACCGGCAGCTCCTCCGCGCGCAGGGTGACGTTGACGCCGACGCCGACGACCACGCCGTCGGCCCCGGAGCGCTCGGCGAGGATCCCGCCGGCCTTGCGCTCCTCGCCGCCCACGGTCACCAGCAGGTCGTTCGGCCACTTGAGTGCCGTGTCGACGCCCGCCGCCCGCGACAGCCCGGTCGCCACGGCGACACCGGTGAGCAGCGGCAGCCATCCCCACCGGGCCACCGGCACCTCGGCGGGCCGCAGGAGGACGGAGAAGAAGAGCCCGGAGCGCGGCGGGGCGGTCCACTGGCGGTCCAGGCGTCCCCGTCCGGAGGTCTGCTCCTCGGCGACGAGGATCGTCCCTTCGGACACCTCACCGGCGGCGGCCCGTGCCACCAGGTCGCTGTTGGTGGACCCGGTGCGCTGCACCACCTCCACCCCGGACCAGAGTCCGCCCTCGCGGACCAGGGCCCGGCGCAGTGCGGCGGCGTTGAGGGGTGGCCGGTCGAGGTCCGACCAGCGGCTGTCTCCTGAGGCATCTCGCGGCGTCATGCAAGCCACCCTAGGTGTGGTAAACGCCGCACTGCCGATCGGTAGGCCCCCCACTACGCTACGGATGAGTAACCGTCCCCCCTTTTGAGCAGGCAGGGAGCCGCATCCCGATGTCCGAGCCGGAAGAGATCGACCTTCACACGACCGCGGGCAAGCTCGCGGATCTCCAGCGCCGCATCGAGGAGGCGACGCACGCCGGCTCGGCCCGCGCGGTGGAGAAGCAGCACGCCAA